>CAYZKY010000101.1:0-23900 GCA_964478815.1 uncultured Verrucomicrobiota bacterium
CTGCCGGTTGCGCTTGCGACCGATCCTCATGACTTCGATCGCCTTCATCGCCGGCGTTTATCCGCTGGTGGTTTCCACCGGCGCGGGCTCCGAGATGCGCCGTGCGATGGGCACCGCCGTCTTCTCCGGCATGATCGGCGTCACGCTGTTCGGACTCTTCTTAACACCCGTGTTCTATGTCGTGCTCATGAAGCTGGGCCGGAAGAAAGCCCCGGCCGCGGCGGTGACCACCGCCCTGCTCTTGCTGGCCGCGCCGGGTTCCACGCGCGCGGCGATCGGGCCGGACTACGTGCGGCCGGCGATCGAAACTCCGACGGCTTTCAAGAGCACCAACGTCACGGCGATCTGGAAAGAGGGCTTCCCGCGCGACCATCTGCCCAAGGGCGCCTGGTGGGAATCGTTCGGCGACCCCGCCCTCGATGACCTGATGGCGAAGCTGGCCACGAATAATCTGAGCTTGCGCGGCGCATTGACACGCATCGAACAGGCTCGCGCCACCGCGCGCATCCGGCGCGGGGATCTGGTCCCGTCCCTCGAAGCGACGCCGAGCTTTCGCCGGGAACGCTATTCGCCGAATCAGGTGCCCAGCTTCGGCGACGTCACCGCCACCACCATCCGCGCCCCGCTCGATCTGAGCTACGAAGTCGACCTGTGGGGACGCGTGCGCCGGGGCTGGGAGAGCGCTCGGGCCGAAGCCGCCGCCAGCGTGGCCGCCTACCACAATCTGCTCCTGGGCCTCCAGGGCGACCTCGCCCAAAACTATTTCCGGCTCCGCGCGCTGGACGCCGAGATCGGGACATTGCGCCGGACGGTCTCATTGCGACAGGAGCAGGTGAAGCTCGTGCGCGGGCGGTTCGATTCCGGCGTGGGCACCGAACTCGATCTCTCGCGGGCCGAAGCCGAACTGGCCGGAGCTGAAACCGACACGGCGGCGGCGCTGCAACAGCGTGCCGAACTCGAAAATGCCCTCGCCATTCTGGCCGGCGAATTTCCTTCGAGCTACCGCCTGCCCCCGCTGGCCGAAGGAGCCCCGTGGACATCCGTTCTGCCGGCCATCCCGGAGGGACTGCCCTCGGAATTGCTGGAACGCCGGCCGGACGTGGCGGAAGCGGAGCGGCGCATCGCCGCCGCCAATGCCCGCATCGGCATTGCCAAGGCCGCGGCGTTTCCCGTCCTGCGCCTCACCGGCACGGCGGGCTACGTCAGCGCCGAGTTCGATTCGCTGTTCAATTGGGATAGCCGCGTCTGGAGCGTCGGCCCCAGCCTCTCGATCCCCCTGCTCTCGGGCGGCCGCAATCGCGCCAATCGGGAACGCGCCCGCGCCCAGTACGAGGAATCGGTCGCCGAGTACCGCCAGCGGGTGCTCGTCGCCTTTGGCGAAGTCGAGACCAGCCTCTCCGCCCTCGAATTCCTCGCGCAGCAGATGGCCTCCCAGGAACGCGGGCTCGGTCATGCCCGCCGGGCCGCCCAAATCGCCGCCGACCGCCACCGCAGCGGCATCGCCAGCTATCTCGAAGTGGTCGATGCCGATCGCGTCGCCCTCGCCAGCGAACGGGCCGTCGCGCGCCTCGCCGGCCAGCGGCTCGTCGCCAGCGTCCAGCTCATCCGCGCCCTCGGCGGCGGCTGGTCCACCGCACCCGCCTCCCCTCCCCGCGCTTCGCGCTGAGCCCCAGCGACACTTCGCCGCCGGTCGCTCCGTTTTCGGCCCGCGTCGAAAAGCAAAAAATTTGACAGGGGCGGGCCGGTCGGCGAGATAATCTCGGCTCGCTTCGCCAGAGTAGCTCAGTGGTAGAGCAGGGGACTCATAAGCCCTTGGTCGTCGGTTCAAATCCGGCCTCTGGCACCATTTTCCCAGATTGATCGACCGCCGGCGGTTTCGGAGCCGCGTCTGCCTTGGCTGTTCACGGACCAGTCGAAGCGCCCGGCCGGGCGCAGGCACAAAAAAGGGAGCGTGGTTGCGCTCCCTTCGTGTTTTTTTGAAATCGGTATCGCTGATTACTTGAGCGCCGCGCCGTGGAACTCGTTCCAGTCGTCGAGGTTGTTCAAGTTGATCGCGTCGCGGAAGGCCGCGCCGTCGTCCGGAAGGCCGGAGGCGCCGAGGATGCTCTTGCGGGTGCCGTCATCGTGGTTGTACCCGGCGATGGAGCGGTTCAGGGCGCCCACCGAGGCGCTGTCGAGCTTCACCCCGGGCTGGCTCTTCACCCAGCTCTCGAACTGGGTGTAGGTCGGGCGGGAGCTCTTGATGTAATTCAGCGCGGCGTCGCGGCTGATGCCGAGGCCGTCGAGCACCATCTGGTCGTAACCCTTGCCGCAGCCGGGATAACCGGCGGCGAGTTTGCCCCGGGCTTCGAGGGAGGCCTTCAGCCAAAGGCGGGGCAGATGCAGCACCCCGAGCGGGCCCGCGACTCCGGAACTGATTAATGGAACGTACGATTCACTCATAGGTCGATAGAATATTTGAACGGACATTTGACGGCAAACCCCGCGTGGGGTCAACGGGGAATTTTCGCCGGATTTTTTTGAATCATGATCCCCGTTCGCTCCGGGCCGCCGAATCTCCGTTCTCGGCTGGCGCGCCGCCGGGAGGGAGGGTTCCTTAACCCGCGCGGAACCGAACTCGCCCACCCGCGTCCGGCTTGCTTTTCGGCGAGGGCTGGCCATCCTCGAATCCTATGAACCCCATGCCACGCCCTTCCCGCGGCGGGCGGCCTTTGGCCGGCTCGAGCCGCGGTTTCACGCTGATCGAGCTGCTGGTGGTGATCGCCATCATTGCCATTCTGGCCAGCATGCTGCTCCCGGCGCTGGCCAAGGCCAAAGCCAAGGCGCAGCAGACGTCCTGCCTGAACAATCTCAAGCAGCTCGGCCTGGCCACGATCATGTACGTGAACACCAACGACAAATACCCCGGCTGCCTCTCGGTCGTGCGCGGCTTTTACTACGTCTGGCCCGTGCGTCTCTTCTCGGAGATGGGCACCAACCGCGCCGTCTTTTCCTGTCCGGCCGCCCTTCCCGAAAGCCGCTGGGACACGAATGTGAACAAAACTCTCGGCGGCCGGCAGGGGCTGGATGGCAAACTCGATCCCTGGGCGATCAAAGAAACCTCTCTTTTTTCCCTCGGATACAACGACTGGGGGTTGAACAATCCCGGCCAGCAACCCCATCTCGGGCTGGGCGGCGACATCGATGGCGGCGTAGCCGCCGGCCTGGTCGTGCGCGAATCGATGGTCAAAGCTCCCAGCGAGATGATCATGCTCGGCGACAGCAAACCCGGCGCGGGCGACGCCAAGCCGAAGGCCGGGTCCTTCGACGCCAATATCGACCCCAAAAGCCGCGAGGACGGCCCGGCTAACCGCCATCGGTTCCGCACCAATCTCATGTTCGCCGACGGCCATGCCGACAACGCCCTCCGCCGCGAAATCGTCAATCCGCTGAACGAGGCCTGGCGCGCCCGCTGGAATAACGACAACCTCCCCCATTCCCCCCGCAGCAAGGATGCCCCGATCATTCCCGACTGGCAGGTCAATCCCGCCGACGAACGGCGCCTCGACCCTTAGAGCCGAAGTGGCGTGCTTCATGCCCGCTTCGCCGCCCCCGCTTGCCACTGGCGGTGCGCGACGGCTTTCTTCGGTCCAGCGACGCGACGGAAACCATGCATCCACCCTGCCGCACATAGGTCTGTCGTTCCATCCAGGGCTCGAGTGTCGTCAAGTCGCTCATCATCGCCTCGATATCGAACTGGTGGCGCTGGGCGCGCGCATCCCGGATGCGGCGCAACTCCGCGATAATCGGATTCTTCATGCTTCAAATCGACAGCAACGAGTCAGCGCCCGCGCCGAGCCTGGCCAGCACCCGATAATGGCTGAGGGTTTCCCCGATCACGCCCCGACTCTGCCCAAACCATCCCCTCGGTTCAAGCGCCCCCGCACATCGCGGAGCATCTTGGACTGCGATAGTCCTCTACCGCTTTCCGCCCCCTGCCGCACGGCCACCCGGAATCCGGGCCGCATGCCATCCCCCGCCCCTTCCTCTGCGTCCTCCGCACCCTCAATGTTAAATTCTTCGCCCACGAATTTTTAAGGCCAAGACAGCTTGGGGGGCGGTACGGTAGACTGCGGCGATGAGTATGAATGCGAACCAATGGGGTGCATCTGGCATTTTTCGCGGCTGGCCTCGGTGGGCCTTGGCGGGTCTGGCGATGGTTTGTTTCGCTCTTGTGGGGCACACGACGGCCGCTCCGCCGAAAAAGCTGAAAGTTTTTATCCTCGCGGGGCAGTCGAACATGGAGGGCCATGCGACGATCGAAACTTTCGATTATATCGGCGATGATCCGGCGACGGCACCGTTGCTGAAACAGATGCGTGGCGCGGACGGCCAACCGCGCGTCTGCGAGAAGGTGTGGATTTCCTATTTGACCGGGATGGACGATGAGAACGGCGAAGGCACCGGCCGGCTGACGGCCGGATTCGGGGCGCGGAGCGATCCGGCGGAGCCCGGAGGCAAGATCGGCCCCGAGTTCACCTTTGGCCTCGCGCTGGAGGCGGCGCTGGACGAGCCGGTGTTGTTGATCAAGACGGCGTGGGGCGGCAAGTCGCTCTATCACGACTTTCGTCCGCCGAGCGCCGGGGTGTTTCCGCGTTCGCGGGAGGATATCGAACAGAACCGCCACTTGGAGTCCGGTTCCGGGCGGTATTACCGCCGGATGGTCGAGCATGTGAAGAAGGTGCTCGCGGACCCGAAGCGCGTCTGCCCCGTGTACGACGCCGGGGCGGGTTACGAGCTGGCGGGGTTCGTCTGGCTGCAAGGCTGGAACGACATGGTGAATTCCGAGGTGTATCCCACGCCGCCGAAAGGGAGCCCGGAGCCGCGCTATGCGAGGTATAGCGAGTGGCTGGCCGCGTTCATTCGCGACGCGCGCCGGGATCTCGGCGCGCCGTCCATGCCGTTCGTGATCGGCGTGATGGGCGTCGACGGGGCGAAAGCCGGCCCGGACATCACCGCTTTCCGCGAGGCCATGACCGCACCGGCGCGGCGGCCCGAGTTCAAGGGCAATGTCGCGGCGGTGGCCACCGCGCCCTTCTGGCCGGAGGAGCTGGGCGCCATCGACCGCAAGCACGAGGAGGTGCATCAGATGAGTTATTTCCTGAACAGCAAACACAAGGACCACGCCAACGCCGATGGGAAAATGACCGAGACGGAAAAGCGCGCGTATCTGGAGAAGTTCGAGGCGGCGCTCATTTCGCCCGCCGAGGCCGCGCTCTGGAAACGCGGCGCGTCCAACGCCGGCTACCACTACCTCGGGTGCGCGAAAACCTTTGCGCTCATGGGCAAGGCCTTTGCCGAGGCAATTCTCGAGATGAGGAAAATGCCGCCAGGCCAATGACCTCCCAAAACCGCCCTGCATTTCGCGTTCGCCACACAATGAAAAACTTACTGTTAGTTCTCGGCTGGGCCGCGCTGGTTGTCTTGGAGCCGGCGGCTCTGGCGGCGGACCACGGCGCGGCTCTCGCGAACCCCGACTTTACCAAGAGCGGCACCATTCCGGCGCGCGCCACGCATGACTGGAATCTCGGTCCGACGGGCCTGCGCGGATGGATGTTTTGCGATGCGCTTGTGACCACGGACGCGCGGCAGATTGCAATCACCGCCGTCGCGAAAGGTTCGCCCGCGGAGGGCCTGTTCGCGGTCGGCGACACGCTGCTTGGCGCGGGCGGGAAAAAGTTTTCCTTCGATCCGCGCACGGAACTGGGCCGGGCCATCACGGCGGCGGAGACGGACGCGGGCGGCGGCAAGCTCGCGCTGACGCGCTGGCGGGCGGGGCAGGCGAGCGAGGTCGTGGTAAAGCTGCCGGTGCTGGGCACCTTCAGCGCCACGGCGCCGTACGATTGCCCGAAGTCGCGCCGCATTCTGGAGCGGGGCATCCCGGCGCTCGCGGCGCGCATGGCGGCGCCGGACTACGCGAAGGAGCAGGATGGCATCACGCGCTCGCTCAACGCGCTGGCGCTGCTGGCCAGCGGCGACGCGGCGTATCGGGCGCTCGTGAAACGGGAGGCGCAATGGGCGGCGGATTTCTCCGCCGAGACTTTCAAGACGTGGTACTACGGCTACGTGATGATGCTGCTCGCGGAGTACATCACCGCCACGGGCGACTCCGCCGTGCTCCCCGGGCTGCGGCGGCTCGCGCTGGAAGCGGCGCGGGGCCAGAGCGCGGTCGGTTCCTGGGGGCATACTTTCGCACGGACGGACGGACGGTTGAATGGGTACGGCATGATGAACTCGCCGGGCCTGCCGCTCACGATCGGGCTAGCGATGGCGCGCGACGCGGGCGTGAACGACCCGGAAGTGGCCAAGGCCATCGAATTGAGCGCGCGGCTGATGCGGTTCTACATTGGCAAGGGCGCGGTGCCCTACGGCGATCATCCGGCGTGGACCGAGACGCACGAGGACAACGGCAAATGCGGCATGGCGGCGGTGCTGTTCAACCGGCTGGGGGAGGCGAACGGCGCGGAGTTTTTCACCCGCATGGCCGTGGCCTCGCACGGGAGCGAGCGCGATTGCGGGCACACCGGCAATTTTTTCAACCTGCTGTGGTCGCTCCCCGCCATCGCGCAGGCGGGCCCGCACGCGACCGGCGCGTGGATGGCCGAGTTCGGCGGGTGGTATCACGACCTGGCACGGCGCTGGGACGGCGCATTCCCGCATCAAGGCCCGCCGGAACCGCGCCCCGACAGCTACGAGGGCTGGGATGCCACCGGCGCTTACCTGCTGGCCTATGCGCTGCCGCTCAAGAAGATTGTCCTCACCGGGAAGAAGCCTTCCCTCGTAGCGCCATTGAACCCCGCCGCCGTGGAAAGCCTCCTCGCGGATGGGCGCGGATGGACGAACAAAGACCGCACGAGCGCCTGGCAGCGGCTCACCGAAGCCGAGCTGCTGGCGCGCCTCGGCTCGTGGTCGCCCATCGTGCGGGAACGCGCGGCCGACGAACTCGCCCGCCGCAAAAATGTGTCCGTGCCGGCGCTCGCCGCGCTGCTCGATGCGCCGCGGCTGGAGACTCGCCTCGGCGCGTGCCAGGCGCTGCAGGCGTTCGAAGGAGCCGCCGCGCCCGCCGTGCCGCCACTCCGCCAATTGCTGCAGCATTCCGACCTCTGGCTGCGCGTGAAAGCCGCCGACGCCCTGGCGGCCATTGGCAAACCCGCGCTGCCCGCGTTGCCCGATATTCTGGAACGCATCGCGCGCGGGCCCACGCCCGAAGACCCGCGCGGCATGGAGCAGCGATTTCTTTGCTTCGCGGTTTTCCGGCGCATGCTCGCGGGCCCCACGCCGCTCGAGGGTGTCGATCGTGGCCGGCTCCGCCAGGCGATCTTGCGCGGCCTGCAAAATCAGGATGGCCAGGCTCGCAGCGAAGTCAGCACCATCTACGAACGGCTGACGTTCGAGGAGATCGAGCCGCTCCTGCCCGCCATCCGCGAAGCCATCGTCAAGCCCGCGCCCAGCGGAGAGATGTTCGCCGACGGCGTGCGCCTCGCCGGCCTCCGGGTGCTCGCCGCGCATTACATCGAGGACGGCATGCTGGCCTGCGCGGATTACCTGCGCACCCAGACGCAATGGGCCAGCGAGCTGCGCACTCCCGATATTCTGAAAATCCTCCTCCGCTACGGAGCCCACGCGCAGGCCGTCTTGCCGCATCTGCGCGAGACCGCCGCTATTTTCGAGCGGGGCGAACACGATTTTCCCAACGAACTGAGCCTCGACAAGGCGGCGATGGTGCGCGCGACCATGGCGAAAATCGAAGCCGCTCAAGAAAGGCCGGAGCTGATCCGGCGGTAGCAGCGCCGGTGGGTTGGCGAAAGAGGGCATCTGAAATCGGAAACGGTCCACCTTCTTCGGCCCAAGCGAACGTCGTCCGTGCCGCCCGCCGGGGCTGCCCGCGGCTCCTGAAGCAGGCGCAAGTGGTCCCCGTCACCGCGCCGGAAGAGCGCCGGCATTTCCGGCGCCTGCTCCGCCAGCACCATGATCTGGGCGGGTTGCAAGCGGTGGGGGAACAGATGTCCTACGCGCCGCCAGGTAATCGAAAACCGAGGTTTCCACGTAAAGCTTCGGCTTCATTCCGTTGCATCAGCGTTCAAGCGCGTAACCCGCGCCCGCCACACCTCCCCCATCCCGCCCGCGCCGAGCCTGGCCAGCACCCGATAATGGCTGAGGGTTTCCCCGATCACGCCCCGACTCTGCCCAAACCATCACCTCGGTTCAAGCGCCCGCCCTTATTTGGCAGAGCGGCCCTCTCTGCAGCTTGGCTGCCTCGTTCAGTTCATTCCTACCCCAGCAGCCTGTCAGACACAGGCTCTCAAGGCGCGGGAACGTGGGGCTGGAAGGAAGCGTCGCCCTGGTCTGCCAGGGCCTGCCGACCGGCGGGAGCGGTTGCGCCCCGCGTTGCCGGAGCAAGACACGCAGCTTCATTTCCAGTTCGCTCACCGGTTGCGGCCCGGGCGGCTGATGAGGAACCGCTCGTTCGCCGCCACTCGTTTGCCGCCGCTTGCCAAGGCTGCGTGCGGGTCTTAGCTTCCGGTTCAGCGTATGAAGAAACGGGTGCTTTATATTTGCCTGACCACCGCCTTGGCGCTCAACGTCCTGATCGGAGCGCAGATCTATCAGGCCAATGCCCAGGCGGCCGAGAAGGAGAATGTCTACCAGCAGGTGGAAATCTTCATGCGCGTCCTCGAACGGGTGCGCCAGGACTACGTCGAGGGGGACAAGGTCAATTACCGCGATCTGATCCAGTCGGCCATGCGCGGGATGCTGAGCACGCTGGATCCGCACAGCGAATTTCTCGAGCCGCAGAAGGCCACCGATTTGCGCAACGAAACCGAAGGCGCGTTCGGCGGCGTGGGCATTGTCGTCGGGCTGCGCGACAACGTGCTGACCGTCGTCTCCCCGATGGAGGACAGCCCGGCTTTCAAGGCGGGCATCCTGGCCGGCGACAAGATCGTGCGCATCGACGGCCGCAACTCCGAGCGGGTCACCCTGCCCGAAGCGGTCAAAAAACTCCGCGGCGAGCCGGGCAGCGATGTCACCCTGGGCATCCTCCGCCCGGGCACGACGGTGATCAAGGATTACACGCTGACCCGCTCGACGATCAAGGTCAACACGGTCAAGGACGAGAATGGCCGCTCCGAATACCCGCTGGGAGAGGACAAGATCGGCTATCTGCGCATCACCCAGTTCGGCGAGCATACCTTCGAAGAGTTCGAGACGGCCCTCAAGAAAATGGACAAGCAGGGCATGCAAGGGCTCGTGATCGATCTGCGCAACAACCCGGGCGGACTGCTCGATCAGGCGGTGAAGATTTGCGACGTCTTCCTGCCGCGGAATCAGTTGATCGTTTCCACCGAAGGCCGTTCCCCGCGGGCGGGCTCGCAAAGTTACAAGGCGACGGGCCGGGATCGTTACCCGAAGGTCACCCTGGCCGTGCTCGTGAATAACGGGAGTGCCAGCGCGTCGGAAATCGTCTCGGGCTGCCTCCAGGATGTCGGCCGCGCCTTCGTCGTGGGCGAGCAGACCTTCGGCAAGGGTTCCGTGCAGAGCATCATGCCGCTGGAGGATGGCTCGGCCTTGCGCTTGACCACCGCGAAGTATTACACGCCCAGCCACAAGGTCATTCACGAAAAAGGGATCACGCCCGATGCGATCGTGACCATGTCTCCCGAAGAGGAGGAAGCGCTCTATCTCAAGCGGCTGCCCGGCGGCCTCGATGGCCTGGACGACGAATTGCGCGACCGGATCGAGAGCGTGCGCGACGTCCAGCTCGATCGCGCGCGGGATTTCCTCAAGGGCGGGATTATCTATCGCGAGCGCGCCGAACGGCTCGGCCCGAAGCAGCTCGCCGCGCAGAAGGAATAAGAGTGCTGCTGCTGGCACTCGAAACGTCCTGCGACGAAACGAGCGCGGCGGTCGTGCGGAACGGCACGATCCTCGCCAACATCGTTTCCTCCCAAATCGCCACGCACGCCGAATACGGCGGCATTGTCCCCGAACTGGCCACGCGCGAGCATTTGCGCAACCTGTTGCCGGTGGCCCGGGCGGCGCTTGCCGAAGCCGGCGTTCGGCAAACGGAACTCGAAGCAGTGGCCGCCACGCTGGGGCCGGGCCTGCCGGCGGCCTTGCTGGCCGGCGTGCAATTCGCCCAGGCGCTGGCCCTCGCGCTCGAACGCCCGTTTCTCGGCGTGCATCATCATGAGGCGCACCTCTACTCCCCCTGGATTCGCGAGCGGCGCGCGCAGTTCGAATCGTTCGCGCCGAACGTCTCCTTGATCGTCAGCGGCGGCCACACCCTGCTCGTGCATGTGAAGGGAGAGCTGGATCACCGGGTGCTGGGCGGCACGCTCGACGACGCCGCCGGCGAGTGCTTCGATAAAACGGCCAAGCTCATCGGCCTGCCGTATCCCGGCGGGCCCGCCATGGATCGCCTGGCGGGCGAGGGCAACCCGGAGGCTTACGATTTTCCGCGCCCGCTCCTGGCCGATCCGAATCTCGATTTCAGTTTTAGCGGCCTCAAAACGTCGGTGCGGTACTTCTTGCGCGACCACCCCGAAATCCTGGAAACCGCCCGCCCGCTGCGCGATCTGTGCGCGAGCGTCCAGGCCGCCATCGTGGAAGTACTCGCCACCAAGACCCTCCGGGCCGCGCGCCGTTGGCGCGTCGGGACGATCACGGCCTCGGGCGGCGTCACCTGCAACCGGGCCTTGCGGGCGCGCCTGCAACAGGAGTGCGCGCGGCACGGCCTGCACCTGCGCCTCGCCGAACCCACTCTCTGCACGGACAATGCCGGCATGATCGGCATCCTCGCCGAGCGCAAATTGCAGCGCGGCGAAACCACGCCGCTGGATGCCTCTCCGAAACCTTCCTGGAGTCTGTGACTGGCACCGCGCCCGCGCTGTCCGCAGCCCAATCCAATAACCAACAGGCGCGCGAAACGCACTCGCGAAACAGGAGAAATGTTACGCCGGAACGCCCGCCATTTTCGCCGGCGGGGGGCCGCACCGAACGATCTCGCCCGCCCCCTCGCGCAACTCCAGCGTGGCGACCGTATCGGCCAGCCGGGCCGCCTGCTCGTGATTGTGCGTGACGAGGACGATCGTGCGCCGCGCCTTCAGGCGGAGGATCAAATCTTCGATCAAGCCGGTCGAAGCCGGATCCAGCGCGCTGGTCGGTTCGTCCATCAGGATGATTTCGGGATCGACAGCCAGGGTGCGGGCCAGGCAAAGCCGCTGTTGCTGCCCCACCGAAAGTTTCGTGGCCGGTTCGTGCAGGCGATGCTTCACCTCGTCCCACAACGCGGCTTCCACGAGGGCGCGTTCCGCGATCCCCAGCCACGCCGCGCGCGGATGCCGCCCGAGGTGCCGCACGCCGAAGAGGACGTTCTTGTGAATCGACATCGGAAACACCACCGGCTGCTGAAAGAGAATGCCGACCCGGGCGCGCAACGCGTCCACATCCACTTGTCGGCCGAAAATGGACTCGTCGTCGAGAAGGATGTCCCCCTCGAGGCGCAATCCGGCGTCCAGCTCGACGAGGCGGTTCAGGCAGCGCAGGAGCGTAGACTTTCCGGCGCCGGATGGGCCGATAATGCCGAAGACCTGCCCCGCCTCGATCCGCAGGGAGACCTCGCGCAACAGCATCCGCCGCCCGGCGTAAACGCTCAGGCCGCGTGTCTCGATCACTCCCCGCCGCGCGTTCATCGCCGCGCCTCCTCATGAATCCGCAGCCGCGCCGGCAACGCGGCCAGGCTCAGCCCGAGCACCAGCGCCAGCAGCACCAGCGCCGCCCCCCAAACCTTCGCTCCCACCGCCGGATCGAAGGAATCCTGCGACAACACGAAGATGTGATACGGCAGCGTCAATACCGGGCTGTCCTTGATTCCGCTGGGCAGGGTCGCGCCCGCGAAAATCGTGGCCGTGAACATGATCGGAGCCGTCTCCCCCGCCGCCCGCGCCAGGCCGAGCAGCGATCCCGTCACCAGTCCGCTCGCGCATTGCGGCAGCACGATCGACCACACGATCTGCGCCTGGCTCAGCCCCAGCCCCGCGCCAGCCTCGACATACCGTTTCGGCAGCGCCTGAATCCGTTCGACGAGCGAGAGCGCCAGCACCGGCACGATCATCAATCCCAGCAGCAACCCACCCGTGAGCCACGATTTCCCCCAGCCCAGATACTTCACGAACACGATCAGCCCGAACAATCCGAACAGGATCGACGGCACGCAATTGAGCAGCGAGAGCATCGTCCACACCCGTTCCCTGGCCCGCTCCGTGCGCAGGTAAACGCCATGCAGCAAGGCCACGCTGGTGGCGATCGGAATGCCGATCGCCAGGGCCGTCGCGATCAACAGCAACGTTCCGGCGATATTGTAAAAAACGCCTCCGGCCGCGCCCACCAACCGGACTTGCTCGGTGATAAAACTCCAGGAGATGGCCGAACCCCCGCGCCAGACCAGCGCCGCGATCAGCGCGAGGATCACCCCGATGGACACAACGGCGCACGCCGCCGTGAGCGCCGCTACCATTCCATTAACGATCCGCCGCATGCAGCTCCGTTCGCATCAGCCGTACCCCGGCCAGGGTGAGCCCACCCGCCAGCAGCAAGAGCGTGAGGCTCAATCCCAGCATCGCGGCCCAATGCAGCGGGTCGCCATACGCGAGATTCGTTTCCGCGCTGACGAGCTTGCTCGTGAGGGTCTGGCTCGCTTCGATCAGGGGTCGCAGCGAAAACAAATTCGCCGGCCACTGGTTATCCTGCCGGCCGATCACCATGAAGACCGCGATCCCCTCCCCCAGCGCGCGGCCCAGGGCCAGCAGCAGTGCCGCTATTATCCCGCGCCACGCTTGCGGCAGCGCCACCGAAAAGACCGCCTCGGCCCGCGTCAGCCCAAGGCCGCGCGCGGCCTGCCGTTGGGCGGAGGGCACGCCCGCCAGCGCGTCGTCGCTTAGCGTAATGATCGTCGGCAGGATCATGACGGCCAGCAGCAGCCCGGCCGTCAGCAAAGTGTCGCCGCTCAGCGGATCGAAGGGTTGCAGCGCCCGATAAACCCACTCGCGCAGAAAGAGTATGCCGAGCAGCCCGTAAATCACGGAAGGCACTCCGGCCAGAAGTTCCACGGCCGCCTTGGCCGGCAGCCGCCAGCGGCGGGGCAGGATCTCGCCGATGAAAATCGCCGCTCCCAGCCCGATCGGCCCCGCCACCAGGACTGCCACCGCGCAGACGCCAAACGTCCCATAAATCATCGCCAGAGCCCCAAACTCTTGTTGGCGATAAAACCAGCGGTCTCCGGTCAGAAAGCCCACCCCGGCGTGTTGCCAGACCGGCAGGCTCTGCCACAAAAAGAGCAGCGCCATCGCCGCCAGAAAGCCCAAGGCCAGCACGGAAAATCCGTAGGAGGCGAAGCGTGTCCAGCCGCCGGACCACATCAGGCGAAACCGCGCCGTTTTCCGTGCATCGCTCATCGAACCGTTCCGACAAATCTCACGGTCGGGACTGGAGCTGATCGAGCGAGAGGTAGCCGTGCTTGCGAACGAGGGCCTGGCCGCGTTCGCCCAGCAGAAAATCGATCAACGCCTTAGCGTCGCCGGCCGGCTCGCCATTCGTCAGCACGAACAAGGGCCGGCTCAGGGGATACTTCCGCTGGCTGATGTTCTCCGGCGTCGGAGCCACCGCTTCCCCCGAGTCCGCCAAGATCGCCAGCGCGAAAACGCTCTTGCCGTCGGCCCACGAGGCCGAAAGTTGGGAAAGCCCTCCGCGGGTCGAGGCCACCTTGTTGCGCGTTTCTTCATTGCCGCCCACTTCAGGGAAACTCACGGCCGGGGCCTTCCGGCTGTCGCCATAAAGCCAGTGTGTAAAGACCTCCCAGGTGCCTCGTCCCGGTTCCTTGTTGAAGAAAGCCACGCGCCGGTCCGGCCCTCCCGCCCCTTTCCAGTTCTTGATCCGGCCCTCGTAAATGTCCCGCAACTGCTGCTTGCTCAGCGCCTTCACGCCGCCCTCCCAGACATCGCGGGACACCACCATCGCCACCGCATCCTCCCCGATATGAACCTCCTTGAACTGAACTTTCGGATACTTGTTGCGATCCGCCTCGCTGACGTGCTTGGAAATCATGCCCACCTCCACCAGCCCATCGCCCAGCATCGAAATGCCCCCGGCGCTGCCGCCCTGGGTATCGATCCGAATGTCCATCTTCCGCTCGGCCCGGAGGATTTCCGCCGCCTCCGCCACCGGCAGATTGACCGTGGTGGAACCGTTGATCTTCAGCGCCGCCGCCCGTGCCAATGGCACGCCGAGCGCCAGCATCAGTCCGCCAACCCACAGCAGGCCGGATATCGATCGCATAGTTGCCCTACTATGCATATGACAATTTGCCTCGCCAAGCCGTAACTCCGCGCCGGGAGACGAACGGGCCAGGACGAACGCATCGAAACTCGCCGGATTCTACGGCGTTCTGGGTAGGACAGACGCCCTCGTCTGTCCCGTTCGGGCGCCTCGCCCGAACGTTCGCTCTGAAACAGGAGGCTTCTCCGGGGATTTTCGATGCGTTTGCCTTGGCCATCACTCCGGGCCGGAAGGCGAACCCGCGCCTATTTCGGCAGCTTTTCCAGGCGGAAGGTGCAGCAGCCCAGGTCGAGCACGTTCGAATTCGCCGCCACCTGGTCTTTCAGGGAGGGAACGATCGAGTAGAGCCGTTGCTTGCCGCTCTTTTGGACATCCAGCAAACCGGCTTCGCGCATCACCCGCAGATGCTTCGAAACGTTATACTGCGAAACCTCGAGGCGCTCGGAGATCTCCGTCACGCCCATCGGCTTCTTGAAGAGCAGCCGCACGATGCGCAGGCGGGTTTCCTCGCCCAGCGCTTTCAGTGCCGATATGCAGTCCACTCCGGTCATCGCGCACGAGCCTAGCGAGAAGCCGTCAACTCGGCAAACGCCGCTTTGACCCCCTCGAACAGCGCGCGCCAATCCGCCTCCGTCGTCTCCCATCCCGCGCTGAACCGCAGCATGCGATCCGCTTTCGCCGGGTCGCACCCCATCGCCGTCAGCACATGCGAAGGCTTCTCCTTCCCGCTCGCGCAGGCCGATCCCGTCGAAACCGCGAACCCCAGCTTGTCGAGCTGCACCACCCAGCGCCGCCGGCAATCCGGCGTCGCCGGCATCAGCGCCGCCACCGTGTTCCAGAGCCGCGGCGCCCGTTCGCCCAGAATTTCGATGTCGGGCAGCGCCGCCTTCAGCCCCGCCACGAATTCGTCTCGCCACCGCCGCCGGTTCTCCGTCTCGCCGGCTTGAATCGCGGCCGCGCGCTCCCGCCAGGCTGCGCTCATGGCCAGCACCGAGGGGAGGTTTTCCGTCCCGGCCCGGCGTCCGTCCTCCTGCGGACCGCCCACGAGCAACGCCTGAAAGCCCGCGGGCACTTTGATAAATCCGATTCCCACCGGCCCCCCGAACTTGTGCGCGCAGCCGATCGCGGCCTCGCACGCTCCCAGGCCCGCCGCCGGTTCCTTGCCGGCCCACTGCGCGGCATCGCAGGCGAACGGCACGTCGAACTTGCGGCAAAGCTCCCGCGCCTCCGGCCAGGGTTGGAGCACCCCCGTCTCGTTGTTCGCCGCCATCACGCTCACCCAGGCGGGCCGCGCGTCTTCCAGGCGATCCTCCAGGGCATCCAGATCCAGCACCCCGTCCGCGGTCACCGGCAACCACCTCACCTGGCCAGGGAACCACCGCTGGGCCGCCGCCAGCGCCGAGGGATGTTCGATGGCCGAAACCCAAACCTCCCGGGAGGATGCCGCGGCCGTTCGCGCCGCATGAAAGTAAAAGGCGTTGTTGGCCTCCGTCGCTCCCGACGTCCAGACAAGGTCGAACGCCGAGCACCCCAACAGTTCCGCGACGCTCTGCCGGGCCTCCGCCAGCGCCGCTTCCGCCCGTGCCCCGAGCCGATGCGGGCTCGAAGGATTCGCGGGATACTTCTCCGCCGCCGCCACCCACGCGTCTCGCGCGGTGCGGGTCAACGGGGATGTCGCATTGTGGTCGAAGTAGATCAACCCATCCATCCTAGCCGAAATCTGTTCCCGCTGAGCATCGGGCGTGCCTCAGAAGTATCCATACACGCACATACACGAAAATACACAACGGCCATACACGTAAATACACACGGCGTACACGTAAATACACGCAAATACACAAGATTTACACACTCTAAACCAGGCCAATTTTTATCGTAACTTATTAACCATAAACAACTTGCGTAATTTTTTTCCTAAAAAATGGCTTCCAAGGCGTACACACCCACTCGTTTCGAGCTTTCGCCGCCAGCGCGCGTCCGCCCACCTCGCTCCTTCTGTCACTTGCCGCTTGCGTTCACCCCGCTCCCGCGACACCCGCTTGATCGGGCGCTGCGGGACCCCTAATCTAGCGACCATGCTTTTTGAGCCGAATTCGATTCGTTCAAATCTCGTCCTGCTGCTCGCTCTCGGCGTCTCCAGCGCGGCCGTTGCCGGGGAACTGGCTCTTCCCGCCGCCGAACCGCCCAAGGTCGCCGAAGCCTCCGGCCAGGCCGAGGCGGCCCTCAAAGGGTTCCGTCTGGCTCCCGGCTTCAAGGCCGAACTCATCGCCGCCGAGCCGCACCTGGCCAACCCGGTCGCCTTCTGCTTCGACGAACAGGGCCGCATCCTGGTGGCGGAAGCCTTCCGGCTCCATGTCGGCGTCACCGACATCCGGGGTCACATGACCTGGCTGGACGAAGACCTGGCCGCCCGCACGCCGGACGACCGCCTCGCCATGATGAAACGGCAGGAAGGCGGCCGGTTCCCGAACTTCGAAAAGTTTTCGGACCGGGTCAAACTGCTGTGGGATGCCAACGGCGACGGAAAAATGGACGAAAGCCGTGTCTTCGCCGATGGCTTCAACCATCCCCTCGATGGCCTCGCCGCCGGCGTCCTGGCCCACCAGGGCGAAGTCTTCTTCGCCAATCTGCCCAATCTCTGGAAACTCATCGACCGCAACGGCGACGGCGTGGCCGACGAGCGAACCTCCCTGAGCTACGGCTACGGCGTGCGGGTCGGCTTCATCGGGCACGATCTGCACGGCCTGATCCTCGGCCCGGATGGCCGCCTCTATTTCAGCATCGGCGACCGCGGCGCCAGCGTCCGCCAGAAGGGCGTCTCGATCGGCAGCCCCGACACCGGCTCCGTCTTTCGCTGCAATCTCGACGGCAGCGAACTCGAAGAATTCGCCACCGGCCTGCGGAACCCCCAGGAACTCGCCTTCGATGCCTACGGCAACCTGTTCACCGGAGATAATAATTCGGACGGCGGCGATCGTGCCCGCATCGTGAACGTGGTGGAAGGCGGCGACAGCGGATGGCGGGTCGGCTTCCAGTTCATCGAGCGCCCCAATTCGCGCGGCCCCTGGAACGCCGAAAAGATGTGGCATCCGCAGTGGGACGGCCAAGCGGCCTATATCATTCCGCCCATCCTGAACCTCTCCGACGGCCCGTCCGGGTTCGCCTACTATCCCGGCACTGGCCTGCCCTCCAGGTACGACGGACACTTCTTTCTGGCCGATTTTCACGGCGGCCGCACCAGCGGCATTCATTCGTTCGCCTTCCAGCCCAAGGGCGCTGGTTTCGAACTCGTCGGCGCCGAGCGGTTTCTCTGGGACGTGCTTCCCACCGATGTTTCCTTCGGCCCGGAACCCGGCCTTTACTACTCGGATTGGGTGCAAGGCTGGGGCCTGACCGGCAAAGGACGCGTCTACCGGGTCTTTCCGGAAGACGGCTTCGACGCGGCCGCCGCCAACGAAACCAAACGAGAACTGGCCGCCGACTTTCGCCAGCGTTCCGTCGATCAACTCCTCCGCGGTCTGGCCCAGCCCGACTTGCGGATTCGCCAGAAGGCCCAATTCGAGCTCGCCAGCCGCGGTTCCGCTGGAGCGGCCGGTCTCCGCGAAGTCCTGAACCGCACGCCTGCCGCCGGTCCGTTTTCAAGACTGCACGCGGTTTGGGGCTTGGGCCAGATCGCCCGGCGCGAAGGCGGCGCCCAGCGGGAACAAGCCATCGAAACCTTGATGGCCCGCCTGAAGGATGAGGATGACCAAATCCGATCCCAATCCGCCAAGGTTCTGGGCGAACTCGCCGCCATCCAGGCCCAATCGCTGCTGGCCGAGGCAACAACGGATGCCTCGCTCCGAGTCCGCATGTTCGCCGCCAATGCCCTCGGCCACCTCGGCCAGGCCGCCTCGGTGCCCGCCCTCGTGGCGATGCTGCGCGAAAATGCCGATCAAGACCCCTACCTGCGCCACGCCGCCGCCCTCGCCCTCGCCCGCATCGGCGATTTCGAAACCCTCCGCCGCGCCGCGGGCGACGATTCTCCGGCCGTGCGCATGGGCGTCCTCCTGGCCCTGCGCCGCCTCGGCCGCGCGGAAATCGCCCATTTCCTGAACGATCCCGAGCCCAGGCTGGTCATCGAAGCCGCCCGCGCCATCAATGACCTCCCCATCGCCGGCGCGATTCGCGAGCTGGCCGCGCTCGAATCGAGCCTCGGGTCGAATCCAGCCGGGCAGTCCCCCGAATTGCTCCGGCGCGTTGCGAGCGCGAACTATCGGTTCGGCACCAGCGATTCCGCGGCCGCCTTGGGCCGCCTGGCGGCCAAGGAAGAATTGCCCGAGGCCATCCGTGCGGAAGCCATCCATCATCTCGCCACCTGGCAGGATCCCTCCGGCCGCGACGCCGTGACCGGCCTCTGGCGTCCCGCCGTCGGAGCCCGCCGCCAGAAAGATGCCGTGGACGCCCTCGAAGGGGGTCTGGCCAAATTGCTCGGCGCAGCGCCCACCCCGGTTCGCACCGCGGCGGCCCGGTTCGCGGCGGCTCAAAGCGTCGCGTCCGCGGGTGCCGCTCTCGCCGGACTGGCGACCGATGCCAGCGCGGGTGCGTCGGCGCGGGTGGAAGCGATGCGCGCGCTGGTTACGCTCAAGGACTCCCGCCTGGAAAGCGTCGTCGAAGCGGTCCGCGAAGATGCCAGCGAACCGGTTCGCCAGGAAGCCCTTCGCGCCCAGGCCGCGCTCAAGCCAGCGGGGGCGCTGGCCAAACTCGAAGCCGTCGTGCGCGACGGCACTTCGGGTGAACAGCAGGCTTCGCTCGCGGCGTTGGCGGCCTTGAACGAGCCGGGCGTCGACGAATGGCTCGGCCGGGCCCTGGACCGACTGGCCGCCGGCCAGGTCGCACCCGAGATTCAATTGGACCTGCTGGAAGCCGCCGGCCAGCGTTCGGCCCCGTCGCTCAAAGAAAAGCTGGCGAAGCTCGCGGCTTCGGCCCCGGCGGACGATCCGCTGGCGCCGTATCGCATGGTCCTGGCGGGCGGCAACGCCGAGGAGGGCCGGAAGATTTTCCTCGAGAAAGCCGAAGCTTCCTGCCTCCGTTGTCACAAGGTCGGGGGCGAGGGCGGCGAAGTCGGCCCCGACCTCACCGGGATCGGCGCGAAACAAACCCGTGAATATTTGCTGGAAGCCATCGTGTTGCCGAACAAACAGATCGCCCAGGGTTTCGAGAGTTTGCTGGTGGGCAAAAAGGATGGCTCCGCCTACGCCGGGATTATCAAAAGCGAAAACGACCGGGAACTCGTGCTCAATTCGCCGGAGGACGGACTCGTCACCATCGCGAAGAGCGAAATCGCCAACCGCGAGAAAGGGCTTTCCGCCATGCCGGAATCGCTCGTCACCATGCTCTCCCGGCGCGAAATCCGCGATCTGATCGAATACCTGGCCGGGCTAAAGTAGGATGGCGTTTTCCCCGGGCCGTGGCACACTGACTCTTCATGGAACGCCTAGCCCGGTTGGTCTTGCTGCTGGCGGCGCTCGCTTCGGGCGCGGTCGCGGCCGATCCCGCCACGGACGCGTATAATAGCGCGGCCAAGGCGTTCGAGGACCGGTTCTATGAGCGCGCGCAGCAGCAGTTCGCGGAGTTCGTCCAGAAGTTCCCGGAATCGCCGGTGCGCCCGCAGGCGATCCTGTTCCAGGTTCAGGCGCTTTTCTTTCAGAAGAAGTACGAGGCGGCCGTGGAATTGATCGACAAGCCGGCCACCCCGCCCGGCGATCTCGCGGACCAGTTCTCCTACTGGCGCGCGCAGGCGCTCTTCGAAAAGGGGGACTATGCCGCGGCTGGAACCGAATTCGCCCAGCTTTACACGCAATTCCCAAACTCTCCGCGTGTCCTCGAAGCCGCCACGGGCGAGGCCAGCGCCGCTTTTCGCGCCCGCAACTTCGCCCGGGTCGTGGAACTGCTCGCTCCCGCCGAGGGAGCATTTCGGAAACTCGCCGCTCCCGGCTTGACCAATGCCGCTTCCTTCGGCGGACAGTTGCTCCTCGGCGAAGCGCTGCTCGCCCTGGATCGGCCCGCGGATGCCAAATCCGCCGCAGCGCAACTTCCCGAAAGTGCCGCGCCTTCCTTGGTGTGGGACAAACATTTCCTCCTCGCCCGCGCCGAGCTGGCCGGCCCGGCGCCGGAAGCCGGTCTTGGCTCCATCTCGAATGCCGTCGTCGCCGCCCGCGTCGCCGCCCGCCCCGGGCTGCTCGCCCAGGCCCTCAATCTCGAGGCAGATATCCACAAGAAGCTGAACCGCCCGGACGACGCTGTCGGCTCCTACGAAAAGATCGTCGCGGTCGAAGAACTCCCCATCGATCAGCGGCGGCTCGCCCTGCTCAAATCGGTCGAGTTGCTTACCGGGGCGCAACGCCTCACCAATGCGCTCGAACGGCTTGGAGGCTATCTCACCAGGAATCCACAGGACCCTTCCGCCGACCTGCTCCGGGTGAAGGCTTCCGAACTGTGGCTGGGCGAATTTCGGCTGCTCGCCGGTTCGGATTTCGAAGCGCTGACCGCGACGCAAAAAACCGCGGCCACGAACGCGCTGGCCCAGGCGCGGGTGCAGCTCACGGCCGTTTTTACCCAGTTCACCAACAGCCCGCACCTCGGCAAGGCCTGGTTGAATCTCGGCTGGGTTAATTGGGAGGAGGGCCTGGCGCTGAATCAGCCGGCGCGCATCCGCGAAAGCCAAGCCTCGTTCCAGACCGCCATCGAGCGCCTCACCCGCTCGGACGATCAGGCGCTCGCCCGGTTCAAGCTCGCCGACGCGAGCTTTCAGCTTCAGGACTACCCGCAAGCCGCCACCAATTATCTCTTTGTGGTCGAGAACTACGCCGATCTGCCCCAGGCGCAAACCGCGCTCTTCGACCGCGCCTACCAACAGTTGGTGCGCACCTGGCTCGAATTGGGCGACATGGCCCGCGCGGCGGTCCATCTGGCGGATTTGCGCCGCGCCTTTCCGAACAATCCCCGCACGGAGGAAACGCTCTTTTCCTACGGCCAGGCCCTGCTGTCCGGCGGCAAGCCGGTCGAGGCCCGCGCCCTGTTCGACGATTTTCTGGCCACCTTCCCGCTGTCGCCCCTGGTGCCGCGCGTCCGCCTCGCCTCGGCCAAAACATACGCTTCCGAAGGGAATTGGAGCGCCGCCCTCGCCCGCCACGATGAATGGCTCGCGGCCTTCACCAATAGCCCGCTCCGGCCGGAAGTCGTGTTTCAACGGGGCCTCACGCTGGATCGATCGGGCAGCCGGACGAATGCGCTCGCCGTCTTCACGAATTTCGTCGGGGAATTCTCCACCAGTCCGCTCGCACCCGCCGCGCAAAATTGGGTCGCGGACTATTTTCTTGAGAATGGCCAGCTCATCCTCGCGGAACAGAATTACCAGCAGGTCTTTCAAAACACCAACTGGCTGGCCAGTCCGCTCATTTACCGGGCGAAAATGATGGCGGCCCGCACCGCGTTCCAGCGTCAAGGTTATGTCGACGCCCGAGCGTATCTAACCAACGTCATCCAGGATCCGAACTGCCCCGAGGAGTTGCGTCCGGAGGCGCTCTTTGCCCTCGGCGATGTCATCATGCAGCAGCCGATCGCCGGCACGACCAATCAACTGAATAATTTCGTCGAAGCCGCCAATGCCTTCGACCTGATCGTCCGCACCTACACCAACCGCTTCACGCCGCTGGCGTGGGGCAAAAAGGGGGACTGCCATCTCCAGCTCGCGGCCCAATACCCGCAGAGCTACCTCGAAGCCACCAACGCCTACACGATGGCCCTGGCCACCGCGACTTCCGAAACTCCAGTCGCCGTCTTGAACCAAGCGGAAGTGGGCCTGGGCCTCGCGCTCGAAGCGATGGCCGAGTTAAGGGAACCGGCCGAACGCGGAGCCCTCCGCCGTCAATCGCTGAGCCATTTCCTCAATGTCGTCTACGGGACCAATCTCGGAGGACGCCGGGCCGATCCGCTCTACCTGCGCAAAGCGGGCCTCGCCGCCGGCCGCATGGCCGAAGTGCTGGGGGATGAGAGCGCGGCAGTCGCCCTGTACCGAAGGCTGATCGCCGAATTGCCCAGCCTGCGCCCCATCTGGGAGGCACGGCTCAATTCCCTTCAGCAAAAGGTCGCCTCCAAATAGGGCGCTTCCTTCCAACGCTACTTCACCGCCGTGGCCAGCGGCTGATCGAGCGACTCCGCCCAGATCTCGTAACCCTTCTTCGAAAGGTGCAGGTAATCCGGCATCAAATCGCGCGGCACGCGTCCGGCGGGAGTCACGAATTTGTGGCCGAAATCGACCCATTGCACACTGGTCCCATCCACCAGCTTTTGCAGAATCTGGTTCACCTGCAAAATCTTGCCGCGTTGCGGGTTGGGATTCTCCCCGCGCGGGAAGATCGGGATCAGCAGAATTTTCATGGAGGGCAGCTTCTGCCGAAGCTTCGCCACAATGGCGCCCACGCCGTCCGCGATTTGCTCGACCGTGTTGTCCTCGCCGTTCGAATTGTTCGTGCCGATCATGATCACCGCCGCCTTGGGCTTGAGACCGTCGAGGTGGCCATTCTCCAGCCGCCACAGCACATGCTGTGTCCGGTCCCCGCTGAAGCCCATGTTGATCGCGTCGTACTTCCCAAAATGGCCGGCCCACACCTCCTTGCTCTCTCCCTCCCACCCCTGCGTGATCGAATCGCCGATGAAGATGACCTTCGCCTTTTCGCCCAGCTCCCGCACCTTCTTGTTCACCGACTCGTGGCGGTCCTTCCACCACTGATCCGGGCGCGGCGCCGGGTCGATCGCCGAGTGGATTTCCTCACCGGCCGTCATTTGAATCGGCGCCATCGCGAGCACCCCCAGGAGGGCCGTAACGCGCAGCGCGGCAAAGATTTTGGACATGGGCGGCAGCATAGAGTTTTCCCGCCCCCGCGCAAGCCTGCCGCGGCGCTCGACAATTCGATCCGCCCGCCCGAATATACCCCGGCACCGCCGCCGGTCCTGCTGGATTGTTCTCAACCAGACCGGCGCAGCCTGCGATGAAAGCCGAATCCGAATTTGTCGAACCCGCCGGTTTGCGAGTGTCCGTCGACCAGGTGATGCATGTGGCGCAAGCCGAAACGCCGCCTGGGCGTCCGCATTGCTTCGTTTACTTCATCACCATTCGCAACGACACGGACGAAACGGTCACCATCAAGGCCCGCAAATGGGTGGTGACCAACGCGCGCGGAGAAATCACCGCCGTCGAAGGCGATGGGGTCGTCGGCCAGCATCCGGAAATCCCGCCCGGCGGCCACTTCACCTATAACAGTTTCCATCTGCTCGAAACCCGCACCGGCGTGGCCGAAGGCAGCTATCTCGGGCTCGATCAGAACGGACGGAAAGTCCTCACCCGCATCCCGCGCTTCGAGATGAAGGTGCCGGAAGGCTTCGACGCCTGACTGGTGCACCGGAGGCGGTGGCTTCACGCCGCCCTCTTAGAGCGTGTCTGAAAATAGAAGTGTCGTTAGTTTGGCGGGCGGAGCCGGGTAATC
>CAYZKY010000102.1:0-23309 GCA_964478815.1 uncultured Verrucomicrobiota bacterium
GGAGTTCAAAGGCGCGGAGGGGGGCGTTTGGGCGAACTTCAGCGCGAAGTTCAGCGCGGCTTGACCGGAGCGGGGGCGGGAGCTAAAGTGTCCGTCTTGGGTGGTGGCCGTAGCTCAATGGTAGAGCCCCAGATTGTGGTTCTGGCTGTTGCGGGTTCGAGTCCCGTCGGTCACCCCATTTCGCTGCTTGGGCTCAGCCGTGCGGAGCCGCCCACCCCCTTGAACGACAGAAGGCTGTTCACTTTTGCGCTGGGGCTGCTATACTAGCGGACGCATTCGGGTACGCTGCCCAAGATAAAGATTCCCGGAAAGACAATCGATTGAAGGAACCGATGAACACACACCGATGGACGATGGGGCTGCTGGCCGCCGCGGCTTGCGGGCTGGCGACGCCGATGGCCGGCGCGGATATTCAGAGTTACTCGCTCGCCAAGGGCCGGTTGTACGAACAGGAGTCCGCCCAGGCCCCGACGCTGCTCCCCGGCGTGCCCCTTGTCTTCCTGGCATCGCTCTATAGCAACGACCTCGGATCGGTGGTGGACGCGAGTTTCGAGAATCCGGGCGGGCTGAGCCTTCCGCTCGCAACGAGCTTGAACGACAACGAACTGACCTGGGAACAGCCGATCGATTCCGAGACGACGATGAATCTCCTGTATCCCTCGGGCAATTACGCGATGAATTTCGACACCGAGAACGATGGCCTCACCTCGGTGACGCTGGCGTTTCCCTCCACTCCCTTCCCGACCGCGGTGCCGCAAATCACCAATTTCGAGGCGGCCCAATCGATCGATGCCACCGCCGACTTCACGCTGACCTGGAACGCCTTCACGGGCGCCACCGGGGAGGATCATTACGAACTTTCCATCGTGGACGACAACGGTTCCGAAGTGTTCTCCGCCCGGGACCTCGGCACGTCCATCACCATCCTGGCCGGCATCCTCCCGGCCGATCAGTCGTTCGAGGGCCGGTTGCGCTTCGTGAAGGAAGTGAGCCGGGACACCACGAGCTACGGGGGTGCATTGGGCACGGTGGAGGTTTATAACCAGACCAGCTTTTCGATATCGACGGAAGAGGATGATGGAGGCGGTGGCGGAGGCGACGACACGACGGCCCCGGTGCTGGCCAGGGTGAGTCCGGCCAACGGGGCGACCGCGGTGCCCGTCAGTTCCCTGGTCACATTTACCTTCAGCGAACCGATGGCGGCGACCGAAGCCATCCAATGGACGGCCAATGGCTCGGCGATCAACGTCCTCGCGTTTTGGGGGCCGGACACGGTGTTGAATTGCGTCCCGACGGCGGGATTTCCCAGCGGGGCGACCATCGCGTGGACGCTCAACGGCACGCCGAATGGGCCTTCGAATTTCAAGGATGCGGCCGGCAACTTCCTGCCGATGACCACCGGCAGTTTCACGATCGCCGGCGGCGGGCCGGTGGACCCGTGCGATGGGAGCGGGGAAATCACCAACGGCACGTATTACGTTTCGAAATCGGTTACATTCATGCAAACGCCCACCACGGCCCCCGCGCTCGACGTGGATGATCCGCCCCATTTCGTCGCCGGGTTTCTGCCACCGCCAGGGAAAACCATCGCGACGGCGGCGGTGCGGCTGCCGGGCGGCACGCTCCTGCCCTTGAGCGGATTTCAGGGAACTTACTTCATCAGCGAATCGGAGCCGACGCCGGCGGCCCTCGAAGCCGCCTACCCGGTTGGCACGTATGTCTTAGAGGTGACGGGGGGGACGCTGGGCAATGCCTCCGGCAGCCTCGCCCTGGGCGCCATCGCGGGCCTGCCGACACCGCAGTTCTTAAATCTGCCCCAACTCGTCACGATGGACCCGACACGGGACTTCACGCTGACGTTCGCGCCCTTTGCCGGTGCTTCGGCGACCGATGAAATCTCAGTAAGCCTGAATGGGAGGAACGGCAACTTCCTGTACTGGCCCGACGAATGCCGCAACCGTCCCCTGGCCATCACGGCCACCTCGGTGGTGATTCCGGCGAACACGTTCGCGGCGGGTGAAGAAATTACGGGGACCGTGCAATTCGGCCGCGATGTTCAGGACAATCTGACCTCGATCCCGGGAGCGATCGGCTTCGCGGATGCCTCGGTCGAGACCCGTTTTACCATCACCCTGGGCTCGACCGGCCCGGCCACGCCGCCCGTGTGGCTCACCCCGAAACTCCTGCCGGGACAGATGGCGGAGTTCGTCCTGCAAGCGGAGACCGGGAAGACCTATTTCATCGAAACAGCGACGCAATTGAACAATTGGACTCCGCACAGCACGAGCGTCGCGGTTGGGGGCTTGATCACCGTGCAAGTGAGCACGGTGACGCCGGGGACGCGGTTTTTCCGCGCCCGCGCCCAATAAGATTGACCCGTGCGGCTTTCGACGGCGACGCGCCGCCTGCCGAGGGCAGGGGGCACGGCCAGCGTTCAGGCTTTCCCTGATGACCGATTAGTGGTATGGGATTAGCCGAATCTGGTCCATTAACAGCCTGCGTCACATTCGATGGTTATCGGCGCTGGCTCGGTCAAACCGGAAGCTCGGTGTCCTCCACGGGGCTGATGAGACGAATAATCCCAGCCCAGCCGGGACGCCGGCCGCCCGGACCGAGCCAGAGTCTCGACTTTTGCCCGGCGAGGCCGCCACGCTGAAGCAGCCGATGGATAATCGCATCCTTACGAGCGCGGGAGAAAGGGGAAGTTTCGTTCTCGCCCGCAACAGCCAGGGGTTCGAGCTGCGCGGCGGCCTGCTCCGGCTGACCCGCTACGAGGTCGTCTTCGAAGTCTACAATCCGTACAGCCTCCTCCAGCTCTCGGAAGTCCTCTCCGAATTCCGGATCATGATCGACGACCGCGCCGTGTACGCCGGCCGGGCGGTGGTGACGAAAGCGGTGAATACGGGGATCATGCTGATCTGCGAGGCGACGCTGGACGACGCGTGGGCCGACCAGGGGATGTTCGCCGGGATGCTCTCGCCGGGGAAGCTGCGGGGCGAGTTCGCGGCGTTCGTCGAGGAATGGCGCAAGGTCGAGACGATCTCGCCGGACTTCAAGGCGCTGGTGGCCGACCTGCAGGCGCTGCTGCTCGACCTCCGGCGCTGGCTCGAGCAGGTCGAACTCGGCATCCGTTCGGAGCCCACCGGCAGCCGCGAATCGGTCGAGCGCTCGGTGATCGCGGAACTGGAAGAACCGATTCTGCCGACGATGGCCTCGTGGTTCAGCCGCTTCGATGAAGTGAGCGACCGGGTGGCCGTCGAGTCGCGCCCGGTGCATCGCGTGTTCGCCCGGCGGCTGCTGCATCCGCTCGTCCTCTGTTCGCCGTTCGTCTACCGCACGTTCCACAAGCCGCTCGGGTATGCGGGGGATTATGAGATGGTCAACATGATCCTGCGCGAACCGTGCGAGGGCGCCTCGCTGTTCGCGAAGCTGGTGAACGTGTGCTTTCTCAAGAATCCTCCGGCCGAGGCGCACCGGAACCGCATTCGGCGGCTGGCCGGCCTGCTGGAGGCGGAAACGGCGCGGGCGAACCGCGCGGGGCGGCGGGCGCGCATCCTGAACCTCGGATGCGGCCCGGCGAAGGAGATTCACGATTTTCTCGCCGGGTCCGACCTTTCGAGCGAGGCCGACTTTCTCCTGCTCGATTTCAACGAGGAGACCCTCGACCATGCGAGCCGGACGCTGACGGCGGCCAAAGCGGCGCACCGCCGCGACACCGGATTGAGCTTTCTCCGGCGGAGCGTCCACCAGGTGTTGAAGGACGCGGGGCGGCCCGGCGCGGAGCCAGGTGCACAACAGTACGATTTCGTGTACTGTGCGGGATTGTTCGACTATATGTCGGATCGAATTTGCCGGCGCCTGATGAATATCTTTCATGAGTGGCTCGCACCGGGCGGGTTGCTGCTCGCGACCAATGTGGACGCGGCGAAGCCATTTCGGCATTCGATGGAAATGTTGCTCGAGTGGCATTTGAACTGCCGGACCCGAGCGCAGCTCGAAACCTTGCTGCCGGAGAGCGCCGCTCCGGAGACTTGCCGGATCACCGCGGAAGACACAGGGGTGAATGTGTTTATCGAGGTGCGAAAGCCCGCGCATGCCCGATAAGCTTCAGGCCGCCCCCGAACTGCGCGAGAGCTTCGAAGCGCATCATCGCGAGGCCACGATCCAGAATATCGAGCTGGGGTGCTTTCTCGGCATGATTCTGATGCCGGCGGGGGTGGCGCTCGATTATTTCGTTTACCGCAATCAACTTGGGGCCTTCTTTCTGCTGCGGATATTGTGTTCGGGGTTGATCGGCCTGTTCTGGCTGGTGGTGCGCTCGCCGTTCGGGCCGAAGCATTACCGGAAGCTGGGATTGCTCCTGGCGATGTTCCCGGCCTTTTTCATTTCCTGGATGATCGCTCTGACCGAAGGCGCATCCTCAACGTACTATGCGGGGTTGAACCTGGTGCTGCTGGTGGTGGGATTCATCCTGCACTGGACCGTGCGGGAGAGCGTGGTGGCGGTCGGCGCGGTGATGGCCATGTACCTGGGGGCCTGTTACGTGCACGACCCGGGCTTTGTCGCGACCCAGCAGGAGGCCGTGGCGAACAATCTCTATTTCCTGGTGCTGACCGGCGTGATCGTCGTGGCCGGCAGCGGGTATCACTACCGCTTGCGGTTTCGCGAGTATGCGCTGCTCTTCGAATTGGATCGGAGCCGGAACCAGCTCGAGGAGAACCATCGCAAACTGAAAGAACTGGACGAGGTGAAGAGCCGGTTCTTCGCGAATATCAGCCATGAGCTGCGGACGCCGCTGACCCTGCTGCTGGCTCCGCTGGATGCGCTGGCCGCCCACGCGGGCGCAGGCCCAGCTCCGGACGGGCGGGAGATGCTCGCCACGATGCAGGCGAACGGCATGCGCCTGCTCAAGCTGATCAACGACCTGCTCGATCTGGTGCGCCTCGAATCGGGGCGGATGGTGTTGAATCGCGAACCGCTGGCGCTGGAGCCCTTCGTGGCGGGGCTGTTGCAATCGGTGCGGAAGGTGGCGCAGGACAAACGCATCGAACTGGCGGCCGAGGTTCCGGCGGATTTGCCGCCGATCTTCCTCGATCCGGACAAACTGGAGAAAATCCTGCTGAACCTGCTGTTCAATGCCTTGAAATTCACCCCGGCGGGAGGCCGGGTGACGGTGCGGGCGCGGCGGGAAGCGGATCGGCTGGTGCTGGCGGTGCGGGATACCGGGATGGGCATCGCCCCCGAGCAACTGCCGAATGTGTTCAGCCGATTCTGGCAGGCCGATACTTCGGCGCAACGCAAGTACCAGGGCATGGGGATCGGGCTCGCGCTGGTCAAGGAATTGACGGAGGCGCACGGCGGCGAGGTGCAAATCGCCAGCGAGTTGAACCGAGGCACGACGTTCACGCTCCGCATCCCGTGGGAGGAAGCGCCCGCGCAACTCGCGCCGACAGGGCCGGCGCCGGCCCCGGAACCGGCCAACGAACCGGGGGAGGAGTGGCTCTCCGCGCTGTACCGGCGGGCCGAACTGTTTCCGGCGATGACCGCGGTGCAGGAGAGCCTGAAGCCGATCGAGTTGCTGGTGCGGGATGGGGCTCCGAAGCTGTTGGTGGCCGACGATGAGCCGGACATGCTGCGATTTCTGCGCAACCAATTGCAGGGACGCTACCAGGTGATCGAGGCGGTGGACGGCAACCAGGCGGTGGAGAAAGCCGCGCAGTTTCTGCCGGAAATCATACTGCTGGACATGATGATGCCGGAGAAGGACGGCTTGCAGGTGTGCCGGGAATTGCGGCAGCGAACGGCGACGCAGCGCATCCCGATCGTGCTGCTGACGGCCCGGGCGGATGAGGAGACCAAGCTGGCGGCGCTGGCCGCCGGCGCGAGCGACTTTCTGGCCAAGCCGTTCTCGACGACCGAGCTGCACGTTCGCTTGAAAAACCTGGCGGACTCGCACCAGTACCAGCGGCGGCTGGCCCGGCAGAATCAGATACTGGAGGCGACTCTGCAAGAATTGCAGGACACGCAAACCATGCTGGTGCAGAGCGAGAAGCTGGCCTCGCTCGGGCGCATGAGCGCGGGCATTATTCACGAGATCAACAACCCGCTCAATTTCGCCAAGACGGCCGTCCATTTGCTGAAACGGCAGGCCGATCCCAAAACCGGGTCCGATGAAGCCGAGTTGCGGGCGAGCATGCTGGACGACATCGATGAAGGCATCGAACGGGTGCGGATCATCGTCTCGGACTTGAGAGCCTTCACGCACCCGAATCTCGAAGCGTTCGAGGAGGTCAGTCTGACGCAAGCGATCTCTTCGACACTCCGGTTTCTCAGCCACGAATGGAAGGAAAAGGTGCAGGTGGAAGTGGCGGTGGAGCCGCCGGCGACGGTTTGGGGCAACCGCCATCAGATCGTCCAGGTGTTGATCAACTTGATGCAGAATTCGATCGCCGCCCTCGCGGCGCCGCGCGCGGCGGACGATCCGCCGCGCATCGCGCTGCAAGGCTCGGCCTATGCGGGAGGGTACCGGCTTTCGGTGCGGGACAACGGGCCCGGGATCGCGGCCGAGCATCTGGCCAATATTTTCGAGCCGTTCTTTACCACGAAGGAGCCCGGGGAAGGGGTGGGCCTCGGGCTGAGCATCTGCTACCGCATCATGCAGTCGCATGGGGGACAGATCACGGTGCGCTCGGAACCGGGGCAGGGATGCGAGTTCTTACTGGACTTTCCGGGGAAAAAGGATATGGACAACAGCCGGTGAGGAGGGTTCGCAATGGACAGTCTGTACGACTATAAAAAATTCGCTATTCTTTACGTCGATGACGAAGAGAAGTCTTTAAAGTATTTCACGCTCGCGTTTCAGAACCAATTCCGGATTTTCACCGCGGCGAGCGCGGATGAGGGGTATGCGCTGCTGGAGAAGAACCCGGACGACTTCGGCATTTTAATGACCGACCAGCGGATGCCGGGCGCGAAGGGAGTGGAACTGATTCAGCGCGCGCGGCAGCTTCGGCCGCGGTTGATCCGCATTCTCGCCACGGCCTATTCCGACCTTAACGCCGCGATCGACGCGGTGAATACCGGGGCCATTTACAAGTACGTCCATAAACCCTGGGATGTTCCGACGCTCGAGGCCACGCTGAAACGCGCCATGGAGTTCTACCTGGTGCAAAAGGAACGGGACCAGTTGCTTCGGGACAAACTTTCCGCGGTCCACAACATGCTGATCGCCGACCGGGTGGTGAGCCTCGGGCTGCTCGCGGCGGGGCTGACCCACCACATTCGCAATTCGCTCGTGGCGATCCGGACGTTTCTGGATCTGGCCCCCGAAAAGTTGAAGGAAGAAAGCGTGGACCTCGACCAGCTCCGCAATCCGAATTTCTGGAAGGACTTTTACCGGCATGTGCAACGGCAGTTGCTCCGCATCACGGAATTGCTGACCGACCTCGGCCTGGCGACGGGGGGAGTGGACGCCCGGTTCGAAGATCCGGTGCGGCTGGGAGACCTGATCGACGAAGCCCAGCGGCTGGTCCCGCCCGGGAAGGTGGAGATTCGAAACCGGCTGCCCGCGGACCTGCCGGTGATGCTGGCGGATCGCCCCAAACTGGCGCGCTTTTTCGAATTGTTGCTGCGGGACGAAGTGCTCAACCTGCCGGAAGGCGGCGTGGTCGAATTCGAGGGGCGCACGGAAACGATGGCGGACGGGCTGGAGATCCTGAAGCTGGAGGTGCGGGACAACGGCCCGGGGCTCACCGGGGCGTCGATCCGGTCGGTCTTCGACCCGTTTTTCCTGCGCCGGGACGACCCGCAGGAGTTCGGCATAAATCTCATGGCATGTTTCTTCATCGTCTACCATCATGGGGGGAAGATCGAGGTGCAGAGCGAACCCGGTCGTGGAACGTCCTTCCATATCCAGTTTCCGCTCAAGCCGGGAGAACGGAGCTTGGTGCAGGACGATCGGGAGTTCCTGCCGCAGATGTTATCGAACGAAGCTTTATGGGAGAAATTACTGGCCGGGGCCGCCTAGGAGTCTGTTGAAAAACTACCACCATCCATTTTGCGGCGGGGCCGGAGCGCTGGCTTCGTTGGCCCTCCGTCACAGATCCAGAAGGATATGCTCCGTCCGGCCGCCTCGCCATCACTCCGACCGCGCTCGCAAACTGGACGATGGTAGTTTTTCAACAGACTCCTGGGAAACCGACGCGGGAGCAGGCGGTAACTCATTCGAATGGCAGAACCGATGGATACGATGTTAACCAGCGATGCGATCGCCGCGGTGGCGGGGCCCTCCCCGGTGCCGTCCGCGCGGCGTCTGCTCATTGTCGACGACGACGCGAGCGTGCGCGAAGCATTGCTGATGACGTTCCGGTCCGTGTACGAGGTGGCAACCGCCGAGAACGGCCCGCTGGCCCTCAAATCCTTCGCGGAACGGCCCGCGGATGTGGCGCTGCTGGATTTGCGCATGCCCGGAATGGACGGCCTGGAAGTGCTGCAACATTTGCGGAAAGCCGACCCGGACGTGGAAGTGGTCATCCTGACGGCCTTCGAGAGCCTCGAGACCGTGCGCGAGGCGATGCATTTGGGCGCCTCCGATTATCTGGCGAAGCCCTTCGCGGTGGATCGGCTGCGGGAAGCGGTGCAGACGGCGATGGATCGGCGGGAAGTCTCCCGGAAGATTTCCAATTACGACCGCCGGCTCGCGCAGCTCCAGGAGGAGATGCACCACCAGCAGATCCGGGAGGAACTGGCCCGGACGCGGAACGAGATTTACGCCAGCATCATTCACGATATCAACGGCCCGCTGACCGTGATCGCGAGTTACATCGGGATTTTGCAGGCGGACCTGCGACGAGCGCATTCGCTCGAAGGACCGGCCTTGAACACCGTCCGGGATAGCGCGGCCAGCATTCAGCGGCAGGTTTCCAACTGCGTGGAATTGTCCCGCCGTTATCTCAGCTTCCTGGAGGGCCAGGTGAGCGCGCAGTCGAAAGTGGGAGTGCGCGAAATATTGTTCGATCTGGCGGAATTGCTCCGCACCCATCCCGCGGCGCGCAAAAACGAGTTGACGATCCAGCCGTTCGAGCAGGAAGTCTCGGCCAGCATGCACCCGACGGATTTGCTGCAAGTGCTGTTGAACATCACGATCAACGCGCTCCAGTGCAGCCCGAACCGGCACAAGGTGGAGGTCTACGCCAAGACCCTGGCGGCGACTCCGCCGGCGAGCTTCACGCAAGGAAACACCGCCGCGCTCCTGATCGCGCCGCCCGGCGCGGAAGCGCATGCGGCGTGGCTCGCGATTTCGATCAAGGACAACGGTCCGGGCATCCCGGCCTCGGCGATGGATCGCATTTTCGAGGCGCACTTCAGCACCAAGGCTCCGGGCCAGGGGAGCGGCCTGGGCTTGAGCATCGTGCGGCGCCTGATCTTCCAGGCCAAAGGGGCGGTCCATGTGTATTCGCACATTGGGGAAGGCTCCGTCTTTACCGTGTACGTGCCGCTGGCGACCGATCCGGACTAAGAGCCTGTCTGAAAATTCCGGCAGGGCTGACGGCGGGTCTTTTGGCTGGGGCCTTCGTTGGCCCGACCGTTACAGCCCGCTGCGGGGATGCGCCGGTCGGGCCGCCTCGGTCGCAGCCAAAATCCCTCGCCACCACCCCCGCCGGAGTTTTCAGACAGGCTCTCAGGACCCGGAACATCGTTCATGCTCCGGATCGGACCCTCCGGGTTGCGGGTTTACAGCGTCCAGCCCTGGCGGTAGGGGGGCGCGATGAGGTCGTTGGCGGCGGCATCGTTGCGGAAGCGGCCGGCCGGGCCGTCCCATTCCAGTTTTTTGCCTTCGCGCTTGATGGCGATGATGCCGATCATGGCGAGCTCGGTGAGCGGGCCGCCGTAGGAGAAGTCGCTGCCGGCTTGTTTCCCCTGGCGGATGGCGTCGATCCAATCCTGGTGGTGGCTTTTGACGCGGGGCAGGGTGGGTGGGGGTTGGCGATATTCCTTCATTTTGGCGGCGGGGATGATTTTCAAACCGCCGGCTCCGTGCGAGCCGTAGGTGATGGTCCCCTTGCTGCCGTAGACGACGGCGCCGGTCTCGACCGGCTTTTCGCCGGGATCGAGCTCGGGGGCGGCGGGAATCTTCTCGGTGCCGGTGTGCCAGATCATTTTGATGGGGCCGCGCGGACCTTTGGCGGGGAATTCGAAAGCGATCGTTTCGCCCTTGGGATAGGCGTCGCCCTGGGTTTTGAGATCATAGTCTTTGACCGTGGCCTGGACACTGGTGGGTGAACCGAGATCGAGCGCCCAGAAGACGGGATCGACGACGTGGCAGATCCAATCGCCGACGGTGCCGCCGCCGAACGGCACCCAGCCGCGCCAACTGCCGGGGAGATAAGCGGGGTGGTAGGGACGGTCGAGCGCGGGGCCGAGCCAGAGATCCCAATCGAGCGTGCCGGGGACGGGGTGGGAGGTTTTGAGGTTGGGGAGCTGATCGATCCCGGAATTCACGGCGGCGCAGCCGGCATGGATGGTATGAACCTGGCCGATGGCGCCATCCTGGATCCACTCGACGAACTGGCGGATGGACCCGGAGGAATGGCCCTGGTTGCCGAGCTGGGTGACGACTTTGTGCTCGCGCGCGGCCTTCATGAGGGCGCGGACTTCGTGGACGGAATGGGCGAGGGGTTTCTCGCAGTAGACGTGCTTGCCGCGCTGGATGGCGGACATGGCGGCGACGGCGTGGGTGTGATCCGGGGTGGAGATGACGACGGCATCGATCGCCTTCTCCATGGCATCGAACATCTTGCGGAAGTCGCGGAACTGCCGGGCCTGGGGGTATTTCTGGAAGGAGCCCTCGGCGCGGCGGGAGTCGACATCGCAGAGGGCAACGATGTTATGGGGTGCGGGCAAAGCGCCGAGGTTGGCGGCGCCCATGCCGCCGACGCCGATGCAGGCGATGTTGAGGCGCTCGCTGGGCGGGGTCTGGCCCGCGCCGCCGAGGACATGGCGGGGGACGATGGAGAAAGTGGTCATGGCCGCGGCGGCGGCTCCGGCGGTGCGGACGAACTGGCGGCGGCTGATGGGAACGGTCGGCTTTTTCATACGTTTTGGCGGCGGGCGCGGGAGGGTTTCTCCCGGCGGCCGAATCGGTTTTGGAATGGGTTCAGGGTAGCGGGTGGGGAGGGGGCGTCAATCGCGGTTTGGGGGTTGGGAGTGGTGGTTTTGGGTCGCGGGAGCTTGAAGAATGTTGATTTTTATTGGATCGAGAGCGGGCACTTGGGCAAATTTTTTGGGGGCATGAAGGGGCATTACGGGGATTTTCGAGTGGTTTTGAGGGCCGGAAGGGGCCCGATAAGGGCATGGTATGGATGTTTAAAAGTAGAATTACATGCATACTTATCAGGGGTAGTGTGGGGGGACTGGGTGCCAAGCGGGAACTCTCTCTGGAGCGAGGATTACCGTGAAGCCACCGTGCGCGAGTCGGAATGGAAGGCCGGGTGGGCCGGAAACTGCGTGTGGAGAGGAACTCTCGATTCAGCATCTTTCGAATATTCCTGAGCCCCATGCCGACCCAGTTGTGGACAAGTTGCGCTTGCCTACCGGAATCGCGCCCGGCAGCTTCGGACCAAAGACATGCGGTATTCGGCACGGTGTTGCGTTACTGGATACGACAGTCTGGGGTTTGGACAAATTTTGCGGCAGAGGTGTGGAATCAATTCCCCTCTGGAAATGGGCGAACGCCGCGAGCAACGACAGGAGAGTTAAAGAACCGTAGAGCCGCTATTTCAAATGGAATGAAACTGAACGACACGCGCGACAGGGACACCTCGGGGCCTGCGCCAAACATGTGTGCCTTGGCGGGCCGGGTAGGCCAGATGCCCTAGTAGTTCGCGAACGATTCGACCGATGCCATCATTAAATTTCAAAGGCAAAGCGCTGGTGCAGAATCTCCACCTGCTCGTGCCGTTCCACGAATTGAAGCCGGTGAAGGCCAAGAGCCTGACGGAAAAGCCGAGCCTGCACGACAATCTGGTGGTGCATGGCGACAACCTCAAGGCGCTCAAGGGGCTGCTGCCGTATTACCACGGCAAGGTGAAGTGCATTTACATCGACCCGCCCTACAATACGGGCAACGAATCCTGGGTTTACAACGACAACGTGACCTCGCCCATGATGCAGGAGTGGCTGGGCAAGGTGGTGGACCGCGAAGACCTGACCCGGCACGACAAATGGCTCTGCATGATGCTGCCCCGGCTCAAGCTGCTGCGCGAATTTCTGACGGATGACGGAGTGATTTTCATTTCCATTGATGACAATGAAAGTCACCGGCTTCGTGAGTTGTTAGACGAAGTTTTTGCAGAAGAAAACTTCGTGGCGCAGTTCATTTGGCGGAAGATGGACAGCCCGAGCCGTAACGCGTCGGAGCGCGTCGTTTCGGCATATCATGAATACGTTCTTTGTTACGCGCGGAGCGCGGAGCGGGTTAAGCTCTGGAAGCAAGCGCGGGAGTCAATTCTCGAAGCATATCCACTCACGCTACCTGACGGACGGAAAGCGCGGCGGCGCCAGCTTCGTAAAAATGGCAAGAATGCTCGTAGGGAGGACCGGCGTACAATGTGGTATCCCCTCGTGGCACCAGATGGCAAAGAAGTATGGCCGATAGCCCCAGAGGGATGGGAGGGACGGTGGGTACTGAAAAAAGCTGAATTTGAACGCAGGACAAAAGAGGGGCTCACGGAATGGATCAAACGGGAAAGCGGTTGGATTCCTTACTACATCGAAGTCGCTCCAAAAGACCCAACAGCTCCGTGGTCCACGCTTTGGACGGATGTGGATCAAAATCGCCAAGCGCAAGCGGAGTTAACCACGATCATGGGCACTGACGCACAATTTCAAACTCCAAAGCCTTCGTCGCTGGTGCGCCGCATGATTCAAATCGGTACCGAAGAAGATGACATTGTTCTTGACGCATTTGCCGGGTCAGGAACAACTGCGCATGCCGTGCTGGCAGAGAATGAAGCCGATGGTGGCAGTCGCAGTTTTATCCTAATTGAATGCGGAGATTTTGCGGACAAAACGACTGCGGAGCGTGTTCGCCGCGTCATCAAAGGCGTAGAAAAAGCGAAAGACGAAGATTTACAGAAGGGGTTCGGCGGCACTTTCACGTTTGTCGAGGTCGGCCATCCGATGCAGATGGAGTCGTTGTTGAAGGGAGACAATCTGCCGGGGTTCGAGGCTTTGGCGGGTTACGTGTTTTACACGGCTACGGGAGAGGAATTCGATGCGCGGGCCATCGACCGGAAAACGGGTTTTATCGGCACGAGCGCGCGGTACGATGTGTACCTCTTTTACGAGCCAGATTTGGAGTACTTGAAGAACACGGCGCTGACGCTGGACCGGGCGCGCGGGCTGCCGCAAGGCAGTGGGAACCGGCGGCTGGTGTTCGCGCCGACGAAGTATCTGGACAGCATTCATTTGGAGGAGAACCGGATCGATTTCTGCCAGTTGCCGTTCGAAATCTACAAAGCGGTGCAGCCGAAGAAAGGGTGAAAGCCACGGAGAGCACAGAAAACACTCAGCAGGACACGCTGACGTACGCGGTCATCGGCGCGGCGATCGAGATGCATCGTGTACTAGGAACGGGCTTGCTGGAATCGATTTATGAGGAGGCGCTGTGCCATGAATTGGGCTTGCGCGGGCTTCGTGTCGAGCGCCCGAAGCCGGTGGATGTCATCTACGAGGACTTAGCCATAAAAGGACAGAGGCTCGATTTGCTCGTGGAAGACGTTCTGGTCGTCGAAATCAAAAGTGTGAGCAAGCTGCCGGAGGTGGCGATGGCGCAAGCGTTGTCGTATCTTCGTGCGACCGGCCTCAGGCGCGCTCTGCTGATTAACTTTGGGGAACGCCTTCTCAAAGAGGGGATCAAGAGAATATCGTTGTTAACGCCGCAACTCCTGAAAGCATGAAAGCCGCAGAGGGCACCGAGAGCACAGAGCAGGGTGCCCTTACGCCCGCAGTCGATCAAGCGGCCGCGCCTCTCGAAAACGCGCTCAAGAGAATATCTCAGTGAACTCTGTGTCCTCTGTGGCTCAAAAATGAAGCTGAAGGAATATCAGGAGCGGGCGTTGCGGGAGACGAAGGTGTTCCTGGAGCAGCTTGCCTACTGGTGTCCGATAGCGCGGGCCGGCAAGGGTTGGCAATTCGATTTTGCGGAAAAGGCGTGGGAAGAGATCGGAGTAGGGCGCAATTATTTGAAGAAGCGGGATGGGCTGGGCCGCCCGCTGCCGGCGTTTTGCTTCAAGATACCGACCGGCGGGGGGAAGACGCTGCTGGCGGTCAAGACGATCGACCTGGTGCATAGCCTGTATCTGAAACGGCAGACCGGCCTGGTGCTGTGGATCGTGCCGACGCAGCAAATCTACCGTCAGACCTTGCAACGGCTGAAGGACCGGGATGACCCGTACCGGCAGCATCTGGACATGTTGTCGGCGGGCAAAACGTTAATTTTCGAAAAGTCGGACGGGTTCGCGCCGCAAGACGTGAACGAGCATTTGTGTGTGCTGATGCTGATGCTGCCCTCCGCCTCGCGGGCGAACAAGGAGGCGTTGCGGATGTTTAAGGACGCGGGCGCGTTCCAAGAATTCTTTCCACCAGAAGAGGACAAAGAGGGTCACGCCGCGCTGTTGAAACGGGTGAGAAATCTCGACACGTTCGAGGGCGAGGACGCCTACTGGGGGCGGCAGGTGAAAACGTCGCTGGGCAACACGATCCGTGTTTTGGAACCGCTCATTATTCTCGACGAGGGGCACAAGGCGTACAGCGAACAGGCGCAGGACACGCTGCGGAATTTGAACCCGTGCATGATCGTGGAATTGACGGCCACGCCGCCGAAAGAAGCCAACCAGTTGGTGGTCATCAGCGGCACGGAGCTGCACCGGGAGGAGATGATCAAGCTGGACCTGCATGTGGTGAACAAGGCGAGCACGAGCTGGCGGGACACGCTGCGGGCGGCGATGGAACGGCGGGACGATCTGGAGGCGAAGGCGCGCGATTACGAGGCGGATTCGAACGTTCATATCCGCCCGATCTGCCTGGTGCAGGTGGAGCGCACCGGCCGGGAGCAGCGCGACGGGAAACTGATCCATGCGGAGGACGTGCGCGAATACCTGATCGGGCAGGGCGTCTCGCCGGATTGGGTGGCGGTGAAGTCGTCGGAAACGGACGAGTTGAAGGATCTCGAGGACGCGGGTGGATTGATGGCCCGCGACTGCCCGGTTCGCTACATCATCACGAAGCAGGCGTTGCAGGAGGGTTGGGATTGTTCGTTCGCCTATGTGCTCACGATCCTGACGAATCCGCAATCGAAGACGGCCATCACGCAATTGGTGGGGCGCATTTTACGGCAGCCGTATGCGCGCAAGACGCACATTCCCGCATTAGACGAGAGTTACGTGTATTGCTTTCAGCGCAGCAGGCATCTGCTGGATGAGGTGCGGGAGGGATTCAAACGGGAGGGGTTAGGGGAAATGGCTGGGCGCATTGTGCAGGACAAGACGGACCTCCTGTCGGTTGAGTTGAAGGAGGTCGAGCCGCGCAAGCAATTCAAGGCGGCCGCGGCCAACATGGTGCTGCCGGCCTTTGTGATTCGTGACGGGAAGGACTGGCGGCTGGTCAGCTACGAGACGGATATCCTCTCCCGTGTGCGATGGGACGAAGCGGATGTGTCGCCGCTGGCCAAACTGGAACTGAGCCTCGAGGAAAAGCGGGATGTGGAGTTGCGTACGGGACTGGAAGTCGAATTATCCGGATTCGCCAGGCACGTCCGAGAAGATCTCGCCAATCGAGGGAAGGCGCAATTCGATTTCGCCTACGCCGCCGGGCACTTGCTGGATGTTGTGCCCAATCCGTGGATTGGCTACGAGTTCGTGGAGCGCGTGTTCGACCAACTGTTGGCGGGATGGCAGGGCAAAGAAAAAGTGGTCGTGAATAATCTTGTTTTCATTCTGGAGGAACTGCGCAAACGGCTGGAAGTGGAGCGCGACCGGCTGGCGGAACGGGCGTTCAACGAGATGTTGGACCAGGACGAGATGCGCTTCATGGTCGTTCTGCGCGACCTGGGGATGCACCGCCTGCCGAAGAAACTTCTCGTGCCAAAATCGACCGTGCGGGCGACGCGTCTCGACGGGAGCCAGTTTGAATTGAGTTTGTTCGAGGCCGTGCCGGACGACGCGATGAATTCGCTGGAGCGCAAGGTGGCGTCATTTCTTGACGAACAGAGCCAGCTTTATTTCTGGTACCGAAATATTCCACGCCAGGGCTATTATTTGCAGGGCTGGCAAAAGTCGCGAATTTATTCGGACTTCGTATTCGCCACGCGGAACGGCGATGGCAGCGACTTGCGCAAAGTATTCGTTTTAGAAACGAAGGGATTGCATCTAAAAAACGAAAACACCGCCTACAAGCAATCGGTGTTCGCGTTATGCAACCAGCACGCGAAAAAGAAGGCATGGAACGACCTTGTGCCCGATATGCGCGGCAAGGAGATTTCCTACGAAGTCATATTTCAAGACGAGTGGGAAAAGCGCTTGAACGAGTTGCTGGCATAGGTTCGCGACGGGGACGAGCATGACTACACCGCGGCCCAGCCGGGCGGGGGGAGGGCGACTTGTTCGCCGGTGGGGGATTGGGCGATTTTTTCCATGCTGCGGGAGAGCCAGACGAACATTTCGACGCAGTTGAGGCCGGTGAGTTCGAACTTTTCGCGGCGCTGAGCCAGCTTGAGGATGGGGAGTGCGCCGCTTCGGAGAGGCCGAATTGGAGGGGAAGGGCAAGCATCCGATTTCGGAGATCGGGCAGGTGTGCTCGATCAAAGACCGATCACCGCGAGGTCGGGGGCGACGTGTTGGAAGTGGCTGAGGTTGAGGGTGTGGATTTCGCCGCAGCGGGACTGGCGGGCCGTTTCGGCGTGGAGAGCGTCGTAAATCGTTCCACCGCGAATCCCCCGGCCTGGGGCGGCAGAGATAAGGCGGAGGTAATCCTCGACGGCAAAACCGCGGACGCGCAGGAGTTTGGCCAAGTCACCGACCATCCGGGCGGCATCGGCGGGATGAATGCGGAGCCGGGGATCGCCGGAGAGGGTGGCATAGGCCTCGGCCAGGGCGTGCGCGGAGGTGCAAGCATGGGGAGCGTTCACGAGAGCGTCGGCGGCGGCGAACTTCGGGCTCTGGCGTAGGCAGGCCTCGACCAGGACGGAGGCGTCGAGGAAGCGTTTCATCGCGAGAGGCGGCGCTCCCGCAGGCGTAAGACGGCCTCGCCGCTGTCCCAACCTTCCGGCAGCGGACCGGAGTAGACCAGGCGGCCATCCTTTTGGGAGACCGCCCGGCTGGGCGGTTCGGGAGTGGAGATGCGCGCCGCGTTGTCGACCACTTCGACCTGGACGGACATCCGCCCGAAAACGCCGATGGCTTCGCGAATGTGCTTCGGCAGCACCAACCGCCCCACTTCATCCACCAGCACGCTCGTTTTCATGGCGAAAACCACACGTTACCATTAACTGCCCATTTGGCAATCGATTCCCAATGCATTCCCAATCGTTGGCAGGTGGTCAGGCGGCGTGGCGGAGGGGGTGGATTTGGCGGACTCCGGGAGAGCCGAATCTTTTTCATGGTTTGATCAGTCTATGACCAAGGAGAAAGGAGGCCGGCAATTGGTGCGTCAGACCGCGGCCCAGCCGGGCGGGGGGAGGGCGACTTGTTCGTCGGTGCGGGATTGGGCGATTTTTTCCATGCTGCGGGAGAGCCAGACGAACATTTCGACGAAGTTGAGGCCGATGAGTTTGACGGGGGCGCGGACGGCGATGGTTTTGAGGCGTTCCATGTTGGCGTCTTCGACGCCGACAGCGAAGAAGGCGACTTTCTTTTCGGCTTCTTCGCGTTTGAGGCGGTCGATGGCGAGTTGGACGACGTTGTCGGGTTCGCCCTGGGGTTCGCCATCGGTGATCATGAAGACCCAGGGGCGGTAGTAGGCGACGCCATTGGCGCGATACTGGGTTTTGCGGGCCTGGATGAGGTCGAGGGCTTTGGCGATGGCACCGGCCATGAAGGTCTGGCCGCTGGCTTCGAGGGCGGGGGGCTGGAAGTGGTCGACGGTGACGAAGTCGTGGAGGACTTTGACGCTGCTGGAGAAGCCGACGACGGCGAGTTCGACGCGGCGGCTGGCGAGGGGGTCTTTGAGGAGGTCGGCCTTGAAGGCCTGGAGGCCTTTGTTGAGGGCGTCGATGGCGGGGCCTTGCATGGAGCCGGAGGTGTCGAGGAGGAGGACGCAGGGGCAGCGGGGCTCGGGGTTTTCGGCGAATTCGACGGCTTCTTCGAGATTGATTTTATCGGCCATGGGGCATGGTAACGCGGAGATGGGGGCGTTGTAAACTCCGAGGCGGGGTTGAAGAGAGGGCGAACGCAAATCGTGGACCTCGAACATGCCCCGTGTGCTGGAGCGAACGTTCGGGCGAGGCGCCCGAACGGGACGGGCGGGGCGCCCATCCTACCCAAACGAGGGTGATTTTCACTTGTTGGCCAGGAAGGGGCCGGTGGGAGGACGCGGCTGGCGGGGGAGGAGGCGGCTGGAAAAGGCCCTCCGGCGCTGCGTCGGGCGCCGGAGGGTGGCTGGGTCTGTTCGCTCAGGCGAGGCGACGGAGGTTCTGGCGGACGGCGAGGGTCATGGCCAGGCCGAGAGCGAGGAAGCCGGAGGAGGCACCGGCGTCGGGCACCGTCGTGTGCGGCAGCACGGTGATGCTGGCTCCTTGGGCAAGGGCGTCCAACGGGCCGCCGTCGGCGTCGGCCAGAATGATGGAGGCCCACGTCACGTCCGAATGGCCCGGAGCGAGGGAGAGGAACTGGATGGTTCCGAGGATGAACGCGCTGGCTTGCGCGGCGTCGAGATCGGCCGCGGGGTCGAGCGAGACGGAGTAGAGGTTCACGGAGCCGAGGCTGCTGTCGACGGTGAAGCCATCGAGGCTCGGCCCGGTCAGGCTGAGCTGATTGCCGAAGGTCAGCGAAGCGAAGGCCAGGATGGCCGGGTCGAAGGCGGCGGTGAGGTCGAACGCGCCCAAGGAGGGCGCGGCGCCGTCGCCGAGGCCTGCGATGAGGATGTCCAGGGAAACGGTCTGGCCGGCCGTTCGGGTGGCGCTGGCCGGGTCGAGGGAGAGGGACACGGCCGGTGTGGTGGCCGCGGCCAGGAGCAGCCCGAAGAGGCTGCCGGCGGCGGCCGGCGACCAGCGACGAGCGGAGTGGATTTCGATGATGGGTGCATTCATGCGGATGACATCATGTGGAATGCTGTGTTGGTTCGGGACTTACTGGTTACGACGGCTCAGGGCGAGGTAGGCGGCGAGAATCCGTGCGTCGCGAACGGTGATGCGGCCGTCCTTGTCGAGGTCGCGGGGATCGTCCGGGCCGGAAGCATCGGTATTACGGGCGGCGACGACAATCGCCAGGTCGGCGCTATCGGCATCCTGATCGCCATCCATGTCGCCGCGGACGCGATCCACGGGAGCGATGGTGAGTTGGAGCAAACGGGAGGCGACATGGCCGAAGGTATCGGTCAGTTCGATTTCCACGGTGTGCTGGCCGGCGGTGCCGGGAGTGGGCGTTCCCGCCAAAACTCCGGCCAGGCTCAGTTCCAGACCGCCTGGAAGTGCGGAGGCGCGGAAGGTGTAGGGCGCGGCCCCGCCGCCGGCCGTCAGCGCGGTTTGATACGCCTGGTTTTCCTTTCCGGCCGGCAGGTCGGCGGTGAGGACTTCCAGGGGGTCGAGGATATCGAGTTGGAACGCCTGGCTGGCGCTCGCTTCGTCCGCATCGGTGGCATGCACGGTGAAGGTGAACCGGCCCGAGACGGTGGGCGTGCCGGAAAGAATGCCGGTGGCGGGATCGAGGAATAACCCATCGGGCAGCGCGCCATCGGTGATGGCCACGGTGTACGGCGTATTTCCTCCGACGACGACGGTGCGGTCGGTGTAAGGAACCTGGGTTTCGCCTTCCTGGAGGTGGTCGATCAGCCCCAGCGGGGCCTCGACGTTGAAGCCGACCATCTGGGCTCCGATATAGGCGCCCACGGCATCCGGGCAGTCTTCCGGGTTGTCGCATTGGGCTTCGCCGTCTTCGGGGTTGACGGGGCCTTGATAGACGTAGAACTCGTAGCGCCGGGTGACTTGTTCGTCGCCTTCCGGGAGTTCATCCGCGCCCTCGATTTCGTCCTGATCCTGATCGGGGTCGTTCGCGGGACGCTTCTGAAAGACCATCCATTCGATTTCAGTTTCCGCCGCTTCCTCCCCCTCCCAGTTCTCGTCGTCCGGATCTTCTTCATCGTCGGTCAGGAGTTCGCCGAGTTTCACATGATGTCCGCGCGGTTGGACCGTTTTCAAGACTTTCACCCAGGTCGCCGGGCCGAACTGCTCGGGCAGGGGCTCGGGCGGCTCGGGCGGTTCGATGACCACCACCACCTGGGCTGGGGCCGCCGGTTGCGGCGCCGGGTAATAGACGAAGGTCGGCATGGCGATCGAGACGACCGGGCCGAGCGTCAACGTTCCGGGCTTGAGCGGGTCCTCGACGAGCCAGTGGTAACGCACCGCGCTGGGCTGGCGGTACAGGCCCACGCCGAAGTGCTCGCAGCCAAAGTTTACCGATGGGTTGGTGCAGGCATGGCCATCGGTCGGGCCGAGGGGGTGATCGGGGGAGACCGGATTGGTGAACGCGGCGAAGCTGCCGTCTGGATTGCGCTTCGATTCGTGCCGGACGAACACTCTGGGGTGGGCCGGATTCGAATTATCCTCGGTGATGGTCGGCCGGCCGTAATGATTCCAGTCGTACGTGTAGGTCACGTCCGAACTGTGAATATCCTCGAGTTCGATCTCGAATCCGTAACATTTCTGTCCGGTGTCGTTGACGGTGTCGAAGTTGCTCAAGGTGCCGTAGGCGGTGTCGGCATGGCCGGCCGGCAGGGCGCCGCCCAGCAACAACGCGGTGGCGAATAAGCCGGCTCCGAGGGAGAGCGGCTTTAACTGCGATCTGGTTTCCGTTTTCATAGTTTGATGGTTCCGAAGGCCCGCGGGGCGGACCGTCCGGCATGGGAGAAGCGTGCCACATCGAGTTAACGGAACCGTGAATGCGGAATGACAGTCCAGTCATGCGGACTAAAGGAATTACCTACCGGAGCCGGGGGCGGCGTGCCCGGGAAGACTTTCCGCGGAGAGGACGGTCAGGCCGTCTGAGCCAGGGGAAGCGCGACGGTGACGGTCGTCCATTCGCCCGGGATCGAGTGGAAGGCGATTTTGCCGCCGTGCGCCTCGGCCAGCGCGCGCGCGATGGCGAGACCCAGCCCGGTGCCGCGACTGGCGTTCGAGGCGGAGGGCGGCTGGCCGCGGAAGAAGCGATCGAAGACGCGCGGCTGTACTTCCGGGGCGAGGCCCGGGCCGGTGTTCCGAATCGCCAACACGGCTTCGGGACCCCGCCGATGCAGTCCGACCGCCACCTCTCCCCCCGGATTCACATATTTGACGGCATTATCCGTGAGGTTCAGCAGCAGTTGGCGGAGCAGATCGCGGCTGCCTGGGACGACGCATTCTTCGATGGTCTCGCGGGTCACGCGGACACCCTTCGGATGCGCCAGCACTTCGGCGTCCTCGACGGTGTCCGAAACGAGTTGGTGCAGCGGGACGGAATCTCGGGCGGGCCGGAGCGCACCGGCATCGGCCTGGGCGATGAGGCTGAGCTGATCCACCATCTGGCAGAGGCGGTCGATTTCCTCGAGCTGCGCCGGGAGCCGTTCGCGGATGGGAGGAGGCAGCGCGGCTTCGGCGAGCGCCGACTCCAGTTCATGCCGCATGATCGCGAGCGGCGTCTTCAGTTCGTGGGAGGTCTCGAGGGTGAACTCGCGCACCTGGCGGACGGAGGCTTCGATCCGGTCCAACATCGCATTAAAGGCTCCGGCCAGCCGGTCCAATTCGTCGCCCGAACGGCCCGGGGCGATCCGGCCGCGAAAATCCCCGGTATTGATGCTTTCTGCCGCGCGCGTCAGCTCCTCCAGCGTCCGCATCGAGCGGCGCATCACGCCCAGCCAGGCCCAGCCGCCGAAGATCAGGATCGCCGCCGGGATGCCGGTCCAGAAGAGGATCTCCGACACCATGCTCCAGATGCCCTCGGCGAGGAGATGCCCTTCGATGACGATCTCGTAGAAGAAGGCCAGAGCCAGCAGCAGCACGCCGCTGACGGCCATCAGCGCGTACCACAGCTTCAGCTTGGCGCGGAGGGTCACGGCGGGGGTTTGATCAGGTAGCCCACGCCTCGCACGGTCTGCACCAGCTTGGGCTGGCCCTCCGCGTCCACCTTCTCCCGCACGCGGCCGACGTACACATCCACCAGGTTCGAGCCCGGGTCGAAATGGCAGTCCCAGACTTTCTCGATCAATTGCATGCGGGTGCAAACCCGGCCTTTATTGCGCAGCAAGTATTCGAGGAGCGCATACTCCCGGTTCGAAAGCTCGATGGCCTTGCCGCCGCGCCGCACCTCGCGCGTCACGGTGTCCAATGTCAGATCCCCGGCTTCGAGCCGGATCGGCTCCATCGCCCCAGTGCGCCGGCACAGGGCGCGCACGCGCGCGGCGAGTTCGCCCAGCGCGAAGGGCTTCGGCAAGTAATCGTCTGCCCCGGCGTCCAGCCCCTCGATCCGTTCATCGACCCGGCTTCGGGCGGAAAGCAGGAGCACCGGGGTCCGGCAGCCGGCCGCCCGGATCCGGCGGAGCACCGCCAGGCCATCCAGGCCGGGCACCATGATATCGAGGACCGCCGCATCGTAGGGGGTCGTGAGCAGCGCTTCCGCCGCTTCCTCGCCGTCGGGCAGATGGTCCACGGCGTACCCCTCCGCTTCGAGCGCCTTCCGAATGAACGACGCCGTTTTTCGCTCGTCCTCGAGCACCAAAACCCTCATGTCCTGCGGCCGGGCGGTGCCGATCTCTCTGTCGACAGGCTCGCGACCGAAGGAACAACCTAAGCAGCCCTGCCCGATCACCGCAAGTTGCCGATCCACCTGGGGTGCAATTTATTTCAGGCGGTCGTCTGGCCTCTCCCAAAGGCTCGGCCAAACAAACCAACCCGCCTCTTGCGCCTCCGCCTCCCCGGCGGTATCCGTATCCCATGATCGCGAACCCGAACTCGCGGTCGCCCGGATCGATTCCGAACAGCAGGCGCGACACCCTCGCCCCTCCTGTTCCGATTCTCCCCCGCGCGACCCCGCCGCCTCGCCGTGTCCCTTCCTCCGGGAAGAGCC
>CAYZKY010000103.1:0-23254 GCA_964478815.1 uncultured Verrucomicrobiota bacterium
GTCCTCAAACTCTTCTCCTTACACCACTCTAAGTACAAACTTGTCGGATGAACCAGAAATTTGCGTCCAAGACCGCTCCCCGAACGGGAAAGAAGTAGGTGTCGGTGGGGAAACCGTTCACGACCAACTGAACGGGACCGAATGCTACCGGCAGGTCGGTCGTCGGGGCTGAGAAAAGGTCTCCGGACCGCCAATTCCCACTTTCGAACCAACGATTATCCTTTTCTCCCTGCCAACTCCAGACGCTGACGGAAATCGTATTCTCTGCCGCCATTGTCCGCGCGGAGTGCAAGAGCAGGAGAGCGATGGTCAGGGTCAGGAATCGGCCCCAGAAAGCAGTGTGTTGAAAGTGGGAGGAATGTTTTTGCATGTGCGCTTCGTCACTGAATCAGATCGCTTGCCGACAAGAAAGAGAATTACTCGACTATGCGGCTGCTGGATTTATTCGCACCCCTACCGCACCGCGCTTCGATATACCTCGTATACGTTTACGCGGCCGCCGGGGAAGTACCGCGTGCGCGGGAAGACGAAGGATCGTTGGGCGGGATCGAACCGCAGTTCGAGCGGTTGGTCCGGTTCGTTGGGATCGTACGCCGCGAACACCGGTTCGCCCGATTCTTCCGGACGATGTTGGTACAGCAGCAGCGCGTGATTGAGCCTCAAGGCTGGAAAATCCACCACATGCACGATAGGCACGCCCCCCTCGGCGAGCGAACGTGCCAGCGCCGCCGCCGTCCGGGCTTGCCCGCTCCGGGTGAACGGAAGGATCATCCGCCAGTTCCCTCGCTGGAAATAGCTGCGCCAGGCCCCGCCGCAGGCCGCCTGCAAAAGCTCCGGATGGGCGTCGCTCAATTGACGGAGATTCGCGAATCCCGGAATGCGCACGCGCTCCGATTCCGACGCCCGATGACGGCTGTCCCTCGCGACGACGGCCTTGATCGCACCGCGATACACCTCGTCCGGTCCGCGCGCGGCCGCCGGATCGAACGCGGCGTGGTGGTGAAATTCGCGCGCCATTCGCACCATTGGGAAACATCGGAGCGAGAATTCGGGCGGCGCCGGCTTGCGGAGCATCGCCATCCGCCCATCGGCCTGCATCGCATATTCCGCCCGCAACTCATTCGCGAAGGAGAGCGTATCGGCTCCAAAAACGAACGGGCGCGGCGGCCCCTCGCTCCCTCGCTGGCCGGCGCATCCGGCGAATAACAATATCGGGAGGCAAAGCGCCGCCTGCACCCATCGGCGGAACCGGCGCGCCCGGCCGCGTGCTGCTCGCTGGCTCGCTATCATCTTGCGTGGCCGCCATGCTAGGGCCAACGTCCTGCGCAGACAAATGCTCTACGACCGGTGGAAGCAAACCGCGGCGGCTCACTCCGCCGCCACGGCGGTGGTCGACATGGCTTCTGGAACGCGCTGGAGCTTCGCGGCTCTGGAGCGCGCCGCCGAGTCCCTGGCCGTTGCGCAGGAGCCGGTGGCGATCGCCCGCGGACAGGGTTTGGAGTTCCTGTGCGAAGTCCTCCGGGCCTGGCGCGATGGCCGTCCTTGCTGCCCGCTCGAAGAAGGACAGCCCATCGGTTTCGACCCCCGGCTGCTGCCTCGTTGCGCGCACGTCAAAACCACTTCCGGATCGGGAGGAAGCCCCCGGCACATTCTGTTTACCGAAGCCCAGTTGGCCGCCGACGCGGATCAGATCGTCTCCACGATGAGCCTCGCTCCGCACCTGCCGAACCTCGGCGTGATTTCCCTGGCCCACTCCTACGGGTTCTCCAATCTCGTGCTTCCCCTCCTGCTGCATGGCATCCCGCTCATCCTGGCCTCCGCTCCGCTCCCGGAGATGCTGCGCGCGGCGGCACAAGCGGCGGAACGCGTCACGCTCGCGGCCGTGCCAGCGCTCTGGCGCGCCTGGCATGAAGCCGGCTGCATCCCGGCGAATGTGGCGCTCGCCCTCTCCGCCGGCGCGCCGCTGCCGCTGGCCCTGGAAGAGGCTGTCCTGCGCCGGCACGGCCTGAAAATCCACAATTTCTACGGCTCCTCCGAATGCGGCGGGATCGCCTACGACCGCACCAGCACCGTCCGCCCATCCGGCACGTTCGCCGGCCGGGCGATGCAAGGCGTCTCGCTCGAACTTTCCGGGCACGGCACTTTGGTCGTCCGCAGCCCGGCGGTGGGGTTAACCGTCTGGCCCGAGCCCGATCCCCGGCTCGGCGAAGGGCGCTTCGAAACGAGCGACCTTGCGGAACTCCGGGACGGACAAGTCTTCCTTTCCGGCCGGGCAGGGGACCTCGCCAATATCGCCGGCCGCAAAGTTGCCCCCGAATCAGTCGAAGAAGCCCTGCGCGCCCATCCCAAAGTTCTGGAGTGCGTCGTCTTTAGTTTGCCGGAGCTCGGCCACCGCGGCGAACAACTGGCCGCCGCCGTGAAAACCGCGAGCCCGGTCGAGAGCGTGGAGCTCGCCCGCTTTCTCAGCGCGCGATTGCCCGCCTGGCAAATTCCCAAGGTCTGGTGGTTCCCCCCGGAACTCGAAGCGAACGCCCGCGGCAAACTCTCCCGCTCCGCATGGCGAGAGCGCTACCTGCGCCACGCCGCCGGTTAGCGTGGTTCGACTCGGACTCTGAAACGGAAGCTGCTACCGTGTGACTTTAAGCGCCTACTTTACACGCTGCCAAACTTCGTCGATCTTAATGCCGCCGGGCAACTCGCCGCGATGGGTCCACTTGTCCCCTGCCACTTTGGCCGAGAACTTCAATTCCTTGCCGCTCATTTCGGCAACCATTTCCTTGGCCTCCGGCGAGCTGAACTCGATGATCTCGATGTAATTATCTCCCTCGTGCTTGTAGCGCCCGCCGAAGCTCAGGCGGACTTCCTTGGTCTTCGGATCCATCCAGACGATCACAAAATGCGTCGGCGTGATGAACTTCATGGACTTGCTATCGTCCGAGTTCAACTCCCACGTCCCGATCAGCGGAGATGGCTTTGCGGGCGCAGAATCCGCCGCAAAACCCACCGTGAGGACCGCGCCTAAACAGAATAGAAACCAGAGCTTTCTCATAATCGAAAATACTATTGCATCTGTTTTTATCCTGCCGGAATGGGCTCGAACATGTAAAGGCTGTTTTAAACCACCCACCGCCGGTCAAGAGCGTGCCCGCTTGAGCCATTGGGGCGTCCGTTCGTACGCCCAAATGTCCGCGAGCGGCTGCCGTTCCCGCACCAGCGCTTCCTGCCGGCCATGCACCAGCACCTCCGCCGGAAACCCGCGCGTGTTGTAATTCGAGCCCATCACCGATCCGTAGGCCCCCGCGCTCAGCAAGGCGAGATAATCTCCCTCCCCCACTTTCGGCAGCGGCCGGTCCTTGCAAAAATAATCCCCCGATTCGCAAATCGGCCCGACCACATCCGAAGCGATCCGCGCGCCGCCCCGCTTCCGCAACGGCACGATCTCGTGAAAGGAATCGTAAAACGCCGGCCGGATCAGATCGTTCATCGCCGCATCGACGATGACGAAATTCTTCCGTCCCGTCTTCTTCACATACTCCACCCGCGTCACCAGAATCCCCGCGTTGCCGGAAATGAACCGCCCTGGCTCGATCATAATCCGCAGGCCCAGCGGCGCGAGCAACGGGACCAGCGTGGAGGCGTAGCGGGCGGGCGTGAGGATCTGGGCGTTCTCCGGCCGTTCCCACCAATCCGCCGCGCCGCTGGCCAGCGCGTCCTGGTATCGAATGCCCAGCCCGCCCCCGATGCTGAAAAACTCCAGCCCATGGCGGCGCTGCAACTTCTGCACGAGCGGCACGATCTTCCGCACCGCCGTCTCGAACGGAGCCACCTCCGTCAACTGCGAGCCGATGTGCATCTGCAATCCGCGCAGGTGCAGGTTCTTCAGCTTCGAGGCCCGCGCATACACCGCCTCGATCCGCTCGAACGCCACCCCGAACTTGTTCTCGTACGTGCCGGTCGTGATCTTCGCGTGGGTGTGGGCGTCCACGTTCGGATTCACCCGCACCGCCACCGGGGCCCGCACTCGCATCGCCCGCGCCACGCGATCGATCCGCTCCAGCTCCGGCTCGCTCTCGACATTGAACGAATACACGCCGCTCTCGAGCGCGAACCGAATCTCCCCCTCCGTCTTTCCCACCCCGGCAAAGACACACTTGGCCGCATCGCCCCCCGCCGCGATGGTCCGCCGCAATTCCCCTTCGCTGACGATATCGAACCCGGCTCCCAGATTCGCCAGCACGCGCAGCACCCCCTGGTTCGAGTTCGACTTCATCGCAAAGCAGATCAGGTGATCCAGGCTCCCGAGCGCCGCATCCAGCTTCTGAAAATGTTCCGCCAGCGTGCGCTGCGAATAGACATACAGCGGCGTGCCGTATTTCTTGACCAGCGACGCGATGGTCACCTCTTCGCAGGCCAGTTCGTTCTTCGCGTAATGGAAATAATGCATAAGAAAATACGCGGCGCGCGGGAATCCTCCCGGCGGCGCCGCCATGGAAAGACAGGGAGTTTAGGGCTCGGCGAGAATGCGCGCCCGGCGCTCGTGGTACTCGGCCGGAGTGACTTTGTCCGCACGATACAGCGCGTTCAGCTCGTCGAGCTTCTCCCGCTTCGTTTTCGGCCCGGCGGACACCGCAGGCGCCGGCGTGGTTCCGACCGGTTGCGGCGCGGGAGCCGCGGTAGAGATGGTCTGTGCGTGCGCGGCCGCCGTCGCCGCCGGTGAAGCCGGAGCCGCCGGCGGCTGGGTCCGGTCGCGAATGAGCTGCCGGGCCCTTTCTTCGGCTTCCGCCGAGTAGGGAGCTACCGCCACTGGGGCCGGAGCTTGCGGAAGCGGTATCGGCTGCGCCGCCACGATCGGCGCGGCCGGAGCCGTGGTGGGAGGAGCGGGCACGGGCCGGGCGGTGACCTCCACCGGCGCGGGGACCGCCACCGGAGCCGCTGGCACGGCCGGTGTCGCACTCACCACCGCTGGCGCCGCCGGCACCACGATCGTCCGCGCCGTCACGCCGGGCGTCGCCGTCACTTCCGGGGCGGGAGAGGCCGCGCGGCGCGCGATCTCTTCATCCTGCCGCCGCAACATCTCCTGCGTTTTCGCATCGAGCGGGGAGGCGGGGGCCGCCTTCGACTCCGCGATCTTCTGGCGCAGCAATTCCCGGGCGCGCGTCTCCGCGTCGGCCGAAATCGGCGCCAGTTCCGTCGAAGCGGCCGGAGCCGCCGGCGTTTCGACCACCCGCAGATTCCGCGGTTGCCGCGGCGGGGCCTGCTCTTCCAAAATCTGCCGCACGCGCTCCCGCGTCTCCGGCGTCGGTTCCGGCGTGGACGACTCCACCGCCACGGCGGCCGGAGCGGGCGCGGGTGCCGGAGCCGGCGCGCGGCCCGAACTCTGGCGCAGCATCTCGAGGGCTCGTTGCTGCGCGGCCGCATCCAGCGGCGGCGTGGTGCTCGGAGCCAGGGCGGGCGTGGTCGAATCCGCCGCCGCCATCAAAATCGGCTGGTTCGGCACCGCATCGCCCCGCAGCATCGCCGTCGCCCGCACATACGGGTCTTTCAGATCGGGCTTGGCCAAGCCCGCTGTTCGCATGGCCGCGGCCTCATGCACCCGTTGTTGCTGGCGCACCCGCTCCCGTTCCTCATATTGCTGCGCCCAGCGGTCGCGGCCTACTTCCCGGCGCAACGCGTCGAGCGCTTGATCCTGCGGGGCGTTCGCATCCTGGGCCAGGGCGGGCGAAAGCACCCACGCCCCGACCGCGCCCACTTGCAATAATCTGGAAAAACGCATCGACGGTTGTTACTCAAATCCGGCCCGACCGGCAACTCAAATTCGGCGCGAAGCCGGCGCTTCGGCCCGATCGTTCGGCCGGGTGGCGGCTTCAGCGGGGACGGCCTTCGGTTACCGTCTCTCGGAAGCGCGCGGAAAGGTTTCTCCAGGCGGCGATTCCCACCCAGCCATCCACCAGCAACGAGATCAGGCCGTAGGTGATGGGGACGGCGTGGCGACCGCGCCAGCCGAAATCGATCATGGCCAGGACCATGATGATGAGCCACGGCAGCACCAGCACCAGTCCCCCGGTAATGACCGCGGCTCGTCCGGAACGCTGCGTGGCCAGGCCGTGCCACATTCCGGCCACCGCGATGGTCAACGCGTCGGCCACGAAGACGACTCCGAAGATGATCGCCATCACGATCCATTCCGTGTTGTTCCGCATGGCCGAGAAATGCAGGTCGGCCAGGACCAAGGCGACGCCTCCGAGCAGGAACAGAACGAAAGCCGGCCCGAATTGCCGCATCAATCCGAGAGCTTGGCCCTCGACGATCTGTTGCACGCGCAGCGGGGTCGCCAGGATCAATTCGAAGGCCCCGCTCCGCCGTTGCTCCGCGAACAGGCGCACCGCTTCCGAGGCCAGATGACACTTCAGAATGAATCCCGAAATTATCATGAAGAACGCGAGGGCATCCCGATCCAACATGCTGTCCCGGTTGATCCGGGCCAGCACCGCCCACAGGATCAGCATCAAGATCAGCGGCGCCAGCGCATACACCGGATCGAGGCGGTCGCGGCTGGCCAGCCAGTAGATCGGGTTGACCGCCAGGAGCCGCCCCGAACGCCGCCGCCGCGCCGCGCCCATCCCCAGCCGACACCGGTTCCACCGCTCCCGCCACCCGGCCTTCGCGGCGCGCGGACGATCCTGCCAGGTGCGCCGCACCGCCAGCGACGCCAGCGCGAACATCCCGCACGCCATCACCTGCGCCGCCGCCACCGATGTCCAGAATTCCCGCACGTTCGCCCGATATTCGGACTCCCGCACGTTGGCCATGGCCATGGCCGGCGACAGTGCGTACCAAATCTCCGGCACCCGGCCGAACTGGTCCGACCACCACGCCACCGCTCCCGGCCACCCCACCGTGATGAGCAGCATCAACGCCAGCCCGCCTCCCAGAGCCGCCCGGCTGTCGCGGCAAAACGAGGAGACGAACAGACCAAGATTGAGCGAAAACACCATCGAGGTCAGGAGCACGAGGGCCATCCGCCCGTATTCCCAGGCCGTCAACCCGCCCAGCAGCAGCGGCACGCCGAGGATGGGCAGGATGGCGAGCAACCCGTAAAAGGAGGGGAGCGAACTTGAAAAGAGCTTGCCGGCGACGACATCGTACCCCTTCAGGTTCGTCAGGAAGAGCAGCCCCATCGTCCCTTCCCGCTTCTCTTCACTGATCGAGTCCGCCGTTTGGGCAAGGCCAGCCAGGCAGGCATACACCATCGCCAGAATGCCCACCGAGGTGAACATCGCCTCGGCCAGTTGCGCCGAAGTGGAACCTCTCCCCGTGACTCTCCAGATCCACGCGCTCAGGGCCAGCGCGGCCAGCGCGAACGCGAACCGGCCCCAATAGAGCCGGGAGCGCCGCGCTCCGACCCGCAATTCGCGCGCCGCGACCGGCAGGAAGCTCATGCAATGAATGGGAATCGCTCGCAGCCCAGCATCTCGTTGTTTCCTACCGTTTCGCCGCCCGCTTGGCAACGCCGCCAGGGCAGTCGGAGCGGCCTTTTCTGACGGTCAGGGCCTGGTTTAGGTGTGTTAATTGGGGGCTGGAACTCATGAGAAAGGCGTTTTCTACGCAGTCATTGGGCCTGAATTAGTTGCGTAAAAACAGGGTGTGTAAATCGTGTGTATTTTCGTGTATGTCCCTGTGTATTTTTGTGTATGGGAGCGTGTATTTTTGTGTCGGCGGGCCTGCCCGCATCGAGCGGGCAAATATCAGTGCGCCTGGAGCCAGTTCTCCCCGACGCCCATCTCGACGGTGATCGGCACTTCCAGCGGGATCGCCGACTCCATGCCATCTCGAACCAATTCCCGCAGCTCGGCTTCCTCCGGACCAAACAGATCGAACAGCAATTCGTCATGCACCTGCAACAATAGACGGCTCTTCAGCTTCCGCCGCTCGATCTCGCGGTGAATTCGCACCATCGCGATCTTGATCATGTCCGCCGCCGAGCCCTGGATGGGGGCATTGATGGCGTTCCGCTCGGCGGCGCCCCGCACCGTCGCGTTCGAGGAGCGGATGTCCCGCAAGTATCGCCGCCGCCCGGTGACCGTCTCGGCATAACCGCGCGCCACCGCCGCCTCGATCATGTCGTTCATGTACCGCCGCACCCCGGGAAACTGCGCGAAGTAATGATCCATGATCTCCTGCGCTTCGCGGCGGGGAATGCCCAGCCGCTGCGCCAAGCCGAAGCCCGACATCCCGTAGGCCAGGCCGTAATTGACCATTTTCGCCTTCCGCCGCATTTCAGAGGTCACCTGGCCGATGGGGATCGAATAAACGCGCGCGGCCGTGGCTATATGAATATCCACGTTGTTGCGAAACGCCTCCAGCATGGCCGGCTCGTGGCTGAGCGCGGCGATGATCCGCAGCTCGATCTGCGAGTAATCCGCCGAGAGCAGCCGGTGCTCCGCATCCCGCGGCACGAACGCCTTGCGAATTTCGCGGCCTTGGTCGCTCCGGATCGGAATATTCTGCAAATTCGGATTGTCCGAAGCCAGCCGCCCCGTGGCCGTGCTGACCTGCCGAAACGTGGTGTGAATCCGCCCGGTCGGCGGCCACACCGTCGAAGGCAGCATGTCCACGTAGGTCGATTTGAGTTTGGTGGCCTCCCGGTATAGCAGGATCAGCCGGACGATCTCGTGCGCTCCGGCCAGCTCCTGCAGCACCCCTTCGTTGGTCGCATATTGTCCGGTTTTGGTCTTCTTCGCATCCGGTGCCAGCTTCAGCCGCTCGAACAGCACTTCGCCCAATTGCTTCGGCGAATTCAGGTTGAACCCGCCTCCGGCCAGGCTCTGAATCCGGCCCTCCAGTTCCGCGATCTGGCTCGTCAATTGCACCGAGAAATCGGCGAGGATCGAAGGATCCAGCCGGATGCCCTCGAATTCCATCTCCACCAGCACCGGCACCAGCGGCGCTTCGATCTCGAAAAATACCCGTTCCTGAGCCTTCTCCTTCAACTGCGGCTCGAGCACGCCCCGCAATTGCCACGCCAGATCGGCCTCCTCCATGGCGCATTCGAGTCCGTTTGAGCTGGCCAGTTCGAGGGCCGGTTCCGCGCTCGCGGACGGGCCGGTCATGACGCTGTAGCCCAGCGCCGACTCCGCGAGAAACCCGAGCGAATGACGCAAATCCGGTTCGATCAAGGCATGCGCCAGCATGGTATCGAAGAGCGGCCCCTGCACCCGGCAACCTTGCCAGCGCAGGAAACTCAGCGTCCGCTTCAAGTCATGGCCGACCTTCTCGATCGCGGCTTCCTCGAAGAGCGGACGAAACTCTTCCAGCAGCGCCGCGCGCTCTTGGGCCTCCGGAGGAAATTCCACGGCCTCGGCTTCGCCCGGGCTTAGACAGAAGGCGAGTCCACGCACGCGCGCCTCCCGGGGGTCCGGCGAACTGGCGTCCAGCGCGACCGCGAACCGGCCCTGCCCGGCCATCCGCTTGCGCAACGCGGCGCGCTGTTCGGCGGTCCGCAACACCTCGTATCGATGCGTGGTCTCCTTGAGCGTGCGCAGTTCCGCGAAAGGAAGTCCGGGTTGCTCCATCCCGCCGGGGGGTGTGGTTTCGGTGGACGATTTCTCCGAAGTTTTGGGCGCGGCGGCGGAGGCCCCGGAGGCTGCCGGCGTGAATCCGCGTCCCGCCTTGAACGCCTCGCCGAATAATCGTTTCCCCAGCGCGTTGAACTCAAACTCGAGACAAAGTTCCTGCAGGGCGGCGTCGTTCCGCTCCCGCAGGCGCATCGCCTCGAGTGGCAGGTCGATGGGCGCGTTGCAGCGCAATGTCGCCAGCTTTTTCGAGAGCAGGGCCAGCTCCCGATTCTGTTCGAGGGTCTCCCGCATCTTCCCCTTCACCTCCCCCAGACGGCTCAGCAGATTCTCGATGGTGCCGAACTGCGCGATGAATTTGCTCGCCGTTTTCTCTCCCACGCCCGGCACGCCCGGAATGTTGTCCGAGCTGTCTCCCATCAGCCCCAGAATATCCGCCACCTGCTCCGTCCGCTGGATGCCCCACCGCTCGATAATCTCCTTCACCCCGAGAATTTCGGCTCCTTCGCCCATCCGGGAGGGTTTGTAGACAAAGATTCGGTCGCTCACGATCTGCCCGAAATCCTTGTCCGGCGTCACCATGTAGACCTCCCATCCTTCGCCCGCCGCCCGCTGCGCCACCGTGCCGATCAAGTCGTCCGCTTCCCACCCATCCTGCTCAAGGATCGGGATGTTGAACGCCTCGATCATCCGGCGGACATGCGGCAGCGCCGCTCGCAAATCCTCCGGCATCGCCTCCCGATGGGATTTATACTCCGGGAATTCGGTGTGCCGCGGTGTCGGCGCCTCCGTGTCGAACGCGATCGCCAGGTGCGTTGGCTGCTGGTTGCCCATCAGTTCGAGCAACGTCTGGGTAAAGCCGTACAAGGCGGAGGTATTCACCCCTTTCGAGGTAAAGATCGGCCGCGCGATCAACGCAAAATGCGCCCGATACACCAGCGCCATCGCATCCAGCAGGAACAACTTGTTCGGCATGCCGCGACAGTAAGCCGAGCGCGCCCCGGTTGACAAAGCCCGAAGTGCCGCGCCGGGTGGTCATGGAAACGGTGCTCTCGGGGATCGCGCCGGGAATTGCGTCGAAGAACTTTTGGAAGGCTCAACCTCAGCTTCGCGAACGCCGACGGCTTGGTTACTAAACTAATGTTAAGTTGCCTTATGCGAAGCCAGCGCCTGCCAGACATATTAGCATGCTGCATGCGCTAGTTGAGCAATTTAGCATTTTTAGCTTGCTGACCGTTCGGCGCGGATCAACATGCCTCTCGTACCAAGAAACTATGAAAGCCAAGGAACTTTCTTTTTCCATCGCGGCCGCTTTGCTTCTTACTTTTGCTCCGCCGCCAAATCTGGCCCAGGAGTTCGACATCTTTACGTTCGATGAGACGGCGGCCGGACCGTGGTCGAACCTCGGCACGACCACGCTGATGGTGCCCAAGGTGGCCAACGGCAGCATCACGCTCGATGGCGAGTTCACCCCCGCCGAGTATGGCGGTTTCCAGGGCGTCACCGTCACGCCCGGCGTCAATGCCTGGATTCTCGGCTGGCCGGAAGACCGCACCTGGACCGACGCCGCCGATTCGAGCTTCACTTTCTGGCTCGCGCACGACGATAATTATCTCTACATCGCCACCGCCGCGCAGGACGACGTGGTGACGAGCGACGATCCGAACGCCGCCTTCTGGCGCGATGACGCGATCGAGATCGTGATCGACGCGCTGAAGGATGGCTTCGACAACAATACCGACGCCTCGAAGGACCAATTCGGCGGCCACGCCTACTTCAATTACCTGGGCCGCTTCTCCCGCTGGGACGACCAGGCCAACACGCGGCAGGGCGAGACGTGGGCCAACGGGGTCGAGTTCACCTACAGCGCCACGGGCGATGTCTTCGGCAGCGGCAAATCCGTGGCGGGCGGCTGGCAGATGGAAACGCGCCTGCACAAACGTCAGTTCGAAGACCCCGCCGCCGGCAACAAGCTCCGCAACGGCTACCGGATGGGCTTCAACATCGGCCTGGACGACGACGACAAGCAGGGCACCGGCCCGGCCGGCAACAGCGTGCGCTCGCAAGATTTGGAAATCCAGTATTTCTGGGCCAACCGCCAGCGCTACCAGGGCTACAACGCCGATTACCTCGCCACCCTCACGCCCGAGGAACTCGCCGGGCAGGTCTGGCGCTTCGACGTCGACAACCATCCGCTCATTATCGACGCCACCGGCCGACTCGCCCACGGCGGCAGCGGCGACATCCTCTTCGGCTACGACGCGGACAAGCGTTCCTCCGGCAAAGTGCTCTTCGTGGTGTCGCAAGTCCCGCCGATCAATGCCGACCCGGCCCTGATCGCCCTCCTGCAAGCCAAGGGGTACGAAGTCACCGTCTTCCCGAGCGGCGGCAGCACTCCCGAGGGCCTGCGCGAAGCCGCCGCCGGCCAGGATGTGGTGTTCATTTCCGAAACGATCGGCTCGACCTCCGTCGTCGACCCGCCCGGCGTTGCGACCGGCATTTTCAGCCTGCAAGACACCGACATCCCGGTCATTTCCTTCGAAGCTTTCATGTACGACAACGCCCACTGGGTGAACCACGACGAAGGCTTCAACAACGACTGGGATAACTGGGGCAACACCGGCCGCACCGAAGTGCCCGCCGAAGTCCAGGACGCCCGCGATTCCCTCTATGTCCGCAAGGCGGATCACCCCATCGTGGCGGGCTTGACCGGCAAGGTGAAAGTTTACAACTCGCCCTACAGCCTCAATTGGGGCAAGCCCACCGCCGACGCCGACATCGTCGCCAGCGTGCAGGAGGATGGCAGTTATCCCACGATTTTCGTTTATGAAACAGGCGACCGCCTCGTGGACGGCAGCGCCGTGCCGAACAAGCGCATCGGCTTTTTCCTCGGCCAGGTCGCCAATCCGGCCGCCAATTGGCCGACCGATATCGGTGATCTGAACGAAACGGGCAAAACAATTTTGTTCAACACGCTCGACTACGCCATCGGCCGCAAAGCCGCGCCGACCCTCAGCTACAGCCGCAACGGCAGCAACCTGGTGCTGACCTACGCCGGCGGCATTCTCCAAAGCGCCAATGCCGTCACCGGCGCGTGGAATAACGAAACCGGGGCGAGTCCGCTCAGCGTCCCCATGACCGCCCCCGCGAAATTCTACCGCGTCCAAGGGAATTAAATACCGATCCGGCGGACGCGGTCCTGGTGCGGATCGCGTCGCAGATCATGCCGCCGGATTCCTTGCCGATCCACCGGCGGGGGAGTACGGTGCCGGGGTGACCGCGAACATCGAGCTTTGGAATGCCTTGGCGCGTCCGGACCAGCCGTTCTTTATCGCCGGTCCGTGCGTCGTTGAGAGCGAGGAACTTTGCCTGCGCGTCGCCGAGATTCTCGCGACGCAATGCCGCGCCCTCGGCGTCGCCTATGTCTTCAAGGCCAGCTTCGACAAGGCGAACCGTTCCTCCGCCAAGTCCTTTCGCGGGCCGGGCCTCGAAGCCGGGCTGGCGGTGCTGGCCAAGGTGCGCGCCACGTTGGGCGTGCCTGTCCTGACGGACATTCACGGCGAGGAGCAATGCGCGCCCGTCGCCGCGGCCGTGGACATCCTGCAAATCCCCGCGTTCCTCTGCCGCCAGACCGATCTCGTCCTGGCCGCCGTCCGTACCGGAGCGATCGTCAATATCAAGAAAGGCCAGTTCCTCGCTCCCAAGGACATGGAACAAGTGGTTGAGAAAGCCCGGGCGGCGGGAGGCGAACGCTTGCTCCTCACCGAACGCGGCACCACTTTCGGCTACAACAACCTGGTCGTCGATATGCGCAGCATTCCGATCATGCGCGCGTTCGGTTTCCCGGTCGTCTTCGATGCCACTCACTCGGTCCAACTGCCGGGCGGCGGCGGCGATCGTTCCGCGGGCGAGCGCCAGTATGCTCCGGTGCTCGCTCGTGCCGCCATTGCCGCCGGGGCGAACGGCCTGTTTATCGAAACGCATCCGGAGCCCGATCAGGCGCTCAGCGACGGCCCCAACATGATTCCGCTCAAAGAAATGCCGAAGCTGCTCGAGCAATTGGTCCGGCTGTTCGAAGCCGCGCGCCCGGCATGAAATCTTCGGCTGCGCTTTCCATTCTATGCTGCGGGCTGGCGCTGGCCCTCCTCCCCGCGGCCGAGCCTCCGAACGTGACCGGCAAAATCACCGGAGGCTTTCAGGCCCCGGTCGCCCGCGACCCCGAAGGCCGGCGCTCGGTCTTGAAAGGTTCCGATGCCCGGCACCTCGGCAACAAAATTTACGAGGTCACCGAGCCCCGCGTAACCACCTACCGCACGGAGGACGAGAAGGATCTCGAGATCGAAGCCCCGCGCTGCACGTTCGACCAGACCCAGGGTGTGGCCTCCTCAGAGACGACCTTGACGCTCAAATCGGTCGACGGCCGGTTCGCCCTCTCAGGCCTCGGTTGGTCGTGGACGCCGGCGCGCTCGGTCCTGGTGGTCTCAAATCAGGTCTCCGCCCAAGTGCGCCGCGCCGCGCTGACGGGCGCTGGAGCCACCAACCGTCCGGCCGAAGCGCCGATCCAGATCACGTCGGAACGGCTCACCTACCTCGGCTCGCTCGCCATTTTTAGCGGCCAGGTGCGGGCGCGCGACGGCGCCGAAACGCTGGCCTGCGGCGAACTCACCATCAACCTCGGCGAAGCGGGCGGGATTCGCGAGATCGAAGCGCGCCAGGCCGTTCATTTGGTCCAACCGGGCGTCGAAGTCTGGAGCGAACTGGCCAGGTACCAGCTCGCCACCAACATCCTCACCGTCAGCGAAGGAGCCCGCTGGAAGCTGGGCGACCGCGAAGGCTCGGCCCGCACCCTCACGCTCAATCGCACTGCCGGAACCACGCACGCCCAGGGGGACGTCTTCATGCGCTTCCCGGTGACCCAACTCGCGGCTGCCACTACGAACGCGGTGACCGACCGCCCCGGCGCTATTGAAGTGCGCTCCCAGACTTTCGAACATGTCGATCGCGGCGGCTCGAATGTCGTCGCCATCTACCGCGGCCAGGTCCGGGCCACCCACCCCAGCGGCCAGGTCGCGTGCGAAACTCTCCGCGTCGAGTTCGGCCCGGATGGCCGCGAGCTATCCCGCCTCGTTGCCGAGCAGCAGGTCGAAATCGTCAGCGGCAAAAGCCGCGCCAAAGGCGAGAAAGCAGTTTACGAACTCGGCCCCAGCAAAATCACGCTCACCGGCGAGCCCCAGTGGGAGTTGGACGGCCTGCACGGCCGCAGCGACCGGGTGGTGCTCCATCCGGACGCCGCCGAACTCTTTGCCCTCGGCCGCGTCGAGATCGTCGCCCCGTCCGGCGCCTCCGCCTCCTGGGACGGGTTTGCTCCCGCCACCGGGCCGGCGAACGCCGCAGACACCAACTCTCCCGCCCGCATTTACGCCCGCAGCCTCGCCCACGGCTCGAAAGTGTCCGTCTTCTCCGAGGAAGTCCGCCTGGTCGATGGCCGCGGCGAACTCCTCACTCCCTTGCTCACCGTCTTTCACGGCGCGAGCAACCGGATCGATCGCGCCGTCGCCGAGCGCGGCGTGCGCATTCTCCACGGCGCGGATGTCGTCACCGGCGAACGCGCCGTTTACACCGTCGCCACCGGCCAGATCGAACTGACCGGCGATCCGCGATTGACCCGCACCAACGGCACGGTGCGCGCCGACACATTCCTCCTCGACCGCCAGCGCAACACCTTCGGCGTCCGGGGCAATTTCCACATCCGCGTTCCCGCCGCGCGCAAACCATGACCGCCCCCGCCAGCAGCCCCGAAGTGGAGCAGTCGGCCCAGCCCGCAACCGGAGTGCTCCTTTCCACTCAGGGATTGGTCAAGCGCTACCGGCATCGCACCGTAGTCGATGGCGTCTCGATTCACGTCGGCGCGGGGGAAATCGTCGGCTTGCTAGGCAAGAACGGCGCGGGCAAAACCACCACTTTCAACATGGTGGCCGGCCTCGTCCGGCCGGATGCCGGCGAAGTCCAATTTCTCGATCAGCGGATCACCGAGCTGGCCATGCACGAGCGCGCGCGCCTGGGCATCGGCTACCTCACGCAGGAGCCCTCCATCTTCCGCAAACTCACCGTCGAGCAAAACATCCTCGCCATCCTCGAAACCTGCGCCATCAGCCGCCAGGAACGCGCCATTCGCCTCCGCTATCACCTCGACGAACTCGATCTCTCCCACGTCGCGAAGAACAAAGCCTACACCCTCAGCGGCGGCGAAAAGCGACGTCTCGAAATCACCCGCGCCCTCGTCACCACCCCCAAGCTCCTCCTCCTCGACGAACCCTTCAGCGGCATCGATCCCATCACCGTCTTCGAAGTCCAGAAGATCATCCGCCGTCTAAAGGAGCGCGGCCTCGGCGTTCTCATCACCGATCACAGCGCCCGCGAAACTTTAAAGCTCGTCGACCGCGCCTACCTCATTACGTCCGGCCAGGTCGCCGTGGAAGGCACCTCCGAATTCATCGTCAACGATCCCCACGCCCGCGAAATCTACCTCGGCCCTGAATTCAACATGTGAGCGTAGCGCTTCCCGCCGTGGCCCTTAAATTACTCTAATTCTTCGGCTCATCCCCCGCTTCCGGTTCGTCCAGATAACTCCCCGGCGGCAGATTCTCGTACCCCGCGAAATGCTCCGGCTTCAGCGGCTCCGAGATCGCATGCTCCTCGCCGAACCACTTCCCCAGATCCACCAGCTTGCACCGGTGCGAGCAAAACGGGCCGAACTTCCCCTCAAACCACGCCCCCCGCTTGCGGCACGTCGGGCAGGCCACCTGCACATTAGGCGAACTCACAGCCCAAAACTTAGCCTCAAACTTTTCTGGATTCCACTCCATCTGGGCGCGCCCGCCCCTGGGAGTCTGTTGAAAAACTGCGGCCATCCAGTTTGCGCGCACGGTTGGCGCGATGGCGAGACGGCCTGACCGAGCATATCCTTCGTGATCTGTCAGGGAGGGCCAACGAAGCCAGCGCGCCGGCCCTGCCGCAAAATGGATGGCCGCAGTTTTTCAACAGACTCCTGACCTTCCCTACCGTTGCACCGCCGTCCGCTCCTGAATCCACGGCACATCCCTCGGCGCGTTTCGGGCCCCTTGAATTCCCTTCCGCAACGTATCCGGATCCTTCCACTTCTTGATCTCCCCATGCCCGTCGGCGAAGGAAAGGCCGCACGCCCCATTATGATAAATCGCCGGCAGGTTCCCCCACACATTCACCTGATCCAGCACCACCAGCATGTAACCGTCGTCGATCGCCTCCTCCCGCTCGTCGAGAAACACGAAGTGCTGCGCCGGCGTTGGAATCTCCGTATACTTCCGGTACGTCCACCACCGCCGGTTGATCAGCGCCGTGTACCAACTGTTGCCGTTCATATTCCCGTTCATCGACAAACTCCGCACCCGCGCATGCACCCGCCCGCCGATCCGCACCGTGCTCTTGTCCGCCGGGCATTTGTAAATCCCCAGCGACTGGTTATACGGCCACAACTTCCCGTCCGGCGATTTCAACTTGTTCACGTTCGTCGCGTCCGCCGGCGTCGGCAGCCAGCCCCCCACCCATCCCGCCGCGCCCCCATCCCCGTTCGGCACCAGCCGGTTGTCGAAATCGTCCGCGTACAACTGCCAGCAAAGCTGCAATTGCTTGATATTATTCAGGCAGCCGATCCCCTGCGCCTTCGCCTTGGCCTTCGCCATCGCCGGCAAGAGCATCCCCGCCAGAATCGCGATAATCGCGATCACCACCAGCAATTCGATCAAGGTAAACCCGTCCCGCCCCACCGGCCGGCCGCGCAAACGCAACGCCGCTTTCATAGGAGGCCGCCAACGTAACCGGCCCCCCCGCCCCTGTAGAGCAAAAAGCCAAGGTCCCCGGCCCTCACCCCACCCGCGCTAAGATAACGGCTCACCGGCGTGGTTCACGCTCAGAGCCCGCGAGCTTCACGGCGGAGTTCCTGTGCCAAACGAAGCCGCGCGCGACGAATGCCGCAGACCTTGCCGGCCAAGGCTCCAGCCAGGAACGCCAGCAGCGCGTGCCAGGCCATGCGTCCGGCGCCCGCCCCGGCTCCCACGATTCCAAAGGAATAAAGCGCCACATAAGCGCCGAGCGACGCCAGCGCCAAGGCCGAGCCGAGACTGCAACCGCACTCATGCCAGGCCTTGTCGATGCGCGTTTCCAGCGCCGCGCGGGCTTCCGCGCTCCAGCCCGGCACGGCGACCGTGGCACGCAAGCGCCCTCCGAAGCTGAAGGACTCCGCCCGGCTGGCCAGTGCTTCCAAATCAGCGCGGCTCGCGATCGTCAGAAACTCCGGCCCGCTCGCCGATCCGGCGGAGCGCCCGCAACAATCCCCGGCGGCGGGTTCGATCGCGGAGGGAGTGGAGAGAGTGGAGGCCGATTCCAGGGCGTTCATGGCGAAGGCCGGTTAGAGCACCATCTTGTCGCCCGACGCCTTTTGGAGCGCCTCCTTGATCGCCTTGAGCACCTCCGCTTGCCGGGAGTCTTTCTCCGCGTCGCGCAGCCAAGACTTCAGCACGAATTCGCCCTGGGGCGTTTTCAGCCGCCATTCGACGACCGCTTCGCCCGGAATCCCCGGCCGGGGCGGAAACTTGACACCCCAGGCGAACTCCGCCGCCTGGCGGAGGATGCGCTCCGCGTGTTCCGCCGGCAACTCCGCCTGGCATCGGCGCGGTTCGATCGGTTTCTCGTGCCGCGCGGCGGGGTCGGCGGATTCCCCCTTGGGCCGGGGCTGTTCCGCGCGAATGGATTCGCCCCGAAACGCGCCCGAACCGGAAACGCTGGCCACCGTCTGGCCATGATGATCGTAGGGATTGCCCACCCGAACTTCCAGCGTGGTCAAACGCACGGTGTCGGCCGAGAGAGCGGGAGTATTCGTCGTATTCATAAGCGAGATAATTCGGAATGGTGTCGTCGTTCAACCGCGGGGAACATAGTCGCAGCACGTCCGGTTGGACAACCAGCGGGCAAAGGACTCGTAATGCCGGGCGCGCACCTGGCCCGCCGTCATCTGCATGATGCTGTTGTCGGCCGTGACGGTGCGGCCCGGGCAGTTCGCGTCCGCATACTCGTCCGGATTGCCCAGCATATGGCCCGCTTCGTGGGCGGCCGTGCCGCCATCGTCCGTGACAAACCAGTTCGCCATGTCGGCCCGGCCGTTCCCCGGGTGGACCTGGACGACGTGATGTTCGCCGCTGGCCACGAATTGCGCGTCCAGCACGACGCGGACGCGTTCGCACCGGCAATTGCCACCAGTCATGATGAGCGGCAACGCGCCGGTCCACCTATTTTCGATGGCCGTCTCCCATTGCGCTTGCGCGGCCGCCAGCGCGGCCGCGTCGACACCAGCCAGCGGCGCCAATCGAATGCGCAAGGTGATGCGCAGCACGCATTCCTTGGAATCGAAATCCGCCCGATACGCGCTGGTCCAGCCGTAGATGCATTCCGATTTCGATTCGCTGAACTCATCTGGAGCCGCCCATCGGCGCAATGTGCAACTAATCAGGCACCATAGGTCGATGATCATCGCCCAGAACCGGCAGATCAGGGTCGTGACAATCGTCCAAACGGCGCACACCACGGTTCCCACCCACACCCACAGGCGGCAGACCGTGGTGGAAATCCACGTCCACACGTCGCAGATGGTGACCGTGATCCACGCCCAAACCCGGCACACGGTGGTCGTGATCCAGACCCACGCCGTGCAAATCCAGCGGAAAAGGATGAACCAGCTATCGCATTCCCGGTGCCGTTCCTCTTCCCATCGGTCGCACCGCCGCTGCTGCTCCGTGTGCATTTGGGTGCACCGCCGTTGCTGCTCCGTTTCCCACTGGTCGCAGCGTCGGGTCCACTCCGTTCGCCATTGCGCGCATTGGTTCCGCTGCTGCGTCTCCCAATTCAAGCACGCGGTGCGGGCGCGGCCCGCCGTATCTTTGCAAGCCATAATCGTTTCTCCTTGGTTCCCGCCGCGTTCAGGAGAACCGGCAAGTTCTGAGGGAGATACGTTGGGAGCCGGCGCATTCTTTCGGAATTTCTTTTGTGAAGGAAATCGAACACCGCCGGGCGGGCCGGCCAAAGAGCCGGGCCGATGGCGGGGCGAACCTCCGGTCCGGTTGACGAGGGTGTCCTTGGCCGAACATGGCCGTGGCTTCGGCGTTCCTCACCCTTGCCCGTCCGCCGAAGCGTGCTATCGTAACATCATGATCGCGAGCCCAACCTCGTGGTCACCCGGACCCGTTCCGAACAAAAGCCTTGACCCCCTCGACCCCCTCGAGCCTTCTCTTCCGAACCCTCCGCGTGGCCCCGCTCATTCCCCGCCACAGGAGTACTCTGCCCCCATCCCCCCAACCCCCGCCGCACCCAACCACATCTCCCCTCGGCCCTCCCCGATCAGCCCCATCGAACCGATCCGACCGATCCCCCTCACTCCGCTCGCACCACCCCCGCAAGAATCGCTGACGTAACGGCCTTGGGGACGGTTAGTTTTCGCTAAGAGTGCTGCTGAAAATGCCTTGCCACGCGGCATCCAGTTCACCACTATTTCGAATTAACCGGCCTAAAGCTGCAGAACAAACAGTATGAAACTAAGACCACGTTACTCAGCGGTTACGTTCGCCCTTTGGATGCTTTTTTTGCTGGCAGTGCCAAACCACCGTGCGCAGCCCGGCTCCATCGATCCAGCATTTATTCAAGAGCATCGAATCCGCTTTTTTTGAAAGATTCAATAACCCCTTCAATTTGGGCTCTCTTGATCCAGGACGATGGCAAAATCGTGCTTGGTGGATCGAACTTCCATACACCAGCGATTCCTTCAAATCCACAGGTTTCTCACACGAACTTGGTTCGTTTGAATCCGGACGGCACGATTGACGATGGTTTCGAAGCCATTGTGCAGGGAACTACGCAAGCACCGGTAGAACTTTTCGAACTCGAAGCTGCGCTGGGTGGGAAGTTTTTCATTGCCGGCAAGTTTACAAAAGTAAACGGCGCCAACCAAAACAACCTCGCTCTCCTTAATCGTGACGGCACGCTCGACGCGCATTTTGTGTCCCGCGCGGAGCAGGGCGGCTATATCGGGCGAGTCATGGTGCAAGGTGACGGGAAGGTCCTCATCCTTGGGGACTTCACGGCTTATGATGGAATTCCTCGGCAAGGAATTGCCCGCTTGAACTCGGACGGAACTCTCGACACCTCCTTTGATCCGGGCCTCTCGATGGATCGGCGTCCTTTCGGTGGCACTCTTCAAAGCGATGGCAAAATTTTGCTGATTGGCGACTTTACGGTCTTCGCTGGCACAGAACGCAACAGCATCGCCCGCTTGAATGCCGATGGATCCCTCGACGATGCATTCGATCCCCAATTTGGGCCGAAAGCCTCCGCCAGCAGCCGACCGATCAGCCGAATCCAACTAAGCAATCAAGGAAAACTGCTCGTTGCGGGCTCATTTACCAACATCGCGGAGTTCAGTCGTCGAGGGATTGCTCGACTGAACGAAGATGGGAGTTTGGATCCGACATTCGAATTCGACACAAGCGTTGGGCCTCGAGATTACATCAACGCAATAGCTGAAGACAGCAATAACAAGCTTATCGTCGCGGGATTTATCGCTAATTTGGATGGTACCGGTCCAAAAAAGTTTTTTCCGACTTAGAGCGTGTTTTAAAAATGCGATCAGGGCGCGGCCAACCGGCGGAGCATGATACGAATCATGCAGAGGCGCAGCATCGCCTCGCTGTGATCCAGCCGCACTTCGTAATCGCGCACGAGGCGGCGGGACTTATAGAACCAGCCGAAGGTGCGCTCGACGATCCAGCGTTTGGGCAAGACCGTGAAGCCTTTGACGTCATCGCCGCGCCGGATGATTTGCAGGTGGAGCTTGCCGAAGGGGCGCCGCGACTTCACCCATGCCACCAGTTCGCCCAGATAGCCGCCGTCCGCCCAGATGATTTGCAGGCGGACGAACCACTGCACCAGGCTCTGGATCAGAGGCCGGGCGGCGTCCCGGTCCGGCACGGCCGCGCTGGTGATCTTCAGGGCGAGGATCAACCCCAGCGTGTCGACGGCCAGATGCCGTTTGCGCCCCTTGATCTTCTTCCCCGCGTCGTAGCCGCGCTGTTCGCCGGCCTGATCGGTGGTTTTGACGGACTGGCTGTCGATGATCGCGGCGGTGGGGGCGACGTTGCGCCCGGAGCTCTTGCGGAGCCAGTCGCGCAAGGTGTCGTGGAGGAGCGTCCAGGTCTGGTCCTGGCTCCACCGGCGGAAGTAGCCATAGACGGTCTGCCAGGGTGGGAAATCGCCCGGCAGAAGCCGCCAGGCCCCGCCCGCGCGCACGGCGTAGAGGATGGCGTCGAGCAGGCGGCGGCGATCCAGCGCCGGACGGCCACGCTTTCCCTTGCCGGACTTCGGTTGGGGCACGAGGGACTTGATTTCGTCCCACTCGGCGTCGCTCAGGTTGGTCGGATACGCTTTCGGATGCAAAGGCATCCGCTCCATGTATAGGGTACGGCGAGCTTGTACAACATTAAATGTTGTCTTACGGCAAAGGCCTTTTTAAAACAGGCTTTTAATGAAAATGGCAGTCTCGATCTCGGAAGTGGCTTCAACCAATCATTTGGCACTATCGGCGAAATTGCCCTTCAGAGTGACGGAAAGGTTTAATAGCTGGAGTTCTTGGTTCGCCGAATTCAAACGCACACGAAGGTGTAGCGAGGCTGATGGTTAGCGATCTTGTTCCGCAGGCTCCAGTGATAACAACACAACCGCTCGCGACGCGCGGTTTCTTGGGTCGAGAAGCTTCCCTGACCGTAATCGCAACCGGATTCCCGTTATCGTATCAATGGTTGTTTGACAGCAAACCAACGCCGGGAAGCACAAACTCAGTAATGACGTTGCGGAGCGCAAGGGCGGAACACACGGGTTCCTATTCAGGAATTGTGAGCAATGAATTCGGCTCAGTCACAAGCGAAACTGTGCTTCTGTCTTTGGTTCATGGCCCCATGCCGGCGGGCTCCGTCGATCGAGGCTTCGATTCTGGCGAGACATTCAGGAGTAGATCGGTTAGCGCGATCGCAATTCAACGTGACGACAAAGTGTTGGCGGGGGGGATTTTGGCGTTCGAAGGCTGCTTGACTATGGCGGATTGGACAGCAGCTTTACATGCGAAGTCACTGGAGTCCAAGATATCGCAATCTCCGTCGATGGCAGAATAGTTGTCGTTGGCACGTTTACAACCGTGAATGGTACGCCTCGGCGGGGAGGCGCGTGTCTGACCCCGGAGGGAACACTGGATACAGGGTTCGATCCCGGGAGCGGTATTTCGGGTGGCGGGGCATCCTCCATTGTGGTTCAACTTGATGGGCAGATTATCGTCGCGGGAGAGTTCGCAAGTTTTAACGGCATCCGTACCGCGCGGTTAATCAGGATTAAACCCAATGGGACTTTGGACGAAACCTTTGCGGGCCATGATGGTAGGTTTGAGGTGTTTCCCTCCACTCTCCGCCTTGAACCAGATGGAACTCTCTTGATCGGAGGTTCAACGTTTCGCCGCCGCACTTTACCTTTCGGTGCCATTTCGGATTTCCTTTTTCTGTCACAGCCGTCCCACGGAAGAAGAGAGAATCGGTTGGACTCCTTTTAAGTTAACC
>CAYZKY010000104.1:0-22939 GCA_964478815.1 uncultured Verrucomicrobiota bacterium
GAACCATGCCTATTTGCTCCAATTACTCGGATTTTAGATGCGTTTGCCCTGCTCCTCCTGATTCGGAGGGGTTGCAATCGGCGGAGCGGTGCTTAGCATCGTCAGGATTCTCGACTATGACCCTCGACGAGGTAATGAAGTGGCTGGCGGCCAAGGGGAGCGCCACGACGAAGCGAACGTTGGTGCGGCATGGCGCGCCGGAGCCGCTCTTCGGCGTGCGGATTGGCGATTTGAAGCCGCTGCACAAGCAATTGAAAGGCCGCCAGGATTTGGCGCTGGAGCTGTTCGCCACCCAGAACTCGGATGCGATGTATCTGGCCGGGATGATCGCGGATGGGGCGAAAATGTCGCGGCGCGAACTGAACGCGTGGGCGGCGGGCGCTTCGTGGCACATGATCGCGGGCTGCACCGTGGCCTGGGTGGCGGCGGAACACCCGGAGGGCTTCGAGATCGCGCGGGAATGGATCGACTCGAAACGGGAGCTGACGGCGACCGCCGGTTGGTCGACTTTGGGGGCGATCGTCTCGACCCGGCCGGACGAGGCGCTGCCGATCAAGGAATTGGGGGCACTGCTGGATCGGTGCGCGAAAACCATCTCGACCGCGCCAAACCGGGCGCGCTACGCGATGAACAGTTTCGTCATCTGCTGCGGAACGTACGTGGCTCCGCTGGCCGAGAAGGCGATGGCCACGGCCCGGCAAGTGGGCCGGGTGGAGGTGGACATGGGGGATACGGCTTGCGAAGTGCCGGAGGCGGAGAGCTACATCGTCAAATCCCGCCGGGGTGCGCCGGTGGCTCCCAAGCGGAAGACAGTCCGGTGTTGAGCCAAGTCTCCCGGTGGGCATTCGTTCTCGATTCATCGTTTCAAGCATGAGCATCCGATTAATTCCAATGATGTTGCTGGGCTGGGCCGTGGCAACGTCATCCGCCCAGGAACCTGCCGCAAAGCCGGCCCCATCCGCCTCACGAGAGGAACTCCTGAAACAGACCCAGCCGGGGGCCGAGCATGAACGGATGGCGAAGTACGCTGGAGAATGGGCGGCAAGCGCCTCAATGGGGAATCGCTCGTCGGTGGGCTCGGCGCGGGCCCGGATGATCACGGGCGGCCGGTTTCTGCACATCGAATACACTCTGACCGGGGCGGCGGGGCCCATCGAAGGGAGTTTTCTGATCGGTTTCGACCGGCGGCACGGCCACTACGAACTGCTGGCTACCGATACCTTCGGGACGTACTGGGTCGCTTCCCGCGGGAAATCTGAGGCGGAAGGCGGAAAGATCAAGCTCGCGGGCCGGGATGACGACCCGACCATGAAAGCGCTGGGCTTTACCAAGGAGTTCGTGCATGTCCTCGATTTCCGCAGGCCCGACGAGTGGGGCATCGAAGTCCGGTTCATCGACACCCGCACTCCCGAACGGCGCGAGATCCAGGCGATGGAATACCGCTTCCAGCGGAAGCCCTAGATCGTCGTTCCGTGCGGCACGATGGCGCTTTTGGGAATGATGACGATGCCGTCGCGGATGAAGAACATGCCGTTCGGGCCGTCCATGTTCTCCGGTTTGCCGGCGGGGGTGATGACGCAATTATCGCCGATGCGGGCGTTCTTATCGATAATGGCGTTTTCGACGCGCGTGTTCTTGCCGATGCCGATGCGGGGCCGGCCGGCGGCCGAGTTGTCCTGGATCGATTGGTCCGATTCGAAAAAGTCGCAACCGAGCATCACCACCCGATGCAGCGAACTCCCAAGGTCCACGAGACTGCGCACCCCCACGATGGCATGGGCGATCTGCGCGCGATTGATGATGCAGCCGTCCGCGATGAGCGCATGATCGATCACCGCGCCGTTGATCTTCGAGCCCGGGAGAAACCGCGGGCGGGTGAAGATCGGCGCGCTCATGTCGAAGAAATTGAAGGAAGGCAATTCCTGCACCAGGTCGAGATTGGCCTCAAAAAAATTGCGGATGGTCCCGATGTCCTCCCAGTACCCCTGGAAGATGTAGGAAAAGACCTTATGCGTTTTGATCGCGCCGGGAATGATGTGCTTGCCGAAGTCGGTGAGCGTGTTGTCCAGCAGATGGAGCAGGACATCGCGGTTGAAGACGTAGATGCCCATCGAAGCCAGGAAGAACTCCTCCTCTCCCTGGATCCCGAGCCGGGCGTACCAATCGCGCGGCAGCCGGAGCGAATCCTGCACTTCGGGCTCCTTCGGCTTCTCGACGAAACGCGTGATCCGCGATTGCTCGTCGATCTGCATGATGCCGAGCGCGCTCGCTTCGCGGCGATGCACCGGGATGGTGGCGACGGTGAGATCGGCTCCCGACCGGGCGTGTTGCGCAATGATCTGGCGGAAATCCATGCGGTAAAGCTGATCGCCGCTCAGGATAAGAGCGTAGTCGAAATTGTGGTTGAGGAAATGCAGGAGGTTTTTCCGCACGGCATCGGCGGTGCCTTGGTACCAGGACGTATCGCTGAAGGTCTGCTCCGCGGCGAGAATCTCGACAAAGCCGCCCGTGAAGTGATCGAACTTGTAGCTCTGGGAGATATGCCGGTGGAGCGAGGCGGAATTGAACTGGGTGAGAAGATACACCCGCTTCAGGCCGGAATTGATGCAATTGGAAATGGGTATGTCGACGAGCCGGTATTTGCCGGCCAGAGGCACCGCCGGCTTGCTCCGCTCCCGGGTGAGCGGAAAGAGGCGCGTGCCCTGCCCGCCGCCCATGATGACGGAGAGGACGTTGTTGAGGTTGTCGGACGTAGTTTTTCCCGCCATATCGGTTCGTTGGTTGGGCCGGCCTCGAGTGCGAGCGGCGCGGCGTTTTGCTTGATTTAAGCCGCCCGGACGCCGCGCGGCAAGCTGCAACGGATTGGCGAGTGCGATCATGCAATCGGACGCGGCGGTCAGGAGGGACGCCGAGTTTAACACAGAGCGCACCGAGGACGCAGAGAACACCGAGAGAAGAGCGCGGAGGGGAGAGGGGTACGAACGGAAGATGTTGGGGCGGGCACTCATGAGCGCGGGCGGGAGTGCGCGCGTGCTCTGAAAGGACGGAAAGGCGTGTGATCGCCAGTTTCGATCACACCCCGGATTGGCACGACCAGCGGAGGCGGTGCGTTTGACTGGAGGTGGAGGTTGTTTACGGGATCAGGAAGAGCCAGGCCTGCGGGCCGAGGGCGCGGAGGTGCTGATTCAATCGAGAGGCGCTGATCTGCTGCACGCTGCCGTCGGCCAGAAGGAGATTCGGCGTGTCTCCATGCATGGCTTTGGACCAAGTTAACGTGGTGACGTTGGTCAATGGGAGCCTGCCGGAGGGTGCCGGAACACCGTCCGCGATGACATTGCGGTCTCCCATCAATATGTCTTGAGGGCGGGAAAAGTCGGCGGAGAGATTCGCAAAGTAGCTGAGATTCCGGGAGGCAAGGTTCGTGAACGACGCGGCAGGAGCGCGCTCGCGATCACTGGGACAGATCAGCAGGCGGGGCGACGCCAGATGGTTTGAAAAGGAGCCAAAGAAGGCTGCTGGTTCATCAAAACCGGGCGCGAACGAGTTGGTTTTCCAGGACTGCCACCGCGCCTCGAAATCGGCATCGCTTGCGGCGATGCGCACAGCGAGTCCCAGTTTCTTGAGGTTTTCGACGCAGGCGATTCGTTCCGCCCGCGCGGAACGCCCGCCCGGTGTGGCGAGCGCCAACCCGATGGCCAGCGCGATCAGGGCGGCCATGACCGCGACATCGACCCGGGTGAACCCGGCCGCCGTTTCGAACCTCTGGGGGCGCACAAGTGATTTACAAGCATAGGCGATGCCAAAGCCGGACCCGGGAGCCAACGCAGGCAGCCGGCATCCACAACAATCAGGGTGTGGCCGGCTTGCGAAGCTGCGCCAGGTAATCGACCAGATCGACGAGTTCCTGGGGGGTGAGGGTTAATTGGAGACCGGCCGGCATGATGGAGGTCGCCATCTTGATCCGGCGGGCGATCTCGGCCTTCTTGACCTTCGTGACGATGCCGGTCTGGGCCTTGAGGGCGAGTTCATCCGCAGTTTCACTCACGATCAAGCCGAACAGTTCGTCGCCGTTCGCGAGATCGACCGACCAGGCTTCGTAGCCGAAGGCGATGCCGGCGCTGGGATCGAGGATCGATTCGTAGAGGGCATCCTTGCCGAGCTTGGTGCCGATTTCGGAAAGATTCGGGCCGAAATCAAGGCCTTCGCCATTTACCTGGTGGCAGGCAATGCAGGCCACCGCGGGACGCCGGAAAACCTCGGAACCGCGCCGGGCATCTCCTTGGAGCTTCATGAGTTCCCCCACCGGCGGCAGCGCTTCGGCACCCTGGCCCTGAGGCAGCGGGAGAATCTCGAGGGCTTGCTTCTTGATCTCGGGCCAAGGCGCGAGATGCAGTTCGGAACTGGCCGCGAAACGGAGATCGGCCGGGAGCTTGTCTTCCCGGGCCAGGTCGAGAAGGAAACGGGCTCCGTCCTGGCGCTGGGCCAGCGCGCGGACGGCGGCTTTACGAGGAGCGGCGGGTATCGCGGAGTCCGGGACAAGGGCTTCGAGCCGCCGGAGCAAGTTGCGATCGCCGCTGGCGCCCATCAACTGCACGGCGGCGACGGCATTCGTGGAAGCGAGGAGCGGTTCGACCCGGCTCGGTCCCGCCTCCTGGTGCGCCAGGCGAAAGGCCTCGACGCCCGTGGTTTCGGTGGGGTGCCGCAAGGCGTACTCGAGCAGAGCCTCGGACTGGCCCTTGAGCCCGAAATCGCGAACCAGTTCGACAAAGTGCGGCGTGCCGCGGGTTTTCTGGACGACGGCGAGGACGGCCCGCTGGAGCGCGGGATTCGCCTCGAGGTCCAGGCCTTTCAGCCGCTCGAGGGCCTCGATCTGGATGCGCGTTTGATCGTCGAGGGCGGGCGGTTCGGCGGCTCGACCGGGGAGACCGGCGCCAAAGCAGACGGCGAGCAGCGCGCCGGCCTTGATCCAGGCCAACTTCCGCATGGGCTATTGCGCGGCGCTGACGAGTTCGACGAGCGCGGCGTCTTTCTCCGGGCCCTTGATGAAATCGAGCGCGCGGAAATAGCGGTCGCGTTCTTCCTTGGGCGTGTTCTTGTCCTTGATGATTTTGACGAGATACGCCGGGGCCTTGACGCTGCGCGAACGCCAGATGATGTCCCGGCCGGCCGGGGTGTTCCAACCGTCGCCGACCTGTTTCAGCCAGGCATCGAAGCACGCTTCTTCCGCGCCGGCGGCGCCGATGCCGAGAGCCTCCAAATACCAGCGATCCTGGCCATCGTGCTTCGCCGCGAGTTTGGCCCAGAGCGCGGGTTTGTCGGGCGAAGCGTTGCGATGCAGGGAGAGGGCGCACTCGCGCCGCACGAAGGCGTTGGAGTCGCCGGCCAGGCGCTTGACCATGGGAATGGGGTCCTTTTTCTCGACGCGGGCGTAACGCAGGGCCAGGGTGCGAATATGCTCGTTCGGGTCGGTAGCGGCAGCATCCAGATACTGCTGTTCCCTACCCGGGATACGGGCGAGGAGCTGCCAGGCGCGGGCGCGGAGGAGAAAGACATCCTGGGCATTCCACATGGCTTTGAGCGCGGGTTCGGCCTGCGCGCCGAGGCTGTGGAGCTTCTGCCAGGCGAGATAACGCGTGGCGAGGTTCGGCGACCGCAAGGCAGCCACCGCTCCTTCCGCGGTGCCGAGATCGAGCTTCGGAACGGACGGCTTATGCCCCTTGGTCGAAACGCGATAGATGCGGCCGGTCATCGTCTCGAGTTTCTGGTCCGCCATGTAGTGGCCACCCACGCCCGCGTCGTTCCAATCCGCGACATAGAGCGAGCCATCCGGGGCGGCGCACACGTCGGACGGGCGGAACCAGACGTCGTCGCTGGTCAGGATGTCGCGCGTGTTCGCCTCGAAGCCGGCCCCTTTCGGAGACACGGGATAGGCGCGCACGGTGCGCGGCCCGGCATCGCAGTGGATGATCGCGGAGCGGAATCCTTCGGGAAGGAAACCTTCGTAGAACAGAATGCCGGTGGGCGAACCCGCGCCGGTCTGGATCAGGTTCGGCACGACGCCCGGATCGTTCAGATGCCAGTGCCGAAGCGGGATGTCCTTCTCCATATTGGTGCGCTTCTGGCCCCAGCCGGCTCCGGTCATTTCGTCCGTATAGCCGTAATTGCCGTAATCCATCACGTAGTTCAGGCGGACTCCCTTGTTGCCATCGTCGTCGTTGTCCGACTGCCACAGGGTGCCCATCGAATCGACAGCCACTTCGTAGTTATTGCGGAAATTGTGGCCGAGCACTTCGAAGTCGCTGCCATCCATGTTGCAGCGGAAGACCAGGCCCTGGCGGTAAGGGCGTCCCTTGGTGTTGACTTCGAGCCCGAAGCGATCAACGACCGGCGAACCATCCGCGCGCTTGATCTGTTTCCCGTCGTTGCCCATGTTGAAGTACAACTTGCCGTCCGGGCCGAAGACAAAGGCATGCACGCCGTGGTCGTGATCCACGCCGGAGATACCGGTAAACAGCACTTCCTTCTTGTCGGCGACGTCGTCCCCATTCTCATCGGTGAAGACAAAAACGTTCGGCGAGCAGGAAACGATCACCTTGTTGCCCAGGACGCAGATGCCGAGCGCCGTGTTTATATCGTGCCCCTGATAGAAGGTTTTCTCCTTGTCCGCCTGGCCGTCGCCATCGGTGTCCTCGAGAATGACGATGCGATCGCCATCGGGCCGGAGCTTCCCCCACTTCTGGAACGAACTGCGATAATTGACGCCTTCGGTGATCCAGATGCGGCCGCGTGCGTCGATATCCATATCGGCCGGGTTGCGCACCATCGGCTCGCTGGCAAAGAGCGTCACCTCCAGGCCCTCTCCGGCTTTCATGGTCTTAAGCTGCTCGCGGGCGGCTTCCGGGCCGGACCGGCCCGGTGGAACTTGTGCTTGAACGGCGGCGGCCGCGAGCGACAGCGCGGCGAGACTGAGAGGAAGGCGATGGTTCATGGTTTCTTTTTTTTGTCGTCGAGGTTCTGCTGCAATTCTTCAGCGGAGGGGGTGCAGTCGGCGCCGTCCGCCGGGACTTCCACCTTGGCGGTCCAAAGGATCGCATTCAGCACGATCTTGCGGAAATCTTCGTTGGCCCAGTTACGGTGGAAGTGGCCACCGGTGAAGCCGAAGCCGCGTCCGCCGTCGGGGCGTTCCGTCGCCCACATCACATGCTGGCGTTCCTGGCGGATGGAAACAGCGCCGCGCACATCCGGGTTGCCGGAATGCGGACCGTCCGCCCGGGCAAGGGTACGCTTCGGAGGAAGGTCGGTGAGAATCGGAACGACGCCTTTCATCCCCGGTCGAAAGCGCATGTGGTAATACCACTCATCCTCGATCTGAAAGGGCTTCACGCCGCGCGTGATCGGATGGTCAGGCAGTTTTCGGAAATTCGCCGTCCAGTGCGGGTTGACGGACCAATGCGTTTCGAAGTAGCCGCCGATCCAGTCCAGAAACGCCTCGCCGCTCGGCCCCTTCGGAATTTCGACGGCGTAGTGCGCGCAACCAAGGCCGACGCCTTGCTTCATCAGCCGCGCCATGACCGCGCGCCGATCATCGCGGTGAAAGGGATGGCCGCCGCCGCCATCGGAATAGAGAAAGATCGCATCGGCGCCCTCGAGGACCTTGTCGTCCGCGGGCCAGCCGTTGACATGCATTTCGGCTTTGACGCCTGGTTGGGCGTTCAAGCACTTCAAGAGGAGCTGGCAGCCGGCGTTGAATTCATGCTCCCCCGAACCATGCGACGCCGAACCGGCGAGGAGCACTATTCGCTTGTCCGCCGCTCCCACGGAAAGAGCGGACAAAGCCAACAGGACGATGAGGAGTTTCTTCATGCGTCTTTCGAAGCTTTCGGCAATTTGATCCGGGGTTTTCGTTCGAGGTCGGTGACCAGGGAAACATCGATAAAATTCATTCCACCTTCAGGGTGGACAACGATGACATCATGTCCGATGGGCGGCACGAACACATAATCAGGGTGGGGCACCAGAATTTCTCGGCCATCGGCCAAGTGAATTGTGAACGGTACAAAAGGCTGCGCTTGAGACCACGCCTTGAACTCTTTTATGCTCATTACACTGCTGGCTATTCGATTAATTTGCCCCTTTCAGCCCACCCGCTGCTGCTACGATTTCTTACCCTTCGGATCGAGATTCTGGGCCAGTTCCTCCGGCGTCACTGTCGAAGCCACGCCTTCGGCAGGCACCTCGGCTTTGGCGATCCAGAGGAGGGCGTTCAACACGACCTTGCGGAAATCGTCGTTGCCCCAGTTCTGGTGCTTGTGACCGCCGGTAAAGCCGAATCCTCGTCCGCCATCCGCCCGGTCGAACACCCACATCATTGTCTCGACCCGCCCTTTCGCCGCCTGAATGTGCGGGTAGGGGCCCTTGGGATAGACGTAAGGGCCTTCGCGGACTTGATCCGAAGGCAAGGCCGTCAGAATATGCGTGAGCCCGGCATGGTCGGAGGGCCACCGCATATTGAAGTACCACTCGTCCACCACCGAAAAGGGCTTCACGCCGCGCGTGACCGGATGGTCCGGAAACTTCTGATAGTCCGGTTTCCACATGGGATTGACGGAATACTGATGCTCGTAATGCCCGCCGATCCAGCGATGCATCGCCTGCCCTCCCGGCCCGGCGGGAACTTCAACCGCGAAATGCGCGAATCCCAGCCCCACGCCCTGCCTGGCCAGCGAATCGATATAGGCGATACGATCGCCCTGAATGACCGGGTGCCCGCCGCCGCCATCCATGTAGAAGAGAATCGCGTCCGCATTGTCGAAAGCCGTCTTGTCCTTTGGCCAGCCGCTCAGATAGAACGTAGAAAGCACCTCCGGCTGTCCTTGCAACGACTTGTGCAGCAACTGGACCCCCGCATTGAACTCATGATCGCCGGGACCGTGGCTGACCGTGCCCGCGACGAGGACGACTTTCTTGCGATGGTCGGAAAGCTTGAGGCGCTTCAGTTGGATTTCCTTGAACTGAACCGTCATCGGCGGCCCCGCGTGGACTTGAAACGCCAGCAGGCCCGACATCGCGCGCTTGACCTTGTCTTCATCCGTTACGTCGACGGTCGTCAGGCCATTGATCTTGTGAACCAGGTGATTGCCGCGAGCGACAATGACGTAATCATTCCAATCCTCCGGCTTGATCGCCGCTTGAATTGCCGCCGATTCTCCAACGGAACCGGTCGTTTGCGGTTTGCCCCCTTCTGGAATGGTGACTTTCTGACCCCGCAGCGCCAGGATTCCGCGGCCACGCTCCTCATACAAAATACCCGAGTAGGTTTTACCGGCTTCGAAATCGGCCTGGTACCCGCCGACGACCCAGTTGGGTTCCTCCTTGCTGCGGTACTGTATGCCGGAATTGCCGCCAATGATTTTGAACTTCAGGCGCAGCTCGAAGTCATCCACTTTGCCATCCCGCCAGATGAGGAAGGTGTTGCCCGGGGTGGGGTTCTCTTTCGTGGTTTCGCCAGTAATCGCTCCGTCACGGACGGACCAGAACTTCGGATTCCCGTCCCAACCGGTCAGATCCTTGCCGTTGAAGATCGACTTGAAGCCATCCTCATCGGCGGCGCGCGGACAAACCACCACCACCATCGCGACGGCCAAAGCCGCCAACACTCGCAGAGTTTTCATATGGATTTTCCCAAAGTAAACCGTGGCCAACCCTTGGCAATCGAGCCGGTGGCAGCGAGGACCCCGCTCTTAAAGAGCGGCAGCCCTGGAACTCCAGCCCGCAGATTTCCGAAAAAGCGGCAACGCGTTACACCACCGAAGTCGCGCCCGGCACGGCAATCGGGTAGAAACCGTTCTCATCCGGCACGGTCGGCGGACGGGCGTCCCAAGCAAATGAGTTCGGCATGACGCTGACGGCGGTCTCGAGGACCTCTTTGCTCTCGATCAGCTTGCCGGAATAGGTCGCCATGCGGCCCATGATGGCGGTCAAGGAACTCATGGCCCCATTGATGGCTTCATTGAACGGGCGGTCGTTGCGGATCGCCTCGAACAGATCGTCGTGCTCGACCTGGTACGGATTCTTGTTCTCGCCGCGATAGCGCCATTCGTTCGGACCGGTGATGCGGTAGGCATTGACATCGCAGGAGCCCTTGGTGCCGACGACATGTTCCGAGACGGAACTCCAGCAACCCGGCGTGTGCTGGCACTGGCTGAAGCAGCGGGAACCATCCGCGTATTCGAACTCCACCGCATGATGATCGAAAATTTCGCCGTAATCCTTGCCGGTCCGGACCTGCCGGCCGCCCATGCCGTGGCAACGCACCGGATAGGAGTTCTTGACCCAATTGATGACGTCCAGGTTATGGATGTGCTGCTCGCAAATGTGATCGCCGCAAAGCCAGACGAAGTAGTACCAATTCCGCATCTGGTATTCCATTTCGGTCTGGCCGGGCTGGCGGGGGCGCACCCAGACGCCGCGATCGTTCCAGTAGCAGCGGGCGGATACGATATCGCCGATCTGGCCGTCGTGGAGGCGCTTGACCGTTTCGATGTAACCAGCCTGATGGTGGCGTTGCAGCCCCACGCCGACTTTCAGATTCTTCTTCTTCGCCTCTTCGGCCGCGGCGAGCACTTTCCGCACTCCGGGGCCATCCACCGCCACCGGCTTCTCCATGAACACATGCTTGCCCTGGCGGATCGCTTCCTCGAAATGGATCGGGCGGAAGCCGGGGGGAGTGGCCAGCACCACCACGTCGGCGAGGCCGATGGCCTTTTTGTAACCATCGAAGCCGACGAATTTGTGATCTTCCGGCACGTCGATCTTGGCCGGGTCGACGGCGCGCTGAATCTCCTTCAATCCGCCTTCGAGGCGATCCTTGAAGGCATCCGCCACGGCGACCAGCTTGACGCTGCCCTTGGTGCCGAGGGCCTGGGCCGCCGCGCCCGAACCGCGCCCGCCGCAACCGACCAGCGCGATCTTAAGCTCCTCGCTCCCGGCGGCATGCGCGCCGCGCTCGGCGCTGAGGCCGCCCAGCACCAGGCCTCCGGCGGCTATCGAGCTGGTATGGAGGAAATCGCGGCGCGTGACCACGCCGCCCTTGGAAGAAATCGATTCGTTCATTTTGGTCTTAACGTTAATAGTTGACGTCCCGTATTCGGCGCTATTCGAGCGAGGGTTGGGCAAGGTTAGTCACGTTCGACGCCGCTTGTCCAATATTTCGAGAGTTCTGCCGGCGGCGCGACCTTAAGTGGACGCACCACCCGGAAGCCGAGGAATTGCGCGTCGGTATGGTACCAGATGCTCTTGGGCAACTGCGGGTCCTGCTGCTTCCAATCGGGGGTCGACCCGCGCCGGGCCGCGCTGCGCAGCGCTTCCGGCCCGTCCTGCCAGGAACCGCCGCGTGCCGCGTGCGGATAGGGCTTCGTGGCTCTGATCCACGGGTTGGCCGTCACGGCGTCCTTGAATTGCGCGTAAGCTTCCGGTTCGTACTGATCGAGGCACCACTCGAGCACGTTGCCATGCATATCGTGCAGGCCCCATGGATTCGGCTTTTTCTTGCCGACCCGCTGATACTTCCCGTCGCTGTTGTCGCCGAACCAGGCGAAATCGCCCAGTTGGCCCGGATCGTCTCCGAACGAATAGGCGGTGGCGGTGCCGGCGCGGCAGGCGTATTCCCATTCCGCCTCGGTGGGCAGGCGGAAGAACTGGCCGGTCTTGGCGCTCAACCATTTGCAATAGGTGTTGGCGGCGTGCTGGGTCATGCTGATCGCCGGAAAACCATCCTTGCCCATGCCGAAGCTCATCTCGACATACGGCGTGGTGGGACGCGACACGGCATCGGCGACGATGTGCAGAGACGGTTCGCTCCGATTGCGGACGCGGATTTTGCGCTCCTCCTCGGCGAACATGAATAGCTCGTATTCGTTCCAGGTGACCTCGCATTTGGCCATCCAGAACGGCTCGATTTTCACCTTGTGCTGCGGCCCTTCATCCTCCTGCCGGCCCTCTTCGCCCGCCGGGCTGCCCATCGCATACTCGCCGCCGGGAATCGGGACCATGTCGAAACTGATCATCGTGCCGGGGATGGTGATGCGGTAGGGTTTCATCTCGAGGCCGGCCTGGACATCGAAGCCGGATCCGATCCTGGCGTGAATCTCGCCGACGAGGCCGGCATCTTCCTTCCCGGCGGATTCGACACGGCGCGCCACCAGTTTGATCGAGTCCGGCCAGGCAGCCCCTTGATCGATCCAATCGCGCAGCATCTCGATCTGTTCCTTCGGGAGAGGGCCGCCTTTATTGCTCGGCGGCATTAAATTGTCATCTTCGGCGGGCAGGGCCGTCGTGGTGTAAAGCGGGCTTTTGCCGCTTTCCCCGGGCACGAGGGCCGGGCCGTTGTCGCCGCCCTTCAAGGCGAGTTCCCGGGTGTCCAACCGGAGGCCGCCCTTGTCGTGGCCATCCTGATGGCAGCTCACGCAGGAGGTCTCGAGAATCGGCTGTATATCCCGGACAAAGTCCACTTTGCGCACGGCCTTGAGCACCTGATCCGCGGGCCAGGCGGCTCCGGCTTCGATCCAGGCGCGGAGGGCTTCGGTCTGCTCTTTCGCCAGGCGCTCGCCCTTCGGCGGCATGGCCATGTCTTCGTCCGCCGCCAGGAGGGTGGTGGTGTAGAGCGGGCTTTCGGACGGTTTTCCGGGCACGAGCGCGGTGCCATTGTCTCCGCCTTTGAGGGCGTTTTCGCGGGTGTCCAGGCGCAGGCCCCCTTTGGGCTTTTCCGCGCCGTGGCAGCTCAGGCAATGGGCCTCGAGGATCGGCCGAACTTGCTGGCTGAAGTCGGCGGCGACCGCCGGCCACACCCATGCGGAACTGCCCAGCGCGCAGCACCAGGCGGAAACAAACATCAATTTCATCCGTTGATTGGACTACTCTTTACGGCGGCGGATTTAATGTCAATTGCCCAAGCCGCGGCGGATGCTCACGGAGGGCGCGCGGATACGCTGGCATCCGGGTGGGGCGGGGCGGCCGGAGGCCGGTTCGGTCCGGTTCCGATCGATTCGGACAGGCACCCCCCCCTGCTTTTTGACGGTTGAGGGAGGAGGAATGTCGACTCGGGAGGCTGAAGGGAGGCTGAAGGCTGGTTTTGGCGGGCACCCCCCCCTCTTATTTGGAGCCGGGCGGCGGAAATGTCGACTGGACAGGGCGGAACTCCGGGCTGGGTGCGGCAACCCCCCCATATTTTTCTTCGAGGAAGGGGTCGAGGGGTGGGCGTGTAAACATTTTTGAGGGCACCCCCCCCTGTTTTTTTGAGGCTGGGACGGGAGGTGGGGCGGTGGGGCGGGAGAGGGAGGCGAAGGTCGGGGAGGTCCGGCGGCGGGTGGTTCGGCGACATTGGGGCACGAGGGAGCGCGGGGAGGGGAAGTTCCCTTGGGCAAAGTTATCGTGGGGGCATCCGAGGACGAGTCGGAACAGGAGGCTCGGCGGGCCGGGACTGCTGTTCGGAGACGATCCGGATGACCACGAACAATGTTTCGCAGTCATGGATCGAAGATAGATCACCGGCTGGGAAAATCAACAGGCGCGGGCCGGGAGAACGCGACGCATGCGGGCCGGTGCCCAGGAACCGCATCCGGCTTCTGCGGTTAACCTAACTCGCCGCTGTGGGAGAGCCGAGGCTTTTGCTATAGACCCCAGACTGATCGAAGCAGCACACGCGCCGCTTCCCGGCCGCGAGCATCGCGCAGGCATTTTCGACCCGGCGCACGCGCGTCTCTGGCCGCTTGGCGGAAGTGATCCAGTGAATCCAATCCCGGCGCGCGATGGGCGTGATGTCCGTCCATAACGCCCGCGCTTTCGGGGCGGCGGCGAGAGCCTTCCGCAGATCGGCCGGCACGCTGGGTTCCGGTTCCTCGGCCGACGGCGCGATCTCCAGCGTGACGACATCGCCCGCATCCGCGCCCGCCGCTTCGCGCACCTTCCTCTCCACTTTGAGCCAGTGGCTTCTTTGGCCGTCCGGCTGGAGCGTGGCTCGAAAGGGCACGCCATTGAGGGTGCCTTCGACCGTCGTCATGCCCCGCGAAGGGAGCTTTGCACTGGCCTCCTTCGGCAGGATAAGAAACGTCCAGGAGCCGGCCTTCCCGGTCGCCGCCGGCCGGAGGAGTTTCGCTTGGAAACGGATCCTGGAAGTGGCTTGGGGCATTTATGCTTATTTATTGGGCTGGTTGAAAACCGATGACTACCCTGGATTGGGGGCTACAGAACGCACTCCGCGACGCAGACTTCAACAGATGACCGGCACACCGTATGGTTGGAACCGCTCATCCGCCGTGACGACGGTGAGGCCGTTCGCGAGTGCGGTCGCGATGATGAAACGGTCGCACGGGTCATCGTGGAGCGGTGGAAGCTCCGCAGCCGCCAGGCAACTATTCGCTTCCAGCGCCAAAACAGCCAGCCCGTGATGCGCGACGATTCGCTCGAACCATTCCCGCGGCGGTTCCGGCAGCCGCAGCTTTCCCCGGGCCGACTTGAGAGCGATCTCGAAGCCGCTGATGGCCGAGACGTAAACCGCGGCCGCCTGGCCGATCCGCTTCCGCGCGGACGGGCTCAGCTTTTTGTCGCCGCTAGCCAGCCAGAGCAGGGCGCAGGTATCCAGAATCATCGCAAAGCCTCTGGCCATTCGCCGGCCGACAGCGGTTCCACCGGGTCGTAACCGATCTTGATCTTGCTCAGGACGGGGTGGACCTTGTTTCGATCAGGGCGTTGGTGCGGCACGAGGTCGGCCACGGGTTCGCCATTCCGGCAGATGACGATCGCTTCGCCGTGCCGCTCCACTCGCACCAGAAGGCTGGACAGGTTCGATTTCGCTTCATGGATGTTCACGGTTCGCATGCGGAGCAGGTTAGTCCATCTAGCCCACCCTGGCAACGAGCGTGGCGCAATTCCCCGGCGGCTTACCCACAGCGAACTTCTCCCCCCCCCCGTATTTGGGATTAAGGCAAAGCGACGCGCTTCAGCGTTCGAAGATGCGGACGCGGTAGTATTTGGGGGGACCGTCGGACAGGGTGTCCTCGATGGAATGTTCGAAGGGGGCGGCGGCGAAGAAGGGGCGGTTGGCCGGGACGTCGAGCGGGCTCCAGCTTTCCGGGGCGGAGAGGTCGGTGGTGGTTTGGACTTCGTAGCCGCGGAGGGCGGCTTGGGGAAACCGGAGGCGGACGGTGGCGCCGACTCTTTCAAGCGCCATGAGGAAGGGAGGGGAAGCTTCGAGAGGGTTGGCTCCGAGCAGGAACTCCAGATAGTTGGAGGAAAGGTCGTCATCGGGATCGGCCGCGGGCGCCGCTTCGGGGGCCTGGGGGTCGACGAAGCGTTCCGCCTGCCAATCGGCGAAGGTGCGGAAGCCGGGGGTTTCCTGAGCGATCCAATCGCTCAGCAACCGGACGGCCTCGGCGTCCACGACGGTGCTGCTGAGCGGGGGCATCTGCTTTGCACCGCGGGTGGAAATCCGCTGGAGCAGCATTGACCGTTCGAGGGAGCCGGCCCGCACCACGCGATTTTCCGCGTCACCGGCGTTGTTGTTGAGGGCGCCATCGATGAGGCCGGCGTGGGCGGTGGACGTGACGAGGCGGGCATCGAAACTCGCCGCCGTCGGTCCGCCGGGCTGGTGGCAATGGGCACAATTCACGGCGAGGTAAGACCGCACGCGCGACTCGAGGCTGGCGGCCGTGTTGGCCGCGGCGACCAGAGCGGGCAGGGTGGAGTAATTCGAGATGGCGGTGGAAAAATAGCCGGCTTCGCTCAAGGCGTGAATCTGATGGGCGGTGAGGCCGCCGTAGTCGAAGCTGCGATTCAACTGGGCGGTATTGAAACCGAGGGCGCCCCCGCCCACCGGCGTGTGACACGTCAGGCACTCGGCGCGGCCGGGATAATGCCAGACCTGCTCGCGCGCGGCCGCTCCGTCTTGTATCGTGAAAGTTTCATCCATCCCCTGCTCTGGCACAAGCGTGGCGTTTTGCTGGTTCGCATCCCAGCGATAGGTGATCCCGTAAACATGGCTGGCATTTCGCACGAGAAAGCGGGTCTCCAGCCGGCGCCGGGATTCCGGGACGCCTTGGGTCATTTCGAGTTCGAAATGCTTGACCCAGACGGCCCCCGGAGGAAGCGCCCAATTCCCGTCCCGTTCGAAGGCGATGGTCGCATTGAGATCGGGGATGGAGAACCAGCGCTTCTTGAACGCGCCGTCCGACCAGAACGGGACGTTCAAGTCATACGGCACGATGCCGGGATGCGGCGTGAGCGTGGCGAGATCGCTGAAAGCGCCGGTCTGGTCGAGGAAGGGCGGCAGGGGTGGGCCGGTCGACGTGGCGCTGTAATTCAGCCGGAGAATCTGGCCATTGAGCTGGGCAATGAGCACATCGCCATTCCGCGGATCGGTGCCGAAGGCGACGATGCCGCTGCCACCGGCGATGCGTTGGGACGGCACCACGCTGGCGCCATTGGCCCGGAGCATCCAAATGTTGCCGCTGGTGTAATCCCCGAAGACATAGGCTCCGTGCAATTGGGACAAACGCTGGCCGCGATACACGACGCCGCCGCTGATCGAGTTGCCGCGCGCCGGACCGGTGCCGTGGGCATATTCGTGGATCGGATCGATCGCTTTGAATGCCGCGGGCGGCGGATTGCGAAATCCTTCATGCAATCCTTCCCGGTAAACCCAGCCGTAGTTGCCCCCCTTGACCACGAGGTTCACTTCCTCCCAGGCGTCCTGTCCGACATCGGCCACGTAGAGCTCGCCCGTGAACGAATCGAAGGTCATGCGCCATGGGTTGCGGAATCCGACGGCGTAGAATTCTGTCCGGACATTGGCGGGATTGACGACCGCGCCATTGAAATTGGTGGCTCCGACATACGGGTTGTCCGCGGGAATGAAATAGTTCGTGGTGCCGGTGCGGGCCGGATGGGTATTGGGCAGGAGATTGCCGGGCCGTTTGTCGACATCGATGCGCAGAATGGCGGAAAAGAAATGCTTGTTGATAAGCTGGCTGTTGCGGGCGCCATCGCGCTGCGGGCCTTCGTCGCCGGTCGAGATGTAGAGATACCCATCGGTCCCGAATACCAGCTCGCCGCCGTTGTGATTTCCCGCGGTGTCGAACTGCGTGATCAGCGGCACTTCGGTCGCCGCGACGCCCTGATTCGGGTTGTCCTCAGCAATCTCGAAGCGCGAGACGCGCTGGTGCAGGCCGTTCCCCTGGGTGGTATTCAGCGCGCGGGACGTAAAGAGATAGAAGTAGCGGTTCGTGGCGTAGCCGGGATGAAAGGCCAGGCCGAGCAGCCCGCATTCGCTCTCGGTGCGCACCGGGATGGTCATGAACACGGTCTTGGTGGGGTTGGCCAGATTGGTGATGACAATGATCGTGCCGCCCTTTTCGAGGATGAACAGGCGGTTGGTCTCGCCTGGAGGACTCACGAGGCACACTGGTTGGGAAAAGGTGAGGCCCGGCCAGGCGGCCGCCACCGTGTAGCCGAAAGCAGGAGGAGCGGCCGGCAAGGCGAGGGTGGTATTCGCCACTCGCGGCCCCAGCGGCGAGGCCGCCGGGCTGGCCGCCACGGTAAACGCCCATGCACCGAACCATACCGCTAGCAACAGTTTGAGATGCATTTTCATTGTCTGGCAGACTCACAAGCTAGTTCCGTGCCGTCTGAGGCACAAACGGAGAATTCGGCTGCGGGAAACGCCCAAACGAGAACGAGGGAGGGGGTGCGGACCAAGGATCGGGCGGCCCGGCAGCGTTCGAATCGCGAACCGAGTTGGTCCGTGTTCCGATTCGTTCCGAATTGCAGCCACCCGCCAGGTTCCGCGTGGACGTTTGGGGAGGGCTGTCGTACGGTTTTGCCACGCGTGCATGTGAAGGGTGTTGCATTAATTCTGGCTCTCGCAGCCGGTCTGGGAGCCGCCGGCTGCTCCCGCCAGGAAACGCCTCCCCCCGCAACGGCGGAGGCGCGCGAACCGGCGGCGCAGGCGCAACTCCCCAAAATCGGCGGGCCGGAGGGCTATGTCGGATCGAAGGCCTGCCAGGATTGCCACAAGGATCAACACGCGAGCTGGCACCGCAGCTACCATCGCACCATGACGCAATTCGCGCGCGGGGAGGCGGTGCAGGCGGATTTCAACAACGTGGTGCTGACCAACGCCGGGACCCGCTACACGCTGCAACGGCGCGGGGAGGAGCATTGGGTGCGCATGGAACCGAGCGCGGCGGGCGCGGCGACCGGAGAGTTTCACGAAGCGCCGGTCAGCCTGGTGACGGGATCGCATCACATGCAGGTCTTCTGGGTGCCGGAAGGCCACGGCAATTTGCAGGTCGGGTTTCCCTTTACGTGGTTGATTCCCGAGAAGCGATGGGTGCCGCGCGATTCCACTTTCATCCGCCCTCCCGGGGGCGAGCATCGGCCCGAGGCCTGGAACATCGTCTGCAGCCGCTGCCACACGACCGGCGTGGAACCGCATGCGGACATGGCCGCGCGCCGCATCGACACCCAGGTGGCGGAACTGGGCATCTCCTGCGAGGCCTGCCACGGCCCGGGGCAGCGCCATGCGGAGCTGCAGAACATCGCCAAGCTGGCGGGCGCCCGAAGCCCCCTGCAAGCCGGCGAGATCGTTCATCCGGAAACATTGACCGCCGAGCGGAGCGCCCAGGTCTGCGGCTTTTGCCATTCGATGAAATGGATCGACCGCGCGGAAAACTGGCGCGAAACGGGTTTCCGCTACCGGCCGGGCGACGATCTGCAAGCGACCACGCCGGTCATTCGACCGAACCGCGTGGAGGACATCCCCGGCCTCGAAGCGTACCTCCAGCGCCATCCCGATCTCCTGCGCGATTTCTTCTGGCCCGACGGCATGGTGCGGGTGAGCGGGCGGGAGTACAACGGCTTGATCGAATCCCCCTGCTACAAAGGCGGGAAGTTCTCCTGCATCTCCTGCCATTCCCTGCACGACAGCGAACCGGACGACCAATTGCGGCCCATCGCCCGCGGCAGCGCGGCCTGCGTGCAATGCCACGCGAAGTATGGGGATGACCGGGAAGTGGCGCTCCACACCCGCCATCTGCCGGGGTCCTCCGGCAGCGAGTGTTACAACTGCCACATGCCGCACACCACCTACGGCGTGCTGAAAGCGATCCGCAGCCACGAAGTGAGCAGCCCGCGCGTCGCCGATGAATTAGCCACCGGTCGACCGAATGCCTGCAACCTGTGCCACCTCGACCGGACGCTCGATTGGACCGCGCAAACGCTGGCGCGGTGGTTCGGGCATGCCCTCCCTCCCCTGCCCCATCGCGTCGAAGCGGTTCCGCAAGCCGCACGGCTGGCCGTGGCGGGCGATGCCGGGCAACGGGCCTTGCTGGCCTGGCATTTCGGCTGGGGGCCGGCCGTGAGCGCTTCCCCCAACCACGACGCGGTGGCTGTTTTGGCGCAGTTATTGGACGATCCGTACGCCGCCATCCGCTGCGTCGCCGAACGTTCGCTCAAATCCGTCGCGCCCGGTCTTCTGCCGCCGCGGTACGACTACACCGTCGAACCTGCGAATCGAGCCCCGGCCCGCGATGCCGTCTGGTCCGCCTGGCGGGCGAGTCCTCCGGGGGTAGCCATTCCCACGGGTGGAGCGCCGCGCGCGGAATCGACGAAGGAATCGCTCGAAGCTCTATCGCGGACGCGCAATGAAGCGCCAGTTCGCCTCCGGGAATAATTCCATTTCACGCTCAAGATGAGACGAAAGCGCGCCGGGATTTTGGCCGATGGCGAGGCGCGAGGAGGGAGCATAGCCACAGCGCTCTGTGACCGACGAGCAACGCGGCCAGCGGCCAAAAGACCAAGCGGATTCGACTCATCTTGAGCGTGAACTGGAATAAAAAAGGGGATGAGGCGCAAACCTCATCCCCGGCAAAACGAACCGGCGCTGAACGCGCGCGGGCCTACCGCCCCACGACGGTCGCCCGATACATCATCAGGGCTTCCCGGGCCTTGGCATCGGTGGCCTCGATCTCCAGCAATTGATCCCGCAGATCGCCCGCGATGATGCGGAACTGATTCTTCTGCTCCTCGGAGGCGACCGCCGGCCGGAGCGCGATCAAGCGGTTGACCGCGTTCATCCACTGCTTGTCCCGGATGGCGTCATGGACGCCCTTCTCGCCGGGGATGATTTCCTTGCCGGCTTTTTCGGCTTCCTCGATGGCTTTATTGGCCGCTTCCACTTCGGCATTCGCCGCCTTGTCCGCGGCCGACTGCTTGGCGGAGCCGCAACCCGTCCAGAGCGCGACAGAGACCGGGAGCAAGGCTCCCAAGATAAATCGATTCATGGATGGCCTCCCGATCTACCGGGCGTATCCAGGACCGTTCAGCAACTCGTTCGGAACTTCGACCCGGCGATTGACGAGGTCGTAGCAACGGCCCCACTTCACGAAGGCCGCCGTGCCGCCGAACATCCCGATGACCGAGCCGCCGGGCAGGCCGCGACGGTCGCCGCGGAAACTCGTCCAGGTGGTCACGCCGGAGTGGCGGTAGGAGATCGTCTCGACCGCGGCTTCGGGATTGTTGCCGGCGTCGTTGAAGTAGAAGCCGTCGTTTTCGTTCTGCTCCCAGAACTGCCAGTCGGTCGGGTTGAATTGCGTCGTCTTGTAGGTCTTGCCCGCGAGATCGCGCGCCCGAGGCCCGACGTACCCGCCGATCGTGCCGTTCCAGCAATAGCTGGTGACTTTGACCGGGCGGGCCAGCCAAAGGCGCTTCAGGGTGCCACCGCCGCGAGTGGCGACGTCCTTCGGGCACCAGGTGGTCTTGACGTCATTCAGATACTGGCCGACCTGGCCGACCTTGAAGAACGCGACCTGGTTGGAAAACTGGCGGCTGTTGACATCCTGTCCGGCCGCGCTGCCCGGCGTGGCGCTGAATGCACCTGGAACGGCGCGCGTCTTCGTGGAAGTGAGGTAGGCCCAGCCGTCCGGACCGGTCAAATCGCCGCCCCACGTCGGGTGCGCGAGATTGTCGTTGTTCTCGGTGCTGTACATGTGGCTGGCCAGGGCGATCTGCTTGACGTTGTTCAAGTCGATCGTCAGGTGCGCCTTGTCCTTCGCCTTGGAGAGGGCGGGCAGCAGCATGCTGGCCAGAATGGCGATGATGGCGATGACCACCAGCAATTCGATCAACGTAAAGGCTTTGGAGGGCTCCGGGGCGGCCGGTGCATTTGGTAGCGAGTTCATAGGCTCAAGTCTTGGGTTCGGATTTATTCAGGCTTGGAGGCCAGTCTAGGGAGGGAAGGCCGCAACGTCAATATGCGCGTTGCGCAGCACAGCCATTCTCATTTTGGGTAGGACGGGCGCCCTCGCCTGTCCCGTTCGGGCGCCTCGCCCGAGCGATTTCGCGCCCACCGCTCAAGACTTTCCAGCGAACGGCATCGTCTCTGTCGCAAAATGAGAATTGCGGTGCGCGGCACAGGCAGGCCGCCCCGGCGGCGATTTTCGAGGCGGTTCGGCGGGGCGGGCGTGACGAACTGGGAAGCCGCCCTGCTGCGGGCTTCCGCAGCCGATTGCCCCGCTCTAGTGATCCTGCGCTAATGCTTGTCTTCGTGGCAGACGAGGTCGATCACCACCGCGCACGCGAGGAGCAGTTCGTGATCCTGGCCGGGCGCGATATCGATGACGTAGCTGTCCACCAGCGCGATCCATTTCTTCGAAACTTCCGCCACCGTCCGCCCCTGCAGCTTGAAGGCGTATTCGTGATCGAGAAAATCGCCCTTGGCCTCGAGGTCGTCCGGCCCCGGCACATCCACCGAGAACCGACAGTGCAGCAGCGTGAACAGTTTTTTCTGCACGACGGCAACCACTTCGCCCCGGCGGGAGACCTCGTAGGTGGGGCTGAACCGGAGCAGTTTTTGCCGGATGAACGCCACTTCGGTCCCCTGACGATCCTTCATCGAGAGCTTGTCGCCGATGGTGAAGACCTTGCCATCGACATAATACTGTTCCGTGCCGCTCTCGTCGCGGATCGTAAAGTCGTCGCCCAGGGCGAAGACCTTTTCCTTCATGATATATCGCATCGTGTCCCGAGTGTTACCCCATCCCCAACCCGCCGCGATTACGAAATGTTGCGTTTTTTCGAAGGCTCAAAAGTCCAACCCCAGCCCTTCTCATTTTGGGTAGGACGGGCGCCCTCGCCTGTCCCGTTCGGGCGCCTCGCCCGAACGACTTCGGCTCCGGTGGCGGTGTTACAACCATGCACCCTCGCCGATTGGCCGTGCGCCGGCACTTTGGGTGCCTCGCCCGGACGATTTCGACCCAACAGCGCACGCTTTTTCACCCCTCTCCGTCTCGAAAATGCCGGTCCAACCCGTCTCCCAGGCGCGGCCCTCACGGCAGCGCCAGCACCCGGTAAATGGCCACCGGGTCATTCTCCGCATTCCCCACCACGAACCGCGTTTGCGTCGTGCTCGCCACGCGCGTGCCCTGCATCTCCCAGCCGCCCTCCACACCGCGCGTCGTCCGGGCGCCATGATTTCTGGCGATCCTTTGGCCTTTCCCAAATCCTCGGCCAAAAAACCAAACTTCCTCTTGCACTTCCAGCTCCCCTGCGGCATACCTCCCCCATGATCGCGAACCCGCACTCGCGGTCGCTCGGATCGATTCCGAACAACAGGCGCGGAACCTGCACGCCTGTTGTTCCGATTCTCCGCCGCGCGACCCCGCCGAACCGCCGTGTCCTTTCCTCCGGAAAGCAGCTCGGAGTGTTGCCCCATCCCCTCACCGCGCGGATCGCCCCAATCTGCCATTCGCTATTTGCTATCTCCGTGCCTGGTGAGCTTCCTCGCCCCCGAAACTCGAGAGCCTTGTCAAAAACCGCCCACCCTCACGAAACCCCCGTAAATAGGACTTCCTGCGCCCAAAATGACCCGCCCTTCACCGCTCTTACCCCC
>CAYZKY010000105.1:0-22754 GCA_964478815.1 uncultured Verrucomicrobiota bacterium
ATCGTCGAGCAGGCCGCGTTGCTTGAGGTCTTCGAGAAGCCCGGCGGTGGCTTGGTCCACTTCCAGCGCGGCGGCGGTCATGTTTTTCTCGATCGCATCGTGATGATCCCACCCGCGGTGGTAGAGCTGAATGAAGCGCACTCCGCGCTCGGCGAGCCGGCGGGCGAGCAGGCAATTGGCGGCGAAGCTTCCATCGCCAGGCTCTTTGATGCCGTAGAGATCGAGCAGATGCCGCGGTTCGCTCTTCATGTCGGTCAATTCCGGCACGGCGGTTTGCATCCGGAAGGCGAGCTCGTATTGCGCGATGCGCGTCTGGATTTCCGGGTCGAGACGATCCTCCGCCAGCATGCCGTTCAGGCGGTTGACCTCCTCGACCACCTGGCGCTGGGTGCTTTGGCAGACGCCTTCCGGGTTGCCGACGTAATGGACGGCCTGGCCCTTGGACTGAAACTGGATGCCCTGAAATTTGCTGGGCAAAAAGCCGCTCGACCATTGGCGGGCCGAGATCGGCTGGGCTCCCGATTTTCCCTGCGAGGTGAGCACGATGAAGCCCGGCAGGTTCTCCGTCTCCGCGCCGAGGCCATAGAGGAGCCACGAGCCCATGCTGGGCCGGCCCTTGATAATGGAGCCGGTGTTCATGAAGGCATGCGCGGGGTCGTGATTGATCTGCTCGGTGTGCAGCGAGCGGACGATGCACAGGTCGTCGGCGAATCGGGCGATGTTCGGAAAGATCGTCGAGATTTCCTGGCCGCTCTGGCCGAACTTCTTGAATTCGCAGAACGGACCGCGCGCCTTCAGCTCCGTGTTCTGCAACTGGGCCAGTTGCTGACCCTGCGTGAAGGAGGAAGGGAACGGTTTGCCGTCCAGTTCCTTGAGCTTCGGCTTGAAATCGAAGCTCTCCAGGTGGGACGGCCCGCCGGCCATGCAGAGATGGATGATCCGCCGTGCGCGAATGGGAAAATGCGGATTCGGGACGAGGCCCGGCCAGCGGGTTTCGGTGGCGGCAGCACCGTTCGGACTCAACAGGCTGGCGAGCGCCATGCCGCCCAGGCCGTAGGCCGAACGTCCAAGAAAACTGCGCCGGGAAATACCGGCCTGAAATGCCGCGAGGTCGAAAGGCGTATTCATGGGAAACTGGTGGAAATCAATAAGCGGTGATCGTTTCGTGAAGATTGAGCACGACCCTGGCTGCCTGCGTCCACGCGGCAAGAGCGACAGGGTCCAGCGCGGTGGGCACGGGTGAGTTGCCGACCGCAATAACGCGCGCGGCTTCATCCTTGTCGGCGGCGTAGTGCGCGAGTTGCGCGTCCAGGAACTTCGCGAGCGAGGCGGTTTCCTCCGCTTTCGGAGGGCGCGCCAAAGTTCGGAGAAAAATGGCTTCCAACCGGCTTTCGACCGACTGCGGGCCGGACTCCAGCAAGCTTTGAGCCAGGACCCGGGCGGCTTCGGTAAAGGTCGGATCGTTCAGCAGCGTGAGGGCCTGCTGCGGCGTGTTCGAAACGACGCGGAAGGCCGTGCATTCTTCGCGGGCGGGGGCGTCGAAGTTGGCCAGCATCGGTTGCAGGAAAGTTCGCTGCCAGTGCGCGTAGACTCCGCGGCGGTACTGCTCTTCGTCCTTGTTGGCGAAGTAGTCGCGATCGGGAAACTGGAGTTGCGCGTAGTATCCCGGCGGCTGGTAGGGAAAGGCGCTCGGGCCGCCGATTTCGTGAAAGATGAGACCCGCGATGGCCAGCGCATTGTCCCGCACGAACTCGCCTTCGAGCCGCTTGGGATTTTGATACGCGAGCAGGCGGTTCATGGGATCGCGGTCGCGCAATTCGGGGCGCACATTCGAGGTTTGGCGATAGGCCGCGGACGTGACCATCAAACGCACCATGTGCTTGACGTTCCAGCCGCTCTCCATGAACTCGGCGGCCAGCCAATCCAGCAGCTCCGGATGCGAGGGCGCATCGCCTTGCAGCCCCAGATCGTCCAGGACGCTGCACAAACCGGCTCCGAAGTATTGTTTCCAAAGCCGGTTCATGATCGTGCGCGCGGTGAGCGGATTCTCCTTCGAGACGAGCCACTCGGCTAAATCTTTGCGCGTCAGCCTGCGATCCGCGGGCAAGTTCTTTTGTGGAAGGAAATGCGGCACCGCCGGCTGAACGATCTCGCCCGATTGATCGAGCCAGTTGCCCCGGGCCAGCACGCGCGTCACTCGCGGCGTGGCCGGCTGCGTGATCATCGTGTAGGCGCGGCCGCCGCGCGCTTCCAGAATCTGCCGGTGGAGTCGCCGATATCGTTCCATCGCCCTGGCTTCCGCTCCGGTGCTGGCGAGATAGGTGTGCGCGAGCAATCCGTTGTTCGGGGAAGTTTCCGCCAATGCGTCGCGCAATCGGCCCCACCACGCGGCGTCGGGGATTCCTTCGCTGGCTGCGGCTGAAACGGAGACGCGGAACCGCCCCACCGCGGTGCCGCCCAGCTTTACAACCAACGTCTCGCCCTCCTCCGGCACGAATGGAGTTTCGACCCAATAAACCGCGGTCTGTTTCGATCCCCGTTCGCTGCGCTGGGTGCGCCAACTGTCTTTTACGCCCAGAATTTCCGCGCCATTGTAGTAACGTTCCTCCTTGCGATCGGCTTCCGCGAAATGGATCGCCAGGCTCGTTTCCGATCCGCCGCCCTTCTTGCGGAAAAACTTGGGAGCCACCACCGTGTTTTCACCAGCGCGCACGATGGAAAACCGATGGGCGCTGTCCGGGAGCAATTCCAGCCGGATCATGCTGACCCGTTGGCCGGACACCGGCACGCTTACTTCCACATTGTCGCCAATGGCACCGGTCAGCACCACCGACCGATCCTCATGCACCCGCGATGTCGTGGCGACGGCCTCTCCTTCCTTCTTGGGGGAGACCTTCGCCTCGGGCGCCGGAGTGGCCCATCCTTCGGGCTGTTCCTGCAGGAACTGGCGCGCAGCCGCCACCCAGCGGTCGAAGCCTGCCGGGTCCGCGGCGATGGCTTCCCGGCCGGCTTCCGCGGCGCGCTGGCGCAAGCGCTCGATCCGACGATGCAAATAAGGGCTATCCACGAGCGCTTCCGGGGGAAAAGGATGGTCATTGCTCCAGCCGCGCAAGTCGGGATTCGGCGTGTAACCGTAGTCCTGATATACCCCCCACTGCTTGATATCAGCGAAGAACGCGGCCATCGCATAGAAATCCTTGGTGGAAAACGGATCGTACTTGTGATCGTGGCATTCCGCGCAACCCATCGTCGAGCCGAGCCAGGCCATCGAAACCGTTCGCACCCGATCCGCCGCGTGCTTGGCGAGATACTCGCCCGGCTGAGCCCCGCCTTCGCGGGTCATCATGTTCAGCCGGTTGAAGCCGGTGGCCACGATTTGTTCCTCGGTCGGATACGGCAGCAGATCGCCCGCCAATTGTTCGAGGGTGAACCGGTCGAAGCGCATGTTCTTATTGAACGCCTCGATCACGTAATCCCGATACGGAAAGATGCGCTGCACCTGATCGCCGTGGTACCCAACGGTGTCGGCGAAGCGCACCACATCCAGCCACGGCACGGCCATGCGTTCCCCGTAGCGCGGCGATTCCAATAAGCGGCCGACCATCGCGTCGTACGCCTCTCCGGATTCTGCCGCCACCGCTTGTGCCACCTCATTCGGGCTTGGCGGGAGTCCGATCACATCCAGATGTGCCCGCCGCACCAAGGTGCGCATCGGCGCCGCCGGAGCCGGGGACAATCCTGCGCTCTCCAGTCCCGCCAGCACGAATCGATCGATCGGATTCTTTACCCAATTCGTGGCGGAGACGACCGGTTCCTCGGGTCGCGTCACGGGCAGGTAGGCCCAGTGGCCCTCATATTTGGCTCCTTCGGCCACCCATCGCTTGAGCAGCGCTTTCTGAACGGAGGTAAGAGTCTTATGGGTATCCGGCGGCGGCATCAGATCGTCCGCATCCTCCGTCAAGACGCGGTAAACCAATTCGCTTTCATCCGGCTTGCCGGGGACGAAGGCCTCGCTCTCCAGCGCGCTTTCGCGAATATCGAGACGCAGTTTGGCTTTGCGCTGGTTCTTGTCGGGCCCGTGGCAGGCGAAGCAATTCTCCGAGAGAATCGGCCGGATCTCCCGATTGTAGGAAACGGGCTTCTCGGCCGCGATCAGGCGGGCCGCGCTGAGGGTCAGAACGCAAATCACCGCCCCGCTCCACGCTTCCCATAAGGCACGCTGCTTCATATCCAGGCTTCGTTGGAAAAATTAGACGTCGCGCCGCGCGATCGGCTTCGATCCTCCGGCGTGGTCCCCAAATGAATAGCAGAACCGCCCGAAGCCGGTCACTCACTTTTCAGGGCCGGCGGTCGCGTGCGCTTGCGCTCGGCGCGAGTTGCGGCAATTTGCGGCATGAGTTTGGTTTGGCTTGGATCGGAATCGGAGGCGGCACCACCCCCACTGGAACACCCAGCCTCTCCGTCGCCGGACGGCGAGCTGCTGGACGCGTATTCGAAGGCGGTCGTGCGGGCCGTCGAGAAGACCGGACCGGCCGTGGTGCATGTTCGCGCGCAGACTGGCCGCCAGGGAGGGACGGGCTCGGGCTTTTTGATTTCGCCGGATGGCTTGGTGGTGACCAACAGCCATGTCATCCACGGTGCCCGGCAACTCAGCATCCAGACTGCCGATGGCCGCGCCACGCGTGCCGATCTGGTGGGCGAAGACCCAGATACCGATCTCGCGGTTCTGCGGATTAATCTTCCAGACCTGCCTCACGTTGCTTTCGCCCAGAGCGGCCAGGTGCGCGTGGGCCAGATCGCCATTGCCATCGGCAATCCGCTCGGCTTCGACCACACGGTCACTGCCGGCATCGTCAGCGCGCTCGGGCGGAGCTTTCCTTCGCGCAATGGCCGGCTGATCGACAACGTGATTCAGACGGACGCGCCGCTGAATCCCGGCAATTCCGGCGGCCCGCTGGTGAATACGCGCGGCGAAGTCATCGGCGTGAACACGGCCATGATTCCGGCGGCGCAGGGGATTTGTTTCGCCATCGGCAGCAAAACGGCCGAATTCATCGCCAGTTGGCTGATCAAGGACGGGCGGATCCGGCGCGGCCACCTGGGCGTGGCGGTGCAGGAAGTCGCGATCCACGAGCGGGTGGCTCGCTATCACAAGCTTCGGCAGCGCAGCGGGGCTTTGGTGCTCGAAATCGCGCCAGGCTCCGCGGCGGCGGAAGCAGGCCTGCAGCCGAACGACATCGTCATTTGGTACAACCACGAGGAAGTCCGGTCGGCCCACGACCTGCACCGGTTGCTGGTCGGCGAAAAGATCTATCAGCGGTCGCGCCTGACGGTGCTCCGCCGCCATGAAGTGGTTCACCTCTGGATTACTCCGCGCGAGCGGGATTGACCATCCAGGGGCTCAGCCTGAGGATTTCGCGGCCAATTGCAGCTCCTTCAGGAAGACTTCGAGGGCGGTATCCGCCGTCGGCTTCGGACGATAACCCGCCGCGATGCACAACGGGGGCGGAGGCGAAGCCAGCGTCTTCAGCCGGGCGCGATCAGGAAAGAGGCGGCCCATGCGCGTGGTGACCAGCGCCACGCCGAGCCCCGCCTCGACCGCCGCCATGAGGCTTTCGACGCCGTCATGCTCGCCCGCGATTTTCGGTCGCAATTTGTGCGAGCGAAACCAGTCCATGATCGCGCTGGAGTACTCCGGATAGTCGCGCTTCGCGAAGACAAGCAGCGGCTGGGCGGCCAACTCGGCGGCGCCGACCCGATCCTTTTGCGCCAACGGATGAAGGCGGCTCACCGCCAGTTGCCAGGAACTCCGCACGAGCGGCGTCCAGCGGACCCCGCCCCCGGCCTTTTCCGGCCCCACGGTGATCACGACGTCGAGTTTGTCGGACTCCAATCCCGAAAGCATTTCGTTCGTGGACAAGTCGGAGAGTTCCACATGCGCCCTTGGGTGGAGCTGCGTGAACCGTTCGACCGCGATCGACAATATTCCCGCCGCGAGCGAGGGCGCGTAGCCCACCCGCAGGCAGGGCCCGGCGCCGGTGGCTTGCACCCGTTCCACCAGCACCCGGGCGCGCTCCAACAACTCCCGGGCTTCCGCCAGCATCGTCTCGCCCGCCCGAGTCAAATGAATCGAATGCGGCCGCCGTTCCAACAGGGCCTGGCCCACCTCATCTTCCAGCGCCTTGATTTGCCGGCTGAGAGCCGGTTGCGTGAGAAAGATCTTCTGCGCGGCCCGGCTGATGTTGCCCTCCTCGGCCACCGCCACGAAGTAGCGCAGTTGTCGCAGTTCCATGCGCCGCAGCATAACGGGAAGGCAGCCTCAGGCCAACCACGCGGCATTGGCCGGCGGGCGGGCGGCGGGCGAAAGTGCTTCCGTGAAAACGACAACAACGAATCTGAAAGTGCGCCGGGCTCATGAACGAGGCCAGGCCGATCACGGGTGGCTCAAATCGCAGCACACCTTTTCCTTCGCGGATTACTTCGATCCCGCGCACATGGGCTTCCGCACGTTGCGGGTCATCAATGACGACCGGGTGGCCGCCGGGCAGGGTTTCGGCACGCATCCCCACCGGGACATGGAAATCTTTAGTTACGTGCTGGAAGGCGCGCTCGAACATCGGGACAGCCTCGGCAACGGGAGTGTCCTGCGCCCGGGCCAGGTGCAACTGATGAGCGCCGGGCGCGGTGTCACCCACAGCGAGTATAATCCCTCCCCATCCGAGCCCGCGCATTTCCTGCAAGTGTGGATCCAGCCGCGGCATCGCGGTCTCGCTCCCACCTATACCGAATGGCAGCCATCGGCCGAGCACGCTCGCGCTCCAAAGCTGCTCGTCATCTCGGCCGATGGCCGGGAGGGTTCCGCCACGATTCACCAGGATGCCGATGTCTATCGCCTCCGGCTCGAACCGGGCCAGACGGTGACGCATGACGTGGCCGCCGGGCGCGGGGTCTGGGTGCAAGTGGCGGATGGAGCGCTTGAGATCGAGGGCACGACGCTCGAGACTGGCGATGGCGCGAGCACGGAATCCCCGGGCCGATTGACCTTGAAGGCCTCGCGGCCCACCGAAGCCCTGCTCTTCGATTTGGGCTGAGCGTCGCGGCGAATTCGAATTCGGCATCGATCCTCCCGGGGCTGGGTCCTCGATCCTCCCCGGGAGTTTTGGTTGACCAGCCGCCGGGGCGCGGCATGATTTCGTATAACCATGATGCGTGTGCGACGTGCCTTCTTATCGAGCGGGCTGGCGGGATTGATCCTGGCCGGCGTGGGATTCGCCCCGGCGTGGGCCGCCGACAACGAACTGACTCCCGAAGAACGCAGGACCGGATGGCAATTGCTCTTCGACGGCAAGACTACCCGCGGCTGGCACAGCTTTCGGAAGACGACCTTTCCGGAGACGGGCTGGACGGCCGAAGGGGGTGTCCTAAAACTCGCGGCACAGTCCAAGGCCGGGGACATTCTTTCGGATCGCACTTTCGCTGAATTCGATCTGAGCTGGGAATGGCGCATTCCCAAGGGCGCGAACAACGGGATCAAATACTTCGTGCTCGAAACCCGGCCCCAGCCGCTCGGCCACGAGTATCAGATGATCGATGACGCCGCCGAGAAGCTTGACCCCAAGCACAGCACCGGTTCTTTCTATGACGTGCTGCCGCCCGTCTCCGACGCGCCCCGCAAACCGGCCGGAGAGTGGAATCAATCCCGCATTCGCGTGCAAGGCCAGCGGGTCGAACATTGGCTCAACGGCACGAAAATCCTGGAATACGAAATGGGCAGCGAAAGCCTCCGGGCCGCCCTCGCTAAGAGTAAGTTCCATTCCGTGGCCGGCTTCGGCGAGCGCCACTCCGGCAGCATCATGCTGACCTACCACAGCGATCCGGTGGAGTACAAGAACATCAAGATCAAGGATTTGAGTTCGAAGTAATCCAGAGCGACCCCCGCTCATTCCCGAGCCAGCGATCGGGCGAGTTCCACCAGAGTCCCTATGATCGAGGGGGATTTGCCTGGCAGGTAAGCGAGGCCGACGATCGCAGGGCGAGGGGCCGGGTGCAGGGGGATAAACTTCAAGCGCCGCCCGGCCGTCACGGTAAAAACGGAAGCGCAGACGCTAATTCCACGGCCGGCCGCGACCGCCGCCGCGAGGCTCGAACCACTATCGCACTCTTCCACGATTCGCAGAATCCTGGCTTTTGGACCGACGGCGCGGGCCACGAATTCGTGGTAATCCGGATAATCCCGGCGAACATAGGCCACGATGGGCTGGAGGCACGCATCTTCTGCCGAGATCCGGCGGCGCTTCGCAAAGGGATGCCGTGGAGGCACGGCGACTCCGACCGGATAGGTTCTCAGTTTTTCAAACTGAAGGCCGCGGCCGGCGGGTTTCGAGGGTTGCATCATCAGCGCGGCCTGCAAACGGCCTTCGCGCAACCCCGCGAGCATTTCGGGGGAAGAGTGGTCGTGAAGAACAACCCGCACGCAGGGAAGCTGTTGCTGCAATGCCCGCAGCAGCCGCGGCAGGATTTCCGCGGCGGGAGTGGGCGCATACCCGAGATGCAGTTCGCCTTGCCGACCAGCCGCCACCGCGCGAACCGAAGCCACCGCTTCCTCCACGCGTTGCAGGCAGGCTCTGGCTTCTTCGAGAAAGGCGCGGCCCGCCAGCGACAGCTTAATGGCCTTGCCAGTCCGCTCGAACAGAAGCACCCCGAGTTCATCCTCAAGATCGTGGATTTGCCGGGATAAAGGCGGTTGCGAGACGTGCAGGCGCGCGGCGGCGCGGGTGACGTTCTCCTCCTCGGCCACGGCCAGAAAGTAACGGAGATGCCGGAGTTCCATGTCCCTCCGACGATACCGCGCGAGCATTACGACTCAAGCCACATGATATTTCCAGGGCGATCAGGGGCAGGCGTAATGTCGTCGAGTAATGCGGTGACGGTCGAAGTCGAGCGCCGGCGACCACCGGGGTTCCGATCGCCGCCGAATGGACGAGTAACACTGAAATCAAACTGTGCATGAAGAATCATACGAGCATCCTGGCCAGCCTCTGGCTCGCGGCTCTAACCGCAACCCACGGGCAATCCCATGAAAGGGCCGGGCAGAGTCCGTGGGGCGCCAGCGACGAGATTGGAGCGTTGAATTTAATGACGTCCACCTCGCGACTCGCGATCCTCTCGCGAATCAACTCGGGAAAAGTCTACGATCTGAGCGTGGAGTATTTTGTGGGAATGCCGAGTTTTCACCAACTCGGCGATCCCGGGTATCAGTATTGGCTGACGCACACGCCGCGCGGCACCGTGGTGGACAACCCTAATGGCCGGGGCGAACCGATGAACTCGAAGGTCAGCTATACGGGCGATGCCATCTCGATGTATACCCACATGGGGACGCACATCGATGCGCTCAATCATTTTGGACTGAATGGCAGGATTTGGAACGGCTTTTCGGCCGATGAGCAACTTGGCGATAAAGGTTGGAAGAAGGCCGGAGCGGAAACCATCCCGCCAGTCGTCGCGCGCGGCGTGCTTATCGACGTGGCTTCGGCCATGGGCCTCGAGGTGCTCCCCCGCAACTACCGGGTGGGCACCCGGGATTTGAAAAAGGCGCTTCAGAGACAAGCGACTGAACTCCGCAAAGGAGATGTCGTCCTGTTGCGCACCGGCCAAGCGCGCCATTATGCGGAAGCCAGAAAGTATCTGCACGACTATCCCGGCATCCGTCTCGAGGCGGTGAAATGGCTGGTGGAGGAGAACGGGGCGATGCTCCTGGGCGCGGACAATCTGAGCCTGGAGGCGTTTCCGTCGGAGCGGGAGGACAATTGGGTTCCGGTGCATACCTATCTGCTGGCGGAACGAGGCGTCATGTTCATCGAGCAGATGTCTCTGGAGGAGCTGGCCCGCGACAGGGTCTACGAATTTGCCTTTCTCTCGGCGTCGCTGAAGTTGCGAGGGGCCAGTGGCGCGCCCGTGAGGCCGATCGCCATTCCCGTGAAGGAATGAGGCGAACCAACACATTTAACCGGCTTTTACCATGCCCAAACCTACTCATATCGCGGAGACCGCGCTTTACGTCGATGACATCGAGCGAACGGTGAAATTCTACACCGAGTTGTTCGGATGTCCCGTGTTGCGCCGCGACGAACGATTTTCCGCGCTTCGTCTCGCGGAAGAGCAGGTTCTGCTGCTTTTCCTGCGCGGTGGGTCGCGCCAGCCGACTCACCTGAACGGCCAATTGATTCCTGGCCACGACGGCTCCGGATCGTTGCACGTCTGCTTCGGCATCAAGCAGGATGAATTGTCCCTGTGGGAAGATGCCGTCGCAAAACTGGGTACCGCGGTCGAGAGCCGAGTCCGCTGGCCGAATGGAGCGACGAGCCTGTATTTTCGCGATCCGGACCGGCATCTGGTGGAATTGGCGACGCCCGGGTTGTGGGGGTGAGTATTGCAGGGAGGCAATGCGACGGGAGGGATGGCATTGTCATGAATGTCTTCAAACGACCGTTTCGAGATGCCGTTCATGTCTAACAGTCTCCGAAACTTCCGGGCTTTTTGGCGGGTGACGCGACGAATGACAAACAGGTCTCGACAATTGGGATCGAACGGGTAAATGGGCGCGGAGATTCATGGCGGATTCAGCGACTCACCGTATTCCCTGGGACTCGCCCGTGGCTGGCTGGCCTGGGGTCGGCCCGCACCGCGCGGCCGTGCTGGCCCGGCTGGAGATTCACACCTTGCGCGATCTGTTGCTGCATCCGCCCAAGCGCTATGAGGATCGGCGGCAGTGGTTGAACATCGGCGACGTCAAGGAGCCCGGCGCCGCCACGGTTTCCGGAACGGTCGCCGAATTGGGGGTGAAGCGGTTTGGCCGGGGCCAGCGTTCGGTCTTTACGCTGGTGGTCGACGATGGGACGGGGCGGCTCCATTGCCGGTGGTGGAACATGCCCTGGCTGCTCGAACAGTATGCGAAAGGGCAGACGTTGATCGTCTCCGGCCGGGTGAAGGAACTGCGCCCGCGCACGATGGATCATCCCGAAATCGAGCGGCTCGAACCCGGGGAGCCCGAGCCTTTCACGGCGCAGCGGATCGTGCCGGTTTACCCGCTCACCGAGGGGCTGGGCCAGCGTGGCTTGCGCGGGCTGGTGTGGCGGGTGCTGGCGGATGACCGGGTGGACATTCCCGAGCCGTACGCTCCCGCGTTGCTGATCGGGCGGCCTGCGCGGGCTCAGGCGGTGCGCTGGCTCCATTTCCCCGACGAACTGCCGCAAACCCAGGCGGCCCGGCAGCGGCTGGCGCTCGAAGAGTTTCTCGACCTCCAATTGAACATTCAGACCCGGCGCCAGCGGCTCGAATCCCATGCACCCCATCGGCCATGCGGAGGCGACAATCGGCTGATCCGGCGGTTTCTGCCAGCACTGGGCTACCGGCTGACGGAGGCTCAGACGCGTGTCTTGAAAGAAATCCGGGCTGATTTGCAGGCCGGACCGCCCATGCGGCGATTGTTGCAGGGGGATGTCGGGAGCGGCAAGACGGTGACGGCGGCCTGCGCGGCGCTGATGGTCATCGAGAGCGGCTTTCAGGCGGTCCTGATGGCGCCGACCGAGGTGCTGGCCCAGCAGCATGGCCAGACCTTTGCCGGCTGGTTCGAAAAGATCGGCGTGCCCGTCCGGCTCTGGACGGGCTCCGTTAAAACCGCCGAACTCGCCGGGTCGGCGCCGGGATTGGTAATCGGGACGCACGCGCTGATCGAAGCCGGCTTCGCCATCGAGCGCCTCGGCCTCGCGATCATCGACGAGCAGCACAAATTCGGCGTGGCGCAGCGGGAGGAATTACTGCGCAAGGGAGCGTATCCGCATTTGCTGGTGATGAGCGCCACGCCCATTCCCCGCACGCTGGGTCTGACCCTCTATGGCGATCTGGACGCCTCGGTCCTGGACGAAATGCCGCCGGGCCGAAAGCCGGTGAAGACGTTCGTGCGCACCGTGGACAAGCTGCCGAAGGTTTGGGAGTTCGTGCGCCGACGGCTGGAGGAGGGGGAGCAGGCGTATATTGTCTATCCGCGCGTCGAAAATGACGATCTGGGCAAAGCCGTGCTGAAGGAGATCCCCATGATCCAGGCGAACCTTGAACCGTTCCGCGCGGCGGCGCTGCACGGGAAGCTGAAGCCGGAAGAAAAAGAAGCGGTGATGGCCGATTTTTCCGGGAACCGCGTTCAGGTGTTGGTGGCCAGTTCGCTCATCGAGGTGGGGCTCGACGTGCCGAACGCCACGATCATGCTGATCGAAAATGCCGAGCAGTTCGGCCTGGCGCAACTGCACCAGCTCCGGGGCCGCGTGGGCCGGGGGGCGAAGCCGGGTTACTGCATTCTTATTTCGACCGCGAAGACCGCCGAGGCGCGCGAAAGGCTGGCCGTTCTCGAACGATCGACGGATGGCTTCGCCATCGCCGAGGCTGATCTCGCGCAACGCGGCCCCGGCGAGTTTCTCGGGCAGGGCCAGAGCGGATTGCCTCGGTTCAAATTCGGCGATCTTGTCCAGGATATCAAGCTGGTCCGGGAGGCGAAGCGAATCGCGGAGCAGCTTCTCCGCAAGGCCAATGGAGCCCCGAGCCCCGAGCCGTCCGCCGTCAGCGGCCGCAGATGACTTCCTCGACCTCCTCGCGCAACTCTTCGTGGATGCCGTCGGCGTCCTGGTTGGCATCGACGATGCGGAACCCGTAGGTGGCCTGAAGGCGCTTGAATTGCGCGGCCATAAGCGCCTGGTACTTCAGGAAGGAATCGAACATGTCGCGGCTCAACCCGAGGTCCATGCCGCTTTCCCAATAATCGAGTGCGTGGTTCTTCGCGAAATTGCGCTGGATGAGATTCTCCGGCGAGGCATTCAGGTAAAACACGGCGTCCGGCACGAGAGCCACGCCGTAAAGATTCTTGAGCCACGGTTCGTCCATGCCGCGCACCATGTCGCGAGCCATCAAGGTGTAGATATAGCGATCGGCCAGGACGATAAACCCGGCCTTGAGCGCGGGCAGAATGACGTTTTCGAGCTGATCCGCGAAGTCGGTGGCGTAGAAGAGGCTGAGCGTAATGCGGCTGAGGATGTTGCCGGTTTGCGCTTGCTCGAGCTCCTCGCTGACGAGCGTGGAGCGCTTGAGTCCCACCTGCACGGTGCCGTGGCCCCCCTTTTCGAGCCATTCGACCAGCCGGACAATCTGAGTCGAACGCCCGGAACCATCGGCGCCTTCGACGACGATCAGTTTGCCGGAGAGCCGGGCCAGGTCCACCCCGTGGATGCCCTGCCCGTACCACTGCTTCGGCGATGGGGTGGGGACGAAGATCTGGCTGCGGATGGCGCGCGATTTGGGGCGGGCTTTCATGACGCTACTTGCGATGCAAATACTGGGAGAGGTCGATCCGGCTCTGCACCAACTGGCGGACGGTTTGTTGCTGCACTTCGACACGGTCGTTGGCGTCGATCACCAGGAAATCGAACTCGGTGCTCATGGCCAGGTACTGTTCGAGAATGCGGCCCTGGAAGATGCGGAAACTTTCGTAGGGGTCGGTCGAAAGGTTCAGGTCCATGCCCGCCTCGAAATACTTGAGCTGGGGCCGTCCATCGAGAATTCGCTGCAGGGAGACCTCGAGCCGCGCCTTGAAAAAGAAGGTGATGTCCGGCAAGGCGGCGAAGTCGTAAATGCCGCGCACCCACTGGGGCGGGCAGCCGCGCACGATATCCCGCCCGAACGCCGTAAAAATGTAACGATCGCACAACACGATGTAACCGGCGCGGAGCAGGGGCACGAGCTGGCGTTCGTAACGATCGGCGAAATCGGTGGCGTGGATCAGGCTGAACGTGGTGGGCGAGAGCAGCTCCCGCTTTTTGCCTTTGCTCGTGGCGCTCTTGACCAGCGCGGAAGAATTCCATTCGCTGAAGAAGACCTTGACCCCCTCGAGTTCGAGCCAGCGCTTGAGAAGATAAATCTGCGTCGATTTGCCCGAGCCATCGAGCCCCTCGACGGCGATAAGCCGTCCGGCGAATCCCAATTCCGAAAACGTCTTCAACACGCGGCGCCAATCTAACCACGAACGCGGGCGGGTCAACGTTTCTAGCGCCGTTTTGGCGCAGGGATCGCCGCCCCCGCTTGAAAAGCGTGCGAGCGGACGATCAGCCGAAAAATCGTTCCAATTCGCGCCGCTCTTTCTTGGTGGGCCGGCCGAGCCCCTTCTCGCGCTGGGGCGCGCCCGGCGGCCTGGCCTGTTCGGCCTTCAAGTATTCCGAGGCGGGGGTTTGGTCTTCGATCAAGCGGCCCACCAGCTTCGGGCCGACCCGGCGTCCGCTTAGGCCGATGACCTTGACCGTGCGGGTTACCGGCGGCACCAGCGCCGAAATAATCTCCCCGAGATGCACCGGCCGGCCGGGTTTCGCGGGATGCCCGAGGACTGAGACATGCCCGGCGCGGCAGGCGTCCGTGGCGTCGGCGCGAGTTTTGTACAGGCGCACCGCCCAGAGAAACTTGTCCATGCGCACTTCCTCTTCGGGCGTCGCCATCGGGCTGGCGGATCGATCCATGCGCCACGCTGCCATGCGGCCGGCCCGAATTCCAAGGCAAAGCGCGGCCCGTTCCGGCTCAAGCATTCGCGAGCGTTGCCGATGCACGCCACGAGAGTGGCCTCGAAGCTGCTCCAAGTGGGTATTCTCCCATCTGGGAGGAAATGAGATGAAATTCGCTCTGGTTGGTCTGATCGCGGCCGCGGCGGGCCTCGTAACGCACGGCGCGGGGCTGGATCGCGACGGCAATGGGCGCAGCGACGTCTGGGAGTTGCTTTACAATGCGCGCGCCCTCCCGCCGAATGCGGACGCCGATGGCGATGGCATTTCGAACGCCGGGGAAGCCCTGGCCGGCACCGACCCGCGCGACGCGGCGTCCGCGCCAACGATATCCATCACGAAGCCCAACGGTCATCCCCGGCTGCCCCTGTCTCTCCGCACGGTTCCGGGCAAGCAGTACCGGTTGCTGACGGCTCCGGCGTTGTCGCCGGGACTTTGGTCGACCAACGAAACGTGGATCGCCGACACCGCGGGCAGCCATTCATTCGCCACGCTGCCGGAGGGAACCGCTTTCTTCCGGCTGATGGTGGAGGATAGCCCCCGGGATTCGGACAGCGACGGCCTGACAGATTACGAAGAGCGCGCGCTGGGTTTCGACCCGCAAACCGATCACACAGCTCGTTTTCAGAAAACCGACCTCGCTCGAGCCACTCAGTTGCTGGAGGGGGCGAATGTCCTGAGCATTTCGGCGTTGGATCCGCTCATGAGCGAACGCTGGCCGGAGCCCGGCCTGCTCGCGATTCGCCGACGGGGCGGGGCGGCGGCATTGACGGTGAATTTGTCGTTCGCCGGTTCGGCCGTGGCGAACCAGGACTACACCCCGCACAGCACCCACCCCGCGACCCGCGAGCCGCTGCTCAGCCCGGATGGCACGCTGCGCTTCCCGGCGGGCACGCGTGAGGTGTGGATCGAGCTGCATCCCATCGCCGATGAGCAAGACGATGAGCCCACCGAAGAGGCCGCCGTGACCTTGCTCGCCGGCACCGGCTACACGATCAGTGGAACTCCGACCGCAACGTTGACTCTCCAAAACCAGACGGCCTCCAGCGGCCCCTCGGCCAAGGAGGCGGCGCGCTTTCTCATTCAGGCCGCGTTCGGGCCGGATCAGGACTCCCCCGGCGACGAGGATTACCTCCCGGAAAATCTCGAGCCGGTCATGCAGTTGGGCATCCCCGGCTGGATCGAGGATCAATTTGCGCGCCCGATCGGCTGGCTTCAGCCGTATGTCGATTGGGTGCTGCCGGTCGCCAATTCGCTCGAGCTCTACGGCGACGTGAAGAACTACTCCTGGTGGGGCCGCGTCATGGGCTCGCCCAAGCTGCGCCCCGACGCCGCCGAAACGGTGCAGCCGGACCCGCTCCGCCAGCGCATGGCCTTCGCCTTGAGCGAGATTTTCGTGATCAGCGACCGGCTGGAAGATCTCGGTGTCGAGCAGCGCGGCATGGCCAACTATTACGATGTGCTGGTCAAGCACGCGTTCGGCAATTTTCACGACCTGCTGCTCGAAGTCGCGCTGCATCCCTGCATGGGGATGTACCTCAGCCATCTCGGCAACAAAAAGGCCGATCTGGCGATGCGGGTCTATCCCGACGAGAATTTTTCGCGCGAAATCATGCAGCTCTTCACGATCGGGCTGTGGGAGTTGAATCCGGACGGCACGCGCAAGTTGGACGCCTCAGGGGAACCGATTCCGACCTACTCGAACGACGACATCACGGAACTGGCCCGCGTCTTCACCGGGCTCGCCTTCGGCGGCACGAACATGAACTTTGGCCTGCATCCGCGCGATTTCACGAAGCCGATGAAAATGTGGGACCAGCACCACGATACCGGGGCCAAGACCTTGCTCGGCGGCCTGCAGCTCCCGGCGCGGACGGCCAGCCCCGGCCATCAGGGGCTCGCCGGAATGGCGGATGTCCAGGCCGCCGTCTCGAACTTGTTTCACCATCCCAACGTGGGGCCGTTCATCGGGCGGCAACTGATCCAGCGGTTCGTCACTTCGAACCCGCGCCCGGAGTATGTCGCGCGCGTCGCCGCGGCCTTTGCGAACAATGGCGCCGGGGTGCGGGGCGACTTGAAGGCGGTCTTGCGCGCGATCCTCCTCGATGCCGAAGCGCGCGATCCGTCGGCCCTGTCGAACCCCATCTTCGGCAAACTGCGCGAGCCCTTGCTCAAGTTTGCGAATTTCGCGCGAGCCTTCAACGCGGCTTCCACCTCCGGCCACTACGTGCTCGATCAGTTCACGCTGGATCATCTGCAGGATCCCTTCCGCGCGCCGAGCGTGTTCAACTTCTTCCAGCCGGCGCACAGCCCGGCGGGGCCGGTCGCGGATGCGGGCCTGGTCGCGCCCGAATTCCAGATTATCAACGCCAGCACCGCCGTGGCCGCGCCCAACCATTACTGGAACGCCATTCTCGGCGATCTCCATCGCTGGGGCAGCGGGCGGCGCGACTACAGCGTGCGCCTCAATCTTACGCAGGAGCTGGCGATGGTCGTCCCGGCCGCGCAGGTCAATCAGGATGTGCCGAATGTCGCGCCGTTCGATCCCGATCCGCTGCTGCGGCGGCTGGACATGGCGCTCACCGGCGGGCGCTTGAGCAAGGAGCAATTCCAGATAATTCGCGAAACGCTCGAACGCGTGCCGCGTCCGAGCTGGCATTGGCATCGGGACTACTTGCGAGTGGCGATCTACCTGATCGTGACTTCGCCGGATTTCGCCGTGATCAAATAGAGTGAATGCCAAAAGTAATTTCCAGAAAGACCGCCGAGATTTTGGTCGCAGGCGAGGCGCGAGGAGGGCGCATATCCCTGCGATCTGTAACCGACGAGCCACGACGCCTGCGCCCAAAAGATCAAGGTATTTCGGAAATTTCTTTTGGCACTCACTCTAGGGGAATGATGAAGACACCGATTTCGCGCCGTCAATTTTTGGGAGAAGCCAGTTGCGCCGGAGTGAGCGTGCTGCCGTTGCTGAACACCCTGCTCGGCCTGCGCCTGAGCGGCACGCTGGCCAATGCCGCCAACGCCCCGGCCAGCGAGTACCGCGCCGTCGTCTGCGTCATGCTCGGCGGCGGCAACGATTCCTTCAACATGCTCGTGCCGCGCGAGGCGTCGGCCTACGCGGCCTATCGCGCCTCCCGCTCGAACCTCGCCTTGCCGCCGGAGCAACTCCTCGAGATCCATCCCGCCGGCCTCCCCGCGTTCGGCGTGCATCACCGCATGCCCGAGCTGGCTCAGTTGTTCGAGCAGGGCCAGGCCGCGTTCGTCGCCAATGTCGGCACGCTCGTCGAGCCCGTGCAGAATCGCACGCAAGTCTCGCGCGCCATGAAGCGCCTGCCGCTGGGGCTGTATTCGCATTCCGACCAGGCCGAGCAATGGCAAACCGGCGTCCCCCATTCGCGGAGCGGCACCGGCTGGGCGGGCCGGATGGCCGATCTGTTGCAGGACTTGAATGCGCGCCAGACCGTTCCGATGAACATCTCGCTCGACGGCGGCAACGCCTGGCAGACCGGCCGCACCGTCGCCGAATACGCCATTCGCCAGGACGGCCCGGTGGCGCTGAACGCCTACGATCCGCTCTTCAATAGCGCCGATAACGCCGCGCTCCGCCAGGCCATCAGCGCCGCCATCGACAGCCAGCTCGCCCAAACCTATGCGAATCTGCTCGACCAGACTCTCGTGAAGCGAACGCGCGCGGCCATCGATGCCTACGCCCTCTTCTCGCAAGCGACCGCTCAACCGCTGCCGGAAACGGCCGCGTTTCCCGACTCGCGTCTCGGCGAACAACTTGCGATGGTCGCGCGCACCATTCAGGGCCGGGCCGGCCTCGGCGTTTCGCGTCAGACCTTCTTCGTCCAATGGACCGGCTGGGATCACCACAGCGAAGTCCTCTCCGGCCAGGACATGATGCTCCCGGAACTCAGCGCAGCCCTTGGAGCCTTCTCCAACGCCCTCCAGATTCTCGGCGTCGAGAAACAAGTCGTCCTCTTCACCGCCTCCGATTTCGGCCGCACGCTCACCAGCAATGGCCGCGGTTCCGACCACGCCTGGGGCGGCCACCAGATCGTCCTCGGCGGCAGCGTCCTCGGCCGGCGCATCTACGGCCAATACCCCTCCCTCGCCGTCAATGGCGATTCCGGCCCGGAGATCAATCCCCTCGATACCGGCCGCGGCCGGTTCATCCCCACCACCAGCGTCGATGCCTTCTTCGCCGAACTCGCCCTCTGGCTCGGCGTCTCCCGAACCGACCTGCCCCTCATCTTCCCGAACATCCACAACTTCTACAACCTGGCCAGCGCCTCGCCCCCCCTCGGCTTCCTCCCCGCCTGAGAACCAACCAGGTTCGATAAACCTGCGGGCCAATCCCCTTCCGGGGAGAGCACGCCTCGCCCTACTCGCCCAGCCTTCCTCGGGCCAAAGGCCCATCACAAGCTAGCCCAGGGCAAGCGCCCGACGGGAGCGCTGCCCTGGGTCCCGGCCCTACCAAAACCCCAAGCCCCATCGGGGCGACACAACTCCCACCCCATTGGCCAGTCGCTTCTGGCTTCAGCCCGCCCGTCTCGTTGGAACTTCATTCCCCGCACCATGTGCTTCCGACAAGGATCGCCATCTCCGACCGCACCCATCACGGAACACGAACTTGCTTCCCGGAAGCGCGACGTCTATCGTGTTGCACGTTCATTACTGAGCAGGCTTATGCACTCCTTACACAAACAGCCTAACCATCGCTGCCGAGAACACTTCTCGCTTAGGTGGCCGTGCGTGCGCACTCCCCATCCACGCATCCCGCAGGCCGGGTCTCTGGATCGATAAGTGGCGTTCTCACCTCACACTATGTCATACGTTATAGAACAGACAGAATCGCTTCTGCGAGTCCTTGAGCATGCGGCGCCATTGGCGGCGCATCGACTTGCCGGCTATGCCGCCAACGCGGATTTCTGGGCCGCAGAAATTCGCCGTTGCCGTGAATTGCTCGACGGCTACTACGACCGTTACCAGCGGATGAAGCAGGGCACGGAGGAATATTTGCGCGAGCATCCTGATTCACCGAAATGGGTGGATGCAAACACTCGCACCACACGCAGCACGAAAGATTCGGAGATCCGGGAGATGCGCCAGCGGTTGGATGCGTCGGCAACTCGCTTTTTCGGTCGTTTGCTCGATTTCGAACTGCTGCCCGACGAGCGTATTGCCGAGTTGGAGCAATCACTCGGGCAGATGATTCTGGAAAAATGAAACCCACGCCCCGCCTCGCGATGCATTGCCGCGAACTCGGCCATCGCATGGATTGCTGTGCGCAAGCACTTGCCATCCCCCCGCCCCCCCGCGAACCGGTTTCCTGAATCCTCACGCCGCTCGACACGTTTCATGAATCCAAACACGAAAACGGCGCTGCGCTGGTTGGTGGTCAGTGGATTCGGTGGCTACGGCATTTACACGCTGGTCGAGGGCATTGTGTTTGCGTCGTCCAATCGGGACGTTCATTCGGCCACGGTCTGGCTTTTTGTGTTGTCCTCCATGCTGGCTTACAGCGGGCTATGGATCGCTATCGCCTGCTTCGTTTTGCGGCGGCAGTATCGTCATCTTTGCACGCTGGTGTCAGTGCTCGCTGCCGTCATCGTCTTCGGCTTTCTCGTTTCCCTTGCCTTCCGCCTTGGGGTTTACGAGCGTTTGCGCGCGTGGAACGACTCTGCTTGGTTTCTTCTGATCGCCCTTCCTTTGAGTCTTGCGGCGCTGCTCATCCCGTTTTACGGAGCGCGTTGGGCTTTCCGTCGCGGGCAGTCGATCCTTTCACGCTTCATTCCTGATGACCCTCATCTCAAAAAGCCGCTTAATCATACGTTGCCGCGAATCAAACCCTCGCGCGGATAGCTGTGCGCGGCGGAGCTTCACATCCGCCTCGTTATGCATCGCCCAACGATACTACTGCTCACCCTTAGCTGATTGACCCGGATCATGGGCCACCGCCGTTCTTTCAGAAACCGCGGTGCATCTCTCTTGAACTGCGTCAGCGCATCGTTCGGACGTCATTGTTTGCCTTACCCTGTTGCGTGAGACTCAGCGAACTGGGTGAAAACGTTACTCGCATTCAACGCGGTATCGCCGAATCAGCACATCCCTGGCATCGCCTCCTAAAACCGGGTAGAGCAGTCTCATCCGCCATGCTTCCTTCGTGTCCTAAACAGAAGGATGAACATCCCCGTGACGACGAAAAGAGTAGCCGACCGTGGCTCAGGGATGGCGGTGTATTGAAACTGAGTTACGAGGCCTCCAAACGAGTACGGAATCAAACCCGGAGACGCAAGTGATCTGACTCGAGCCTGCAGGGCATTGGAATTCTCCACGTCGAATCCGAGCCCTCCCGTGAAATTTGGCGGACGAATTGCATCTAATCCTAACAAAATATGTCCATTTCGTCGGTCGTAGTAAAATGGTTCGTTAAAAACGAATTTTACGCTGAAATCATCGACGGAAACAGCCGGTCGCACTTTCATAGGCACGTTTTCAGCCGAGTAAACGATTCGGTAATCGTCTGCAACGTTGAAGTCTATGATCTGCACAAACGCCATGAATGGCTTGGTGAATGTTCCAATTCGAATCCGGAGGTATGGGAGCACTACCTCACTCGAGGTTATGTTTTCGTCCCAGCGAAAAGCTACCCCCGTAATGGTAATTAGATCGCTTGGCGCGGAAGCAAACTCCGTATTCGCATAGATCTGTTGAAATCGGCCATCAAACCCTGACGCAACATTTCCAAACTTGTTTTCGGAACCGTTCGGTGACACGATTGCGTGTGTTCGCTCGGCTGCATCCATGACTTTCGGCGAAATCACCGACAAGAGCAGCGCACAAAGCCAAAAATTCCTAAAATTATCGAGCAGCGAATCGGCATGTCGCTGACCGCGAGCATGGTGATGCGTAGATCGCTTCATAAGTGGGAGGTAGCTCCGGGCGATGCTCAAATGGAATTTCATAAATACGGATAATTTCCTTGGCGAATTCCTGATCACCGTGGGTGCATCCATTCTTCTTATGTACCGCTTGACTTTCTCTGTACCCTATGTGTTGTTAATACTCTCAGTCAAGGCTGCTAGTCTCAAAAGATCCGCCCATCTCGCGCAGCCATCTGTGGGCCAAAGGCCCATCACAAGCTAGCCCAAGGCAAAGCGACCAACGGGAGCACCGCCTTGGGTTCCGCCCCCCCAACGTCCCAAGCCCCAACGGGGCGAAACAACCTCTTCCGCCTGCCCGACGCCGAGCTTCTCATGCGACGGGCGCTGGAAATCACCCTCTACTTCACCCGCGCCACCGGCCACCCGCATCCGCATCTGAACACCGCCTTCAACAACTATCGCCATCTCCTCACCAAACTGGGCGACACCCCCACCCAAGCCCAAGCCAAACTCGCCGGCCTCGCCCAATCCCACGGCGTCTCCCTCGGCTTAACCATTCCTTCCGCTTCCCGCCGCCCATCCGCGAACTCCAACGGAGTTCCATCCTTCAGCCTGGGGTTGCCCCGTCTGCGGGGCTACCCCAGGTCGCTCCCCCACAAATTCCCTACCCCGAAGGGGTTGAATCAAAACCGCCGCAGGGGGGCCTTAAAACCCCCGTAATTCCGCATATTCCACCCATTCCACCACCCCAAATCCGTCTTGCCCCCTCCGTGTCTCCGTGTCTCCGTGGTTAAACCTCCGCAGCCCGTAATGCCCCTTCCCGCCCCCCATTTTTGCCGCCCGTCCCGCCCATCCTCATATCAACTCCGTGAATAGCTTGGTGGCACGGGGCGCCCCATGATCCGGTTTTTCTTCCCTCCGTGAACTCGGTGTGCTCTGTGTTTAAAAAACCACTTTCCCTTGCCCGCCCATCTCCCCTGCGCTACCATAACCCCATGACTGCGACCCAAAACTCGCGGTCGCCCGGATCGATTCCGAACAACAGACGCGAACCCCTCGCGCCTCTTGTTCCGATTCCCCGCCGCGCGACCCCGCCCAACCGCCGTGTCCCTTCCTCCGGGAAGAGCCTCGGAGAGTTGTCCCATGCCCCAATCGCCCCAACCACCCCCCTCCCGGCGCTCCCCATCCTGCCACCGCTTAGCGAGTGCGCCCACTCTCACGAAACCCGCGTAAATAGGACTTCCTGCGCCCAAAATGACCCGCCCTTCAC
>CAYZKY010000106.1:0-2513 GCA_964478815.1 uncultured Verrucomicrobiota bacterium
AGATGGCCGTCCACGTTCCCCTCTCGGTCGAGGCCCAGATGGAAGCGCGCCTCCTCATGATGGCCACGCACAACATCTTCAGCCCGTCGAGCGGCAAGCCGATCATGACGCCCACCCAGGATATCACCCTGGGCTGCTATTACCTCACGGCCAATCCGCGCCAAGTCGGTCATCAGCCGGAGTCCAAGCCGATGCTCCTCGGTTCGAAGCAGGAGGTGCTCTTCGCCCATGCTGAAGGCGTCCTCCGCACCCACGACCGCGTCCGGATCGCGAATCCCGATTTCGGCCGCAAGACCGTATACGGCGATGCGGAGAAGAAGATTCTCGAAACGACCGTCGGCCGTGTCATCTTCAGCGAAATCTGGCCGCTCGAACTCGGTTTCCCGAACAAGGTTGTCGGCAAATCGCAGATCGGCGATCTGATCTGGAATTGCTACAAGCACTGCGGACACGACCGCACGGTCGTGACCCTGGACAAGCTCAAGGAACTCGGCTTCCAGGAAGCCACCAAGGCCGGCGTCTCCATCGGGATCGACGACATGATTATTCCGAAGGAGAAAACGCATGAGATCGAGAGCGCGCAACGCCAGATCGCGGATGTCGAAAAGCAATATCGCAAGGGTGTGCTGACCCTCGGCGAGCGCTACAACAAGGTGATCGACATCTGGACGCATTGCACCGACCAGATCGCGAACGTCATGCTCCGCACGCTGGAGCACAATCAGGGCAAGCGGGAGTACAACCCCGTCTGGCTCATGGTCGATTCCGGCGCGCGCGGCAACCGGCAGCAGGTTCGCCAGTTGGCCGGTGTGCGCGGCCTCATGGCCAAGCCGAGCGGCGACATCATCGAAAAGCCGATTCTCTCGAACTTCCGCGAGGGCCTCACCGTGCTCGAATACTTCATCTCGACGCACGGCGCGCGCAAAGGTCTCGCCGATACCGCGCTCAAGACCGCCGACTCCGGCTACATGACCCGCAAACTGGTCGATGTGGCCCAGGACGTCATCATTCGCGAAAACGACTGCGGCACGAACAACGGCATCTTGGTTCAAGCCATCTACGAAGGCGAAGACGAAGTCGTCCGCCTCAGCGAGCGCCTGGTCGGCCGGTTCAGCGCCGAGGATATCCCCGACCCGAACGAGCCGAAAAAGAAGCTATGCAAGGCCGGGGCGGAAATCGACGAGATCAAGGCGAAGGATATCGAAAAGGCCGGCGTCGAGCGCGTGCGCATCCGCTCCGTGCTCACTTGCGAAAGCAAGCAGGGCGTTTGCATCGCCTGCTACGGGCGCAACCTGGCCACCGGCGCGCCGGTCAAGCTGGGCGAAGCGGTCGGCATCATCGCCGCGCAATCCATCGGCGAGCCCGGCACGCAGTTGACGATGCGCACGTTCCACATCGGCGGAACGGCCTCGCAGGTCTTCAAGCAGCCGCAAATCAAGGCCAAGCACGACGGCGTCTTGCATTACAACGAACTCCGCCTCGTGGAACTCGAGGACGGCAGCAACATCGTGCTCAATAAAAACGGCTCCATCGCCATCCTCGCCGAGGATGGCCGCGAGCTGGAAACCCACACGATCGTCATCGGCTCCGTCATCTCCGTGAAGAACGGCAAGCCCGTCAAGAAGGGCGAAACCTTCGTCCAGTGGGACCCGTACAACGTGCCGATTCTTTCCGAAAAAGCCGGACATGTTCAGTTCCACGACATCATCGAAGGCGTCACGATGAAACAGGAAGTGGACGAAACGACCGCCCAGGAGGCCATGGTCGTCATCGAACACAAGGAGGACCTCCATCCGCAGATCGTCATCGTGGACGACAAGGGCGATCCGCTCGCCAATTACCCGATTCCGTCCGGCGCGCACATCGTCGTCGCCGAAGGGGACAAGATCGTCGCCGGCACGCTGATGGCCAAGACGCCGCGCAAGAGCGCCAAGACCAAGGACATCACGGGCGGTCTGCCGCGTGTTGCCGAACTGTTCGAAGCCCGCCGTCCGAAGGATGCCGCGGAAATCTCGAAAATCGACGGCGTCGTCGACTTCGGCCCCACCGTGCGCGGCAAGCGCTCGATTCTCATCAAGGATCCGCAGACCAGCCTCGAAGAGGAGCACCTGATCCCGATCGGCAAACATGTGATCGTGTTCAAAGGCGACTTCGTCAAGAAGGGCCAGCAGCTCACGGAAGGCCCGGTCGTGCCGCACGAGATTCTCGACGTCTGCGGGCCGCAGGAGTTGCAGGAACACTTGGTCAACGAGGTGCAGGAAGTCTACCGCCTCCAGGGCGTGACGATTAACGACAAACACATCGAAATCATCGTCCGGCAGATGCTCCGCAAGGTGCGCATCACCGAGCCCGGCGACACCAGCTTCCTCTGGGGCGAACAGATCGACAAGATCGCCTTCGAGCGCGAGAACGAGCGCGTCGACAAGGTCGGCGGCAAACCGGCCGAAGCGCAGCCGGTGCTGCTCGGCATCACCAAGGCCTCGCTCCAGACGCGTTCGTTCATCTCGGCGGCC
>CAYZKY010000106.1:2523-22692 GCA_964478815.1 uncultured Verrucomicrobiota bacterium
GTGGCTGTCGGCCGCGTCGTTCCAGGAGACGACCCGTGTCCTCACCGAGGCCGCTACGATGGGGAAAGTGGACTCCCTCCGCGGCTTCAAGGAGAACGTCATCATGGGCCACATCATCCCGGCCGGAACTGGTTTCGATATCCACCGCCGGATCGCCGTCAAGGCGCTCGTCGAGGCGCCGCTCATCGAAGAGGAACCGCTGCCCGTCGAGGAACAGCCGCTGGCCGGCTAAGCGCGGCTTCGAAAACAACTTCGCGAATCGGGCGATACTTCAGGTATCGCCCGATTTTTTTGGAGAAGGCCCGCTCCCCGAACGGGCACGAGGCGGAATTACCGGAGAGAGTTCCAGTATACCTTCACGTTCTTCGTGGCACGCCCCGCCGCAATGACGTCGAGATCGCCATCTCCATCCAGATCCGCGAGTTTCAAGTCCTCGCAAGCCATCGTGTTGTCGTCCAGCACTTCCTGATCCCACTCCGTGCCGGAAGTTCCTTTGGCGGTGAAGATTTTGAGGCCGACCTTTCCTTGGGCATTCTTGCCCCGCCAGCCGGCCACAATCTGGTCCGAACCGACTCCCTTGAGATCCCCGCAAGCCACGGCGTGCCCGTCCGAAAGAGACGCATCGAGAACCCGGCGCGTCCAAAACTTCGCCCCGGGCGCCGGCTGGGTATAAACCACCGCGTTCGTGCCATGCATCGGTTCGATCGTGGCGATAATCCGCTCGCCGCCGAGGCGGCCCGCGCGCACCTCCCCTGCCCCCGCAAACCCGTTGTTCCCCTCCGCGCCCACCAATTGGGTGCTCTTCCACGTTTCCCCAGCCCGGTCGAGCAGCAGCACCCCTTCCTTGCCGCCATAAAGCAGCTCCTGCGCCGGATCGTCGTCCCATTGCACGGGATCGAGATTGTGGGTCATGTGCATCGTCCCCTCGATCAGCGAAGTGCTCCAGGAAGCGGAACGATCTCCCGGCACCGTGTATTGCAGCAAGCGCACTCCCTCCCCTGCCCCATTGCGATTGCCCCGGCCGTGCAGCGGCGAAACGACCAAGTCATACTTCCCGCTGCCATCCTTCACCCACCACATCCGATGCACCGTCGGCTCGTGATGCAGCGTGACCGGCGGCCACTTCTGCGTCCGGTCCGCGGGCGGCGAAAGAAAGAAGACCGCGCCGCTGTTCACCGTGTCTCCTGGGTTCCAACCCGCTCCGATGGCGATCTCGGCCTTGCCGTCGCCATCGATGTCCTGCGCCGCGATGCACACATGGTCGATCGCCGTCAGCTTCTCGGCGATGGCGTGCTTTTTCCACGATGGATTCTCGTACCAAACCACCTCCGCCTTATCGACCAGCAGGATGTCCGGCTTCCTGTCCCCATTCACATCCGCGATCGCCAGTCCGTAGCCGATCGCAATCTTGTCATCCACCGTCTCGTGCCGGAAGCCTGCGGCGAAAACGGACTCCGACAGCACAGTGGCTCCACCAATCAAGAACGCAGTCCAGGCAAGGTTTTTCATGGATCGATCTCCGACCGTACTCCGCCAGCCCCAGTTTTACAATCGCCCTTTGCGGTCTGCCGCACCTTTCATCCCTGCTTTGGACAGCGATCCCTTGCTACGGAAAGCAGCTTTCAGGAGCATCGTTCGAAGCCAGCAGTTTGCCTTTCGGGAATACCTCTTGCAGGGCCGAACCATCCCAGCGGCGGAGGCGGTAGAGGGTGGCGAAGAGCCATTGGGGAGCGGCTTCGCCCTGGCCGCCGACGAGTTCGCTGCCGCGGCGGACGTTGTCCTGCATCCACGCCGGAAGGAAAAGATGGAAGGGATTGCGCGTGACCTCCCCGACATGAAACGAGGTGCCGGCCACGAGGTCGGCGACCTCCCCGGCGGTAGACTCGACCATGAGGTTCGGCTGGTTGTTCTGCCCCCAGAATTCGGTCTCGACGGCATAGCACGCGGAAGAGGCTCCCAAGGCAGCCAGTGCGTCGCGGACGAGCCAGTGGGTGCCGATGTGGCTGCTATTCCAATCCTGCTCGTGGGGGAAGAAGATGATCCTGGGACGGGTGCGGGCCAGGATATCGCGGATGATGCCCACGGACTCAGCCCAGAATTTGGGGTCCTGACCGCGGGTCTTCGCATTGACGCGTTCAAGGCCGCCGTCGCGAGTCTGGATGAGTTCGAACCCGATGAATTCGCAGGCTCGTTGCAGTTCAGCCCAGCGTTCGGCCTGGCGCTCTTTCTTGCTGCCCTGGGTCACGGCCACGTTGATGACGCGCATACCGGATTGCCGGAGGAGCCGCAAGGGCAGGGCCCCGATGATGCATTCATCATCAGGATGCGGCGAGAAGATGAGGACATTCGGCGCATCAAGCGCGACGGCGGGCTGGGCGAGCGGGCTGAAGCCGCCCATCGGCGTGCGCTGGGCGGAGGCATAGTCGCGGGCGTAGGCGGAAACAAAATCACGATAGGGATTCATGGCGGGGCGGGTCAGCGAGTATTGAGGTTGGGCAGGCTGGCGGCGGCGATAGCCTGGCCGTGGCGCTTCTGTTTTTCGTCCGGGACGTGGAATTCGAGCTGGCTGGCGAGTTCCGGGAACTCGAGGCACAGGACCTCGCGGGCCTGGTGCAGAATGATATCCGCGCCGCGCCCGGTGGTGACGCGGCCGAGGAGGAGGACATGCTCGATGCGGTAGAAATCGGCGTAATGGGCCATGGCGTAACCGAGGTAGACGCCGATGGTCTCGTAAATCTTCCGGGCCCGTTCGTCCCCCTGCTCCATCAGGTGCTGGAGGTGCTTGAGCTTCTCCGGCAGCGGCAGGCTGGGATCGACGGCGATCCCGGCGGCGGGCAGGAGCCGGCCGACGCATTGCTGGGAGAAGTATTGCACTCCGCAGCCGTAGTCGCCGGACCACTCGTCCACCGGGGCGCCGGGCTGGTAATCGATGGGGGCGAAGGCCAGCTCGTTGAGCCAGGTGGTGATACCGCCCTCCGGCGTGACGTAACCGGCCGCGGTGCTGGTCCCAAAGGCGAGGCCGAAGACGGCGTTCTTGCCCAACGCCATCGAGCCGGCGAGGGCCGTGACTTCGCCATCGTTCGCGACTTCGAACGGCACGTTCCATTTGCGCCGCAATTCGAGGAACAGGTCCTTGACCCGGCTTTGGAACAGGTCCGGCGGGACGCCGCGAAAGAGCGAGGCGACCTTGACCCGGTTGTTGACGTAGACTCCGGCGGCGCTGCCGCCGATGGCATCGACGCGGGGCAGATGCGCGGCGGCGCGCTTCAGCGAATCGTCGATCTGGTCGAAGTGCCATTGGGGATCTTTCTCCGGGATGGGATTCCAGACAATCTCTTCGCTGAAGACGGCCTGGCCATCGATCACGGCGGCGACCTTGCGGTCGCTGCCGCCGAGGTCGAAGCCGATGCGGCAGCCATCCAAGTGACGGCCGAGCGGGGCGCTGCTTTCGCGCGCCGGGGGCAAGTCCCGGGCAGGCACGATCTCGAAGGGGCGTTCGTAGATGCGGCCGCCCATGATCTCGGCATCGAACCGGCCGGGGGGGGTATCGCGATAATGGGCCTGCAACCGGCGGCAGAGATCCTCCGGGCCGGAGAAATGGACGCGAAACCCGCCGCGCGACCAAAGGAGGAACTTCAGCCAGCGCTCGACGAGGCGGAAATTCCCGGCGGCCTGGGGATGGTTCGAGGGCAGAACCTGGATTTCGAAGCGAAAAGTCGAGCCGTCGGCTTGTTCGAGGGCAATCCCGACCGGCACACCGCCGCCCGCCGCCGCCACTTCCTGCCGGACGCGGCGATGCGCCAAGGCCGCCGGCCGGAAATCGGGGTCGAGCGCGGGCCGGATTTTCGGAGCCACCAGTTCCAATCCACCGTTCATCATGTGCGGGCGATGATAGTGGAATGGAGCCGGGCAGGAAATCCGAATCCCCGCCGACGGCAGTTCTCGGCCGAAGCGCCGGGAGCAGGGCCGAGTAAACATTTTGGGGCACCCCCCCCCCTATTTTTTGGAGGCACGCAGGAAGCTGGGTTGGGCGAGACCTTCCGAAAGTGGAGTTCCGAACGGGGATGGCCGGATCGACCGGGCACCCCCCCCCCACTTTTTTGGTGGCAGAGGGGAGAATTGTTGACTCGGGGGCGTGGCGGCTGCGCCGGGTAGGGCACTCCCCCCTGTTTTTTGAGAGCGAGGCGGAGGAAATGTAGACTGGGCCGGTTGGAATTCGGGGTTGGGCAGGCACCCCCCCCACTTTTTTGTGGGAGCCGGTTGGGAGGGATGGGAAACGGTTTGTCTCCTCCGGCATCTTGGGCGGAGTGGAAGGAGTGGAAGGAGTGGACGGGGGCTGGGGTTTGGCCGAGCGGGCGGCCGACATCGGGGCAGGCGGGAGCGCAGGGAGGGAAAGCTCCCTGGGGCAGAAGGATCGTGGGGCATCCGAAGACGAGTCGGAACAGGAGGCACGGCGGGCCGGGACTGCTGTTCGGAGACGATCCGGATGACCACGAAACGTGCTTCGCAGTCATGTATGGAAGGTCGCGCAGGTTGGGTGGAGGCACAAGGTGAAGTTGGAGAAATCGAGGGGAAATGTTGACTGAGCCGGTTGGGAGTAGTGGCGTTTCTGGCATCCGAGGCCGACGGGCGGGACGCCCGCCGGGACAGCCGGGACGGCTGTGCTCCCCAGCAGCAGGGGGATGGGAGCCGGTTCGCATTGCACCGGGGGAAGGTTCGGGGAATAGTTGGGAGAAGCGATGACTGCGAGCGTGTTGCCGCCGGTGAAGCGATACTTGATGGATCCGTACTGGAGGCGGGCCCGGATCGCCGCGCGGATTTTGCTGCGGAAGGAGCGCGGGGCACTGACGGCGCGGGACCGGCGGCTGGCGGTGCGCTTCGCGCAGGATCCGGGCGTGACCAACCGGCTGGTGGGTCAGGCGGTGTCCTTTACGACGGCACAAAAGAATGGTTACCGCCTCATGGACAGACACGATTGATCTCGAGACGCCAGCGGGCCGGGCGATCCTGAAGCTGGCGGAGACCTTGCCGAAGGATCGTTCGTTCGAGATTACCCTCTTCGAATCGGCCCCGCTCCAGATCATGATCGAACCGCTCTTGCTGAGCGGCGATGTTGATCTTTTCTGCGACGCGGAGGATTTGGAGCCGTTCGTGCGCGAGGCGGGACTGCACGGCGATCAATCCTATTTTCATATTCAGGTTTGCTCCGGCCTTGATTTCCGCACCAGCCCGCGCTGGCCCTCGCGGCAACGAACCCTGCGGTACGGCCACTGCACCTTCTATTTTCCGCACCCAATCGATATCCTGATCGCCAAGCTGCACCGGCTGGAGGAGAAGGACTTGCTGGCGTTCCGCACGGTGATCGCGAAGACCGGCAACCCCACCGAGGCCGAACTGATCCGCGAGCTGCAACTGGCGGTGGACTTGTTTCGACCCAGCTTCGACGAGGAGCAAGGACACGATCTGGCCAATAATTGCCGGCGGCTGTGGCCGCTCATTTTCGGGCGAGAGATGGATCCGAGCGCGGAAATCATCGCGCCCGCCCTGGCGGAACGCCGCCGCGGTTATGGCGAACCCACACGAGACTTCAAGCGCGAGCTGCGCGAGATCGGGGAAGGCGGTTAGGACCCGTCAAAACGCAGGGAAAGTGTGCTCTCCACCTCGGATATTTCGCATGTTTGACGTGAGATGCTCCCACGAGAGTTAGCGAGGCAACGAAAGCAACGCGACGGCAGCCAGGGTGGCTGGGATGCTAAGAAAGAGGAAGAGCTGAGTGTCTGATTCGAGCAACCGCTTTTCGGCGTTGGGGGAATAAATCTCGGCGATGGGCATAAACGGAAGGCCGACCCAGCCAAGCGCGCCACCGGCGGAAAGCACGATGATAAGAGCGGTGCCGGCAAGGATGCCGAAACTACCCGCTATGCTCCGGCCGCAGAGAAGCGAAATCGCAAAGGCGACCGTTGGAAGCCCTATGCGAAGCAGCCACATCACCTGTTTGGCAGTCATCCGTTGCAACGAAGCGAGGTCTGATCCCGCAAGGCTGAGTCGACCTGCCAGAATAGGCAAGAAAACAAGGTCGAGCCGCCGCGCGCAGAGCGGGGAGATTGACGCATCCAGCTTCCGGGATAGACTTTAGGTCATGAATGCCGCCCTCGAGGATAAATTGGAACGTGGCGTGAAATCGAAGGTGCGGGCTGCGCCCAAGGAAGGATTCGTTCCCAAGACCGAGCTTGGGCGCAAGCTGTGGGGGTTGCGCCAGAAATACATCGCAGAAGGAGGTCGTTTGTACAGTGACAGGGAAATCGCGGACGAGTTGGAGCGACGATCTGTTGACCATGATTGAGCCCCATGCCGAGGACCAGGACGTTTCTGGACAGTTGCGCGCTCATCAAGGCCTTCCGAGGAACTGGAACCGAGGCCGCCAAGGTCATTGCCCTGATCGAGGATCCTGAGCGCCATTTCATTTCGACGAGTGCGATCAAGCTGGAGGTTCTGCCTAAACCTACGGCATTCAAGAAATTTGACGAGATTGAGTTCTACAACACCTACTTTGAACGAGTAAACGAGTGGGTTCCAGCCGACGAAGCTTTGATGGTAAAAGCGCTCGACTACGGATGTCGTCACGCCCTCGGCGCGCTCGACTCCGTGCATGTCGCCGCGGCATTGGACGCCCGAGTCGAGTAATTCATCACCGACGAACGCGCCACCAAACCATTCTTCCGGATGCCTGGCCTGAATGCGCGACGGGCGGCCAGCTTGTAGTCCCGGCGGCCACCACTCGATTCCGATAACTCTGCTGGCCTTGGCTCCGGCCAGCCGCAGCGCGAAATCTCCGTTCAAATCGCGACATCCTCCCTGGCCATCGGCGGGGCCGGAGCGGGCGCGGTCTGGAAAAAGGCCATGCCCAAGACGACCGGCCCAACGCGGCCCAAGAACATGAGCGCGATGATGATGAGCTTGCCAAGCGGCGTGAGGCTGCCGGTGATGCCACGGCTCAAACCGACGGTGCCGAGGGCCGACGCGCATTCGAAGATCTGGTCGGGCAGCGGAGACTTCTCGACCAGCGCCAGGGCGTAGGCGCCCGCGGCCAGCGTGAGGCCGTAAAACATCATCGTCGCCACCGCCGCGCGCAGGCGTGCCTCCGGTATCTCGCGGCCGAGGAACGTCGTGCGATCCCGCCGCCGGGCCACACTCATCATCATGGCCCAAAGCGCGGTGAAGGTCGTCGTTTTCAACCCGCCGCCCGTGCCGGAGGGCGACGCGCCGATGACCATGACGACGGTGATGAGAAACAGGGAGCTGGCCGAAAGCCCCCCAATAGGAATCGTATTGAAGCCGACGGTGGTGCTCGCGGTCATCACCTGGAATAGCGAAGCCATCCAGCGTTGGAGGGCGGGGAGATCCTGCACCGCCGGTTCGTTCAGCGCGAACAGCACCGTGCCGACGGCGCTGATCCACATTGTGCTCGCGAGAATGACCTTCGACGTGAGGGTGATGTGCGGCTTCAGGTGCCGGATGCTTTTCCACACATCGTGCAGCACGATGAAACCGATCGCACCGAGATAGCTCAGGACGGTGATGACGACATTGAGCCAGACATCGTCGCGGTAGGATTCGAAGCTGTCGTTAAACAAGCCAAAGCCCGCCGTGCAGAATGCGCTGACGCTGTGGAACACCGCTTGCCAGACCGGGTGAGGCGCGGCGTGCCGCACGAAGACGGGATACAGCGCCAGCGCGCCGATGATCTCGATGGCGAGGGTAAAGCCGACGATGACGCGCAGAAACGCCCGGACTTCAAAGCCTTGCGGCAGGCTTAAGGAAGTAGAACTCATCCGCTGGCGCAACGGCGAGAGTTGCCCGACCAGGGCGAGCATCGTGAATGAACTCAAGGTCATGTAACCCAGCCCGCCAAACTGGATGAGCAGCAGCAGCGTGAACTCCCCCAAAGCATTATACGAATCCGCGGTGCTGATGGTCGTAAGTCCGGTGGTCGAGACGGCCGATGCCGCCATGAACAAATGGTCGAGGGGTTTCAGCCCAGATGCCTGATGCGCGATGGGCAGACAGAGCACCAGCCAGCCCAGAACGATATAGGACGTGTAACCGAGGAGCAGGAGCCGAATGGAATCGAGATGGGTCAACCACGCGGCAATCCGACGGACGAACACGGTCAAGGAATCTTTCATCTCAGCACCAACAGGTCCGGCGTTGAGCTGACGGGCGCAACGCTCCGTCCAAGCCGGATATCTTCGTGGGGAGACCGTGACGCCCGCGAACTTCGCGGGCCAGAGGGCCGCCCTTCCAAGGGCCGACGAGGTTAGCTGACGGGCTGGGTCTTGAAAGTGACCCGAACCGCTGTTACCAGCGATTCTACGCCCCGTCCCCGCATCGCTCACGCGACACAGGGAATTTGGTTCCCCCGCGCTGGCATCAAGGAAGTGACGCCCGCTTAGGCTGCGCGAGTAAACCGATAGCACTTCCACCGCAAAATGCAAGCGGACGCTGGCCGGCGAGCCGGGCTGTGACGAGCTGGCAACTGGCCGTTTCGGCCATTCCTCGGTAGAGGCTGGCTCCCCCGCCCCAGGTCATTGGTAGTGGGGCGGTTTGGGGTTGGTGGAACGGATGCGTTCGAGCTCGAGGGTTTCGAGGGTGTGGGATTGGCCCTGGAGTTTCTTTTTGAGCTGGGCGAGTTCGCGGGCCTGTTCGGTGACGATCTCGTTGAGGCGTTCGGTGAGGTGCTCGAGGTGGGCAATGGTGGATTCAAGGCGAGCGAGGCGTTCGGCCAATTCGTCGTTCATGCGAGGAGTTTCGGCGGCGGGCGGGGCGAAGCAAGCTTGGGGTGGATGGAAAGGGCGGCAAGGGCAATCAACCGTGAGTGGAATGGCCAGTAAACGAGGCGCTGCCTCGACGGCAGACTTGCCAGTGGGCCATCCGGTCTTATATTTCCGCCCGTGAGCACACTACAGGAAATCCAGGATGCCGTCACCCGGCTGCCCGCCGCGGAGCGACACGCTCTCGGAGCCTGGATGGAGTCTCACTCTATGCCGCCGCTGCTCGCGGAAGAAGAAATGGAGTTACTTCGTTCCTTGAATGAAGCGGTACGGGACATGGACCAGGGCCGGGGGACACCGGTCGAGGAAGTGCGCCGTCTGGTCCAGTCATGGGCTGGACAATAACGTTTTCGCCGCAGGCGCTCGACGATCTTCGCCTGGTGGTTCGTCATGTGGCGCGCGATAACCCATACGCCGCGTTGCGGCTTGGAAACAAGTTGATCGACCGGGTTTCGATCCTGTCGCAGTTCCCTTGGTTGGGCCGCCCGCATCCGCCCCGCCCTGGCATCCGCCGAATCGTCGCCCAGCCCTATATCATCTTTTATCGCGTGAACGAACCGCAAGGAAGCTTCGAAATTCTGCGCTACTGGCACCCTGCTCGTGGTTCGGCACCACTGGGAGAGTAAGGAAGAAGCATTGCGGGGATGGCACCCGCTTGAGGCCGGTTCCGCTTCCTTCAGGCTGCGGCGGTTTCAACGCGGACGAAGGAGCCGGATTGCCATTCGCGCTCGAGGGCGGTGCGGGTTTGGCGGAGGCCGGCGGCTTCGCAGGCGGCGCGGACGAGGTGGTATTCCTTTTGAAGAATGCCGGCGAGGACGAGGGTGCCGCCGGGGGCAAGGCGGGCGAGAAGGGTCTCGCGGTGGTCGATGAGAAGGTTGGAGATGAGGTTGGCGCAGATGACGTCGTAGCGCTGGCGGCTGGCGGAAGGGAGGCGGGTGAGATCGCGGCGGGAGAGGGCGATGCGGGGAGCGACGCGGTTGGAGCGGATGTTTTCGCGGGCGACGCGGACGGAGATAGGATCGAAATCGAAGGCGGCGATGCCGCGGTAGCCGAGCTTGGCCGCCGAGATGGCGAGGATGCCGGAACCGCAGCCGGCATCGAGCATGGAGAGAGGGCGCTGGCTCTTCTGGCGAAGACGGACGAGTTCCTTCAGGCAGAAGGAAGTGGTGGCGTGCTGGCCGGTGCCGAAGCTGAGACCCGGATCGAGCACGACGACGGCCTGGCCGGGTTTGGGCTTTTGGCGGCTCCAGCTCGGCTTGACCATGAGGGCGGAACCGACCTGGATCGTCTTGAAAAACTTCTTCCAGTTCTCGGACCAATCCTCGCGGGGGACGGCCCGGATGGTGACGGTAGCCGGGCCGAGATCGAGGCCGCAATTTCGGACGGCAACCAGTTCGTGCGCGAGCGCGGGACGCCGGGCGCGCCAGGCCGGGGCGGCCGTGCGGCCATAAATGGTGACGGTGCTGGTACCGCTCTCGACGTTCGCATAGATGGAAGGGGTTTCGCCGAAGAAGCGCTCGAGGAGGGCGGCGATGGCGTCTTCGCCTTCAGGGGTGGTCTCGACAGAGAGGCGGGTTATCTTTTCCGTTTTCACCAGACTCTTAGAGATCCTTCCACGGGGAGAAGTTGAGGAGTTCGACATCGAGCTTGTTCGGGCGAATTCTGACCTTGGTGATGCTGGCGTATTCGATGTCGAGGGAGCCGGTCTTGGCGAAGGGGATATCGAGGAGGATGGCGAGAATCATGCGGATGACGCCGCCGTGGCACACGACGGCGATCTCCTTGCAGGGGGAATCGCGCTGGATGCGTTCGAGGGCTTCCTGCACGCGGCCGCGATAGGCGGGCATGGGCTCGGCGCCCGTGATGGCACCGGCTTCGAGCTGCTGGCACCATTCGAAGGCGCTGACATTGAAGCGCTCCTGGACCTGCTCCCAACTCAGCCCGGTCCAATCGCCGAAATCGACTTCGCGGAGGCCGGGGATGATGATCGGTTCGAGGCCGGTCTGCTTGGCCAGCGGGGCGAGGGTTTGGCGCACGCGCTTCATGGGGCTGGCGTACATGACGTGCGGGGGATGGCGGTGAAAGTAGTCGGCGAGGGCCTGGACCTGCTCGTGGCCGCGCGGCGAAAGCTCCATGTCGATCCGCCCGCCGAAGACGCGGTGGTAGCTGGCTTCGACTTCGCCGTGGCGGAGGAGATAAAGCCGGGTGGGGTTTTCCATACCGTCGGAGTCCGTTAACCTTGGGCGACGGCTTGCGCCTGGAGGGCAACCAAACTCTGGATTCCGTGGCGGCCGAGGGAGAGCATCCCGGCGAGCTGGGCCTCGGTGAAGGTGGATTCTTCGCCGGTGCCTTGCAGTTCGATGAATTCGCCACGGCTGGTCATGACCAGATTCATATCGACGGCGGCGGCGACGTCTTCCGTGTAGCAGAGGTCGAGCAAGGGGGCTCCCTGCACCACGCCGACGCTGACGGCGGCAACGGCATTGGCGATGGGGTCTTCGGCGATTTTACCTTCGGCCTGGAGTTTGCGAAGGGCAAGCTGGAGGGCGACGAAGCTGCCGGTGATGGCGGCGGTGCGGGTGCCGCCGTCGGCCTGCAAGACATCGCAATCGATCCAGATCGTGCGCGAGCCGACCTTCTCCAAATCGACCGCGGAGCGCATGGCGCGGCCGATCAGGCGCTGGATTTCCTGGGATCGGCCATCGATTTTCCCTTTGCTGATATCGCGCTGCTTTCGTTGCAGCGTGGAATAGGGGAGCATCGAGTATTCGGCGGTAATCCAGCCGCCGGTCACGGCCTGCTCCTTCATCCAGCGCGGGACGGATTCCTCGATAGTGACGCCGCAAATCACGCGCGTCTGGCCCCATTCGATGAGGGTGGAACCCGTGGCATAGGGGGCGATGCCGTTCTGGAAACGGATCGGGCGAAGTTGGTGGGCGGTCCGGCCATCGGCACGGGTGGCGGTCGCTTGAGATTGGTCAGGTTGAGCCATCGTTTGAGGCGGATGCTAAGGTCGGCCTCCTGCCCGGGCAAACGAATACTGCTCCTCCCCTTAACGCGCGAGGGCTTCGCGGACGGCGGCGCTGCCGGAGATGGCGGCGGGGCGGCGGGCGCCGGCCTGAAGCAGCAACTGGACGGTGCGCCCGTAGTCGCCTTGCTGGCGCTGCCAGCCATTTTCGGAACCGTGCATGGCCCAGCCGATGGGGGGCGCGCGGAAATCGGCATCCGGCAGTTCGAGGGGAGGCTGGCGGCGCAGGAGCAATTCGACCATCGCGGCGTTGCCATGCCAGGAAGCCCAATGGAGCGGCGTGCCTTGATGCTGGCCACGGGCATCGATGGGCCAGCCGGCTTCGAGCATGAGGCGGACGGCGGAGAGGTTGTTATTGCGCGCGGCATGCGCGATCTGACGCCGGCTGGTTTCATCCAGGCGCGCCGCCGCGTCGGGATGGGCCTGCGCGATGCGAGCCACGAGCGCTTCGTCGCCGATCCAGCAGGCGTCGGTGAGGCGAACTTCCGGCGGGCTCTGGGCCATCAGGAATTCGAACACCTCAGCGCGGCCGAACTCGCGCGCAACTTGATGCGGCGAGACGTGCCAGCCGAGCGTCCATTGGTAAATGGTGCCGCCTTGTTTGGCCGAGCGCTTCGGGAAGGAGGTTTCGTCAACGCGGAGCCGGATGGAATCCGGATTCTCCTGCAACAGGCGGCGAGTGAGAGCGAGATCGCCAAGCGCGGCCGCCATGAACAAGTCGGCCTTGGCGCCGCGCGCAATCAGGTGGCGGGCGATCTCCTGGCGATCGCGAATCATGTATTGCGCGGGCGTCGAATCGTGATCGACATCGCGGGCGTTGGGATCAGCTCCGTTTTCGAGCAGGAAGTCGGCGATATCGACGCGGCTGGCGAAGTGCAGCGGCGTCTGGCCGTCGCCACCCCGGGCGTGAACGAGGGCGGGATCGGCCAAGATCATGCGGCGCAGTTCGTCGAGCTTGCCGAGGCGGGCGGCCGAGTGGACATCGAGCCGGGCACCGCGAGCGAGCGCGGCCTCCGCCAGTTCGGGCGAAGCGGAGTCAAGCAAGCCGAACCCGCCCGCCCACCAGCGGCTGCGGGCCTGGATGTCGGCCCCGGCTTCGAGAAGAGCCTCGAGCATCGCGACGCTGCGAACGCCGAGAATCGCGGGAGAATCGAACGGGCCGATGGGCTCGTTCAATAGAGGACGCAAATGCCGGTGTTCGCCGAGAATCCGGCGGACGCCGCCCACATCGTCGGCATGCATGGCGCAAGCGAACGCGCCGAGGATTTCGGGATCGACTGAATTCGAACCATGACCGGCTGACATGCAAGCCAGCATGGCCCGGCGAGGCCCGATTGGCAATCGCCGGGCGCGGGAGCATGGAATGCTTGGGCGCATCTCGATCCAGCCCTCGTTCGAAGCGCGCCGGCCCTGTCGCAAAATGGACGGTTGTAGTTTTTCCACGGACTCCTAGCGTGGACGGGTGAGCCACAAGAGCGCCAAGATCGCTGCGATGATCGCGCATTGCCAGGGGCAGGAGCTGGACGCGCATTATCTGGGGTATTTCGAGTGCTTCAACCAGCAGCTCTTTTACGAAGCGCACGATGTGCTGGAGGAGCTATGGCTGGCCCAGCGCGGCCGGGCCAACGACCTATTCTACAAGGGCCTCATCCAACTCGCGGGCGCCTTCGTGCATCTCCAGAAAAACCGGCTCAAGCCAGCCGATGCCCTCTTCGGGCTCGCCCAGAAAAACCTCGGCCAGTATCCCGCCCATCACGAACGGCTTGATCTCGCCGCCGTTTTGCAAATGGCCGACCAATGGCGCGCCGAACTGGCCCGCCGCGCCTTCGCCGAGAACCCCTACACTCCCGAAAATGCACCCCGGCTGGCGCTGAGCGATACGGCACAAACAATCGGCGATTGACGTTTAGGAGAGCGGATGAATTTTGGCCACAATGAGCAGGCGGCGAAGATTGACCAAGCCTGCTCGATTCAGTTGCAACGACGTCACGGTGGCTCGTCCAATCGGACTCACACCCTCGATTCGCATCCCGCCGTCCACCCATTGAAAGTGGGCTTTCCAACCCTGCCGACGGGGGTGAAATAGCGCGACGGTTTGAAGCGTGACTGGATCAAGAGCCGTCGTGCGCGCCGATTTGTGGCCATTGCAACCCTGACAGGCGAACGCCAAATTTGCGGCAGAGTTGCCGCCTCCCTTGCTGCGAGGGACGATATGCTCGGCTGCGAAGGGCGAGGGCGCCAATCCAGAGGGTGTGAGGGAATATTCGCAGCGAAACCCGGCTCGCTCGGCAACCCAGCGGCGCGTGCGCGGATCCGGGCGCTCAGACATGAGAGCTTTCGGGCAAGCCGAGTTCCTCCATCAGTTTCGGAACGGAGGTCTGCCGAAGGGCCGCTAATTCGATCAATGCTTCCAACCGCTCGGCCGCGAGTTTTTCCAAGGTTTCGGTCAACCGGAGCAACTGGGCGCGTTCGCGGGAGGTGATTTTCTCTTCGCGCAGCTTCGCTTGAAGATGGTCGAGTCGAATCTGCCGTTCGGCGTCCAAACCACGATTGACGGTTCGCAGCAACTCCGATTCGCGGGCCGGAAGGAGGGCTTTGTGCCGTTCGAAGCGAATCCGAGAAGCGCCTTCGATCACCCGATCCAATTGGCGGACACTCAACTCGGCCATCTCCGCCAACAACCGCGCCGGGGTCATCCTCGCTTTGGCCAACTCAGTCGACATCAGCCAATTTTCGCGGGAAATGGCGCAGGGTCAACCGGGATTTCCGTCCCACCAGCCCAGCCCCATGCGCGCAGGGTTTGGCCTCCGGGTGGCTGGCCCGGAGAAAACGAGGTGCTAACGTCGGGATATGATATTGCGAACCGTCGAGGTCGATCTGGAGCGCGGACAGGTGCGGGCGCGCGGCGCAGAGCAGCTTCCCGACAAAGCCGCCGCCTTGCTGACGATCCTCCCGGAAGCTCCGGACGCTGGGGAAGCTCCCGCAGCGGCCTCCGAAGCAGGATTGCGCCGGCTCCCGGCCGCGCCGGGATTCCTCATCTCCCGCGCCGATTTGCAACGCAGCCTGGAGGCCGACTGCTACGAGCAATGACGCTGGACGCCATTCCGCCTCGCACCCGCGTGCTAATGGATGGGAATAGTTTCATCGACGCCCCCGACGGACTTGGCGAGCAGCCGCTGGTTCCCCTCGCCTATTTGGCAGCGCCGAGTTCCTTGAGCTTGGCGGCGATGTCGGCGCCGTGCTGGGCGGTTTTGACTTGCTTGTCGATGTGGGAGATTTTGCCGTCCTTGCCGATGTAGAACGTCCAGCGGGTGGCCATGCCGCGTTCGTTGAGGACGCCGTACGCCTTGGCGGTCTCCTTGGCAGGGTCGGACAGGATCGGGTAATCGAGCATGAGGGATTCGGCGAATTTCTTGTTGGTCTCGGCGTCGTCCACGCTGGCGGTGAAGTAGGCCGCGCCGGTCTTGCGCAGGAGATCGCCCTGCTCGCGCATGTCCTTGCACTCGGCGGTGCAACCGGGGGTGAAGGCCTTGGGGAACCAGGCGAGCACCACGGGCTTCTTGCCCTTGAAATCGCTCAAGGCGTAGGTCTTGCCATCGCTGCCCTGGAGTTTGAAGTCCGGAGCCGCATCGCCCACTTTCAGCTCTGCGCCCGAGACGGTCAGCGCCATCCCAGCCCACAACACGGCCACGGCAAAGATTCGATTCATAGTAACGGACTTAGACGCTGGGAGGGGCGCGGATGTTCAGCACAGTCACCGCCGCAGGCTGGCGCGGACGAGGTCGTCGGCTCCGGCGGACGGGCCGAGCTTGGCCACGGCGGCTTTGATGGCATCGTGCGCCTCGAGCTGCTTGAAGCCGAGGGCGATCAAGGCGAGGACGGCGTCGTTCAGTTTCTGGTCCTCGGGGGAGAGGCCGCGCTGGGCGCTGCTGGCTTCCCAAGCGCCGGCCTGGCCGACCTTGTCGCGCAATTCGACGACAATTCGTTCGGCGGTCTTCTTGCCGACGCCGCTGATCTGGGAGAGCGCCTTGACATCGCCATTGGCGACGGCGCCGCGGAAGGCGGTGGGGTTCATGCCGCTGAGGACATTGAGGGCGATCTTCGGGCCGATGCCGCTGACGGTGTGGATCAGCATGCGGAAGAGTTCGCGCTCCTGGGCAGTCATGAAGCCGTAGAGGACGTGAGCATCCTCGCGGATGGCGAGGTGGGTGAGGAGCTTCACCTCGCTGCCGGGCGGGGGAAGTTTGTCGTAGGAGGAGAGCGGGATGAGGATGTCGTAGCCGACTCCCTGGACATCCAGGGTGACCTGGGTGGGGAGGATTTCGACGACGCGGCCGTGAAGGTAGGCGATCACAGGTTAGATTCGTTAGATTCGCTTAGGAGGGCTGATGTTGTGGCGGCCGGTTTCCTGGGCGAAGGCGAGGGCCAGGGCCAGGGCATCAGCGGCGTCCGGTTCGGGGGGTTCGGCCAGGCCGAGCAGGCGCTGCACCATCTTGGCAACGGCCAGTTTCTGCGCGCCGCCGTAGCCGACGATGGCGAGCTTCACCTTGCGGGTGGCCAGCTCGTAGACCTCGAGGCCGGCCTCCGCCACGGCGGCCAGGCTGGCTCCCCGGGCTTCGCCCATGATCAGGGCGGTCTTCAGGTTTTGGGCGTAAAACAGACCCTCGACGACGCAAACGGCAGGGCTGAAGCGCTTGATCTCGGCGCGGAGGACTTCGGCGATCCGGCCGAGACAGCGGGTGCGCTCCCAGCCCGCCGGGCAGCGGATGGTGCCTTGAGCCAGAACCTGGGCCTGGGGCTGGGCGAGCCGGATGATTCCGTAACCGGTGCCGCGCAGGGAGGGGTCGACCCCGAGGACGATCTCATGGCGCGAGCGGGCGGAGCCATTCATGGTCGGTGACTTCGGCACCGGGGCACGGGCGGCCGCACCGCTCAACCGGCGGCGCATCTTCTCGAAATCTTCAGGCCGAATCCCCACTGGCCGAGGGTGCCAGTTCAGGCGGGCGGATGCACGGCGAAATGGGGGCAGGAAGGGGCATTACGGGGGTTTTGGGGGCATTTATCGGCCGATGAAGGGGCCGGTGAGAGCGAATAGAAAACAATTTAAGCAGACTGTGACGAGGTGGGACACGCCAAAATCTCAAAGTGGGATTGGCGGGATGACGGGGGTTTGGTGATGGGATGATCGGGTTGGATGGCGGGACGATGGTGGGACGAGAAGGGGCAGGCGGCGGGAAAAGTAGACACGCCGCGCTAGCGATCCACACCAGAATGACCAACCCGAGCACGCCAGACTTCCACGACGAAGTACGGGCCGGGCTCGGGTTGTTGCCCTTCGAACATTGAGGCTAACCGAAAAGCCGTGTCAGCGTCGTTGACCAAGCAGTATTGATTGGTCGGAATCGTTTCCGCCAGGTGGTTGCACGAAAGGGGTGAACACTCGAAGGTGGTGCCGAGGCTCCGGGAGACCATGTCGTATCCGAGCAGTTCGAATTCTGGGGACATGGGCTCGACCGTCAGCGGAGGTACGTCGAACGGTTGTTGTCGCTCTCCCCTGAATTCCACTGGAAACAGGCGATAGCCGTAGAGCTTATGAGCGGCTCGCTCCAGATCAGGCACGACTTTCCATGCCAGCTCCGGGGCATCGTAAACGAACAAATCGTTGTGGAGCCAGCGGTCGATCCAACCGCAGGGAGGAGAAGCTATACAATCCGAGACACTGCAAATCTCTGCGACTTGCGGTGCCTTGAGCCAATCGGGGCGGAGCGTAATCCGCTTCGGCAGGTATCCGATCAGAACGGACGTCATCGGTCGGGCTCTCCGCTCAAGCGATTTTTCCAGTAGTCAGGCAGGCGCTTGCAGTGCATGACCGCGACAATCCAGACGGTGTCCGGCAGGTCGGCATACACGATGGCGTAAGGAAATCTTCGGGTAAAGGCCCGACGGACTTGCGCGCGGATGGAAGGGTAGCGTTGTGGATCGCCAGCGATGGTATCCAGCACGCGCTGGACTTCCGCGTGCAATTGTTCGCCGAGTTCCTCGCGAAGGTTCGCGTAATACTGGACGGCAGCCGCGTACTCCTCCCGCGCCTGGGGATGATACACGACGGCCTTCAATGGCGCAGCAGTTCGTCTATCTCGGCGAAGACCTGGGCGGCCGGAATGCCTTTAACCTTTCCCGTCCGGATTTCGGTCATCCGCCGGTCGATCTCTCGATCCCACGCCGCCTCGATTTCGGGCGCGCGGGCATGCAGTTCGTCGGTGAGCCGCCCGACGAGTTCGCCGACTTGTTCGGGTGGCCATTGGCGTGCTTCCTCGACGATTTGTTCCAGGGTCATCGGCATGAAATCAAGAATACGCTGCCCAGACAGGTTGTTCAATGACGGTTCGGACCATGTGCGACGATTGGAACTTGGCGCGAAGAAGCGTCCATCATTTTAAGATCACGGCGCTGGCGGCGAATTCAATAACTGCGCCCGGAGTTTGGACTGGGCGCTGGAGAATGGGAGGGGGGTGAGGGAGGCGAGGGGGAGCCATTGGGCGGAGAGTTGGCGGGCGAGGCGGGGGCGGGCGGCGGATGGGACGGCGGCGCGCCAGGCCTGGAGGGTGATGCGGTGGGTGGTGATGGTGTGGCGAAGGGTGTGGAAGGGCTGGAGGGGGAGCTTGGCAAGGGGGCCGTGGGAGGGGTGGGCGGGGTCGGGAATTTCGACGGTCGGGAATTCCCAGAGGCCGGCGTTTTGCTGGCCAGCGGGGCGCTGGCGGACGAGGACGCGATCACCGGAGATCAGAAGGTAGCTGTAGCTGAGGCGCGGGCGGACGAGCTTTTTGGGAGAGGCCGCTGGGAATTTGGCTACTTGACCGCGCCGAGCGGCCTCGCAATGCGGGAGGACGGGGCAAGCCGGGCACTGCGGCGCGCGCGGGGTGCAGACGAGGGCTCCGAGTTCCATGAGGCCCTGGTTGAGGGAGGAGATGCGGAGGGTTCCGCGCGAGTGCTCCACGGCTTCGACCAGCGAGGCGCTGAGCGACCAGAGGCGTTTGAGGGTGGGGCCGGCCTTGGGAGAGCCGCGCACGGCGAAGAGGCGGGAAAGGACGCGGGCGACATTGCCATCGAGAATCGGGCGGTGCTGGCCGAACGCCATGCTGGCGATGGCACCGGCGGTGTAGCGTCCGATACCGGGCAGGGCGAGGATGGCGTCGTACTCGGCCGGAAACTGGCCGCCGGGACCCGCGACGATTGCGCGGGCGGCGCGGTGGAGATTGCGGGCGCGGGAATAGTAGCCGAGGCCTTCCCAGGCCTTGAGGACGGAGCTTTCGGAGGCGGCGCTGAGGGCGTGGAGCGTGGGGAATTGCGTCATCCACCGCTCCCAATAGGGGATCACGGTCTTGACCTGGGTTTGCTGGAGCATGATCTCCGAAACCCAGATGGCATAGGGATCGAGAGTGCGCCGCCAGGGGAGATCGCGGCCGTTCTGCTCGAACCAGGTCGCGATGCGTTGCGCTAGCTCCGCGAAGCTCGGCCGCGCACTACTCCCACTCGATGGTCGCGGGCGGTTTGCTGCTGATGTCGAGGCAGACACGGTTGACGCCCTTGACCTCGTTAATGATGCGGGAGGAAAGTTTTTCGAGGATCTCGTAAGGGAGCTTGACCCAATCGGCGGTCATGCCGTCCTGGGATTCGACGACGCGGAGAGCGATGGTGTAGTCGTAGGTGCGTTCGTCGCCCATAACGCCGACGCTGCGGATGGGCAGGAGGACGGCGAAGCTCTGCCAGATGGTGTAGTACCAGCCGGTCTGTTTCATTTCCTCGACCACGATGGCGTCGGCCTTGCGGAGGATTTCGAGGCGCGAGGCCGTGAGGGCGCCAAGGATGCGGACCGCGAGGCCGGGGCCGGGGAAAGGCTGGCGCATGACGATTTCCTTGGGGAGGCCCAGCTCGAGACCGAGCTGGCGGACCTCATCCTTGAAAAGGCACTTCAGCGGTTCGAGGAGCGCGAATTTCATCCGCTTGGGAAGTCCACCGACATTGTGGTGGCTCTTGATCATGGCGGCGGGGTTGCCGGCGATGGGCACGGATTCGATGATGTCCGGATAGAGCGTGCCTTGCGCGAGAAACTTCGCCTGGCCGGCGCGTTTGGTGGCGGCTTCGAAGACCTGGATGAAGGTCTTGCCGATAATCTTGCGCTTGCGCTCGGGGTCGGTGACGTCGCGGAGATTTTTCAGGAAAAGTTTGGAAGCGTCCTCGTATTGCAGCTTGATCTGGAAATGGCGGCCGAAGACCTCCTGGACGACCTCGGCTTCGCGGGCACGAAGG
>CAYZKY010000107.1:0-22544 GCA_964478815.1 uncultured Verrucomicrobiota bacterium
GACCTTATGGAATTGGTCGAGGACGTGCTGCTGAATCGCCGTCCAGACTCTACGGAGCGGCTCATCAAATTCGAGAAGAAGCTCAAGAAGAAGGACAAGACCGAAGTGGCGCAAGAAGAGTGGCGCAACGGCACGGTGGAAGCACGCTTGAGCCACGCCTTGGTCAAGGGGATTGTCGATTACATCGATCAAGATACCGAGGAAGCACGGCAAAAACTCGGCCGGCCGCTTTTAGTGATCGAAGGCCCGCTCATGGCCGGCATGAACGTGGTGGGCGATCTTTTCGGCGCGGGCAAAATGTTTCTTCCGCAGGTCGTGAAGAGCGCCCGCGTGATGAAGAAGGCGGTGGCGTACCTGCTTCCGTTCATGGAAGAGGAGAAACGCATCTCGGGCAATCATCAGGCGCAGGGCCGCATCGTGATGGCCACGGTCAAAGGCGATGTCCACGACATCGGCAAGAATATCGTCGGGGTGGTGCTCGGATGTAACAATTACGAGATTATCGATCTCGGCGTGATGGTGTCGTGCGAGAAAATTCTCGAGGCCGCACGCGAGAAGAAAGCCGATATCATCGGCCTGAGCGGATTGATCACGCCCTCGCTCGAAGAGATGACGCACGTCGCCCGCGAGATGCAGCGCAACGGGCTGGATATTCCGTTGTTGATCGGCGGCGCCACCACGAGCAAGGCGCACACGGCGGTGAAGATCGCGCCGAGTTACGAGCAGCCGGTCGTGCATGTGCTGGATGCATCGCGCGCGGTCGGGGTCGTCAGTTCGTTGCTAAACCCGGTGATGAAAATCGAGTTCTCCCGCAACACCAAGCAGGAGCAGGAAAAGCTTCGGCAGGCGCATGCCAACACGCGGGTCACGACGCCGCGCCTCCCGATCGCCGACGCGCGCACGCGCGCGATGTCGCTGCCGTGGGGCGAGGGCGCGATCGCCAAGCCCTCGTTCCTCGGGGTGCGCCCGCTCCGCAACTATCCGCTGGATCGGATCGTGCCGTTCATCGATTGGTCGCCGTTCTTTCACGCGTGGGAGCTGCGGGGCCGCTATCCGGCCATTCTGGAGGACAAGACCGTGGGCACGAAGGCCCGAGAACTCTTCGAGGATGCGCAGAAGCTGCTGCAGAGGATCATGGCGCAACGTTTGCTCACGGCGCATGGGCTGTACGGTTTCTTCCCGGCCAATAGTGTCGGGGACGACATCGAAGTCTACGCGGACGAAACTCGCTCGAAGCCCGTGGCCACGCTCCACATGTTGCGGCAGCAGATGAGCAAGGCGGCGGGAGAACACAATTTCTGCCTCGCCGATTTCGTGGCGCCGAAAAGCTCGGGCGCCGCCGACTATATGGGGGTATTCGCGGTAACGACGGGCGTGGGCGTCGATGAACTCTGCCGAGTTTTTGAGGCGCAGCATGACGACTACCAGTCGATCATGACGAAAGCCGTGGCCGACCGGCTCGCGGAAGCGTTCGCCGAATGTCTCCACAAGCAAGCGCGCGAGGATTGGGGGTACGGCCAGGCCGAAAAACTCTCGAATGCAGACCTGATCGAGGAGAAGTATCGCGGCATCCGTCCGGCTCCCGGTTACCCCGCCTGCCCCGATCACACCGAGAAGCGCACCTTGTGGGAATTGCTTCAAGTGGAGCGGCACACCGGAATCAAGCTGACCGAAAGCTGCGCGATGTGGCCGGCCAGCAGCGTGAGCGGATGGTATTTTGCACACCCATCCTCCCGGTACTTTGCGGTAGGCAAGGTCGGGCGGGATCAAGTCGAGGATTACGCCAAGCGCAAGGGGATGACCCAGGCGGAAATGGAACGATGGCTCGCGCCGAATCTGGATTACGATCCGGTGGCGAGCCCGGCCGCCCCTTCCGGCCCGCGGGCGGCAGCCTGAGGTTCCATGCGGCCTATCGATATCCAAGAGGTCGGCAACGAACTCGCCATCAAGTGGGACGATGGCTCAGAAACCTTCTTTACCCTCGAAGCGATGCGCCGCCACTGTCCCTGTGCCGGCTGCAAGGGAGAGATGGACGTGATGGGCAATCTTTACAAAGCGCCCGATAAACCTTTGACCCCGGCGGCCTTCAAGCTGGTCCGATTGCAGAACATCGGCGGGTATGCCATCTGCCCGATTTGGGGGGATGGGCACAGCACAGGGCTATTCTCCTTCGAATACCTTCGAGAATTGGGAAACCAGTAAGGTTCGGGAAAGGCCCGTTTGGGTCAGGCGCGGTTCCGGCCAAGGTGTTCGGAACGGATGCGAAAGCAGACGCGTTTGATCTCGGAGAGGAGGGCTTGGGAGGGCTGATAGAGTTCCCGATCCGAGATGCGCCGGAAGGCAAATTGTGGATCGCGAGGACGTCCTTCCCGGCTTCCATTCTGGCTCTTATTCTCGGTCATAGGTTCGCGCCTTTCTCCAGTGGCGGTGTTCAAGAATGAGAGCAGCAAGAGTGGGGCCAACTTTTATTTGCCAGCCTGGCGCATCCGGCCTATACCCGGCCAATGAAACTCCGGTGCCGTCCGCTTTTTTTGGCCTGTTTAAGCTGGGTCCTCCTGCCGGGAGGGTGGGGGAGGCTTCAAGCAGAGGTGAAGATCACGACGGGCGCGTATCATGGGTGGGATCAAGCATTTACGATCTCCAATGGACGGGTCGAAGCCGTGGTTGTGCCGGCGGTGGGGCGAGTCATGCAATTCCGCTTCGCGGGAGAAAGCGACGGCCCTTTTTGGGAAAACCGGGTTCTCGATGGCAAACCCGCCGATCCCGAGGCCAGGGAGTGGGTCAATTTCGGCGGGGACAAAACATGGCCTGCTCCGCAAGCGGACTGGGCAAGAGTTGCCCGACGGGCCTGGCCGCCGCCGGCTGCCTTCGATGCCATGGCGGCGCGAGCCGAGGTGTCCGGGACGAAGATTATCCTGCGCAATCCCCGCGATCCCCATTTTGGGATCGAGGCCGAGCGCTTGATCGAGCTGGACCCTTCGGCTCCGATCATGCGCATCCGCACGATATATCACAAACGGGACGGCAGCCCGGTGACGGCGGCGGTGTGGATTATCACGCAGTTGAAAGACCCGGAGCGGATGTATGTCCCCTTGCCGCAAAAGTCGATCTTTCCGAATTGGTATAACAAACAATCGGACCATCCGCTCGCAAATCTCAGAATCGAGGGCGGTTTTCTCACCGCCACGCGGTCGCCCAAGGAGAGTTCCAAAATTGGGACGGATGCCGGGGCCTTGATTTGGGGCGATTCGAAGTGGATCGTGCGGGTCTCCATGCCGCGCTTGGCCGATGCGGTGTATCCCGACCAGGGCAGCAGCGCCGAAATCTACACGAATAGCGACCCTCTCGCGTACGTCGAACTCGAACTTCTCGGGCCGTTGCGTGAACTCAAGCCGGGCGATGCGCTCAGCCAGGAGCAGACGTATGAGCTGTACCGGCGGGATGGATCGAGCCTGGACGGGCAGGTGCGCCGCCTGCCGAAAGGGCCGTGAGCCAATCAATCGCGCGCGGTCGATAGTTCGGGCGAAACTTTCGGGGTGGCTCTCGTGTCATCCCCTGCGATGCATGCAGGGAAGGCCGCGGGCCGGTTTTGCTCGACGGATTTACCCGGAAGGAGCATGCTCGTTTTGCCAATGCGTTTAATGCACACAGCCGCGCTGCCCATGGTGGCAGGGCTTCTCACGTCGATCGCTCAGGACCAACCCGCTCTCGCGCCTGCGGGCAGCACGCCCGCCGCTCCCGTTCCTGCGCCAGCCTTGCCCGCCTCGAGTCTTGTCGTGACCAACGGCGTCCTGACCGGCCAGGGCACGCACAATGCCCCCACCACGTCTCTCCTCGGCAGCGCCATGACGGTGCAATCCGTCACGCTCCAGCAGGTGGTCGAGATGGCGTTGCAGAACAATTATTCCATCCAGATCAGCCGGTTCGATCCGGACATCGCCGATTTCAATCTGCGCGGCTCGTATGGCGTGTATGAACCGGCGCTGCAGTTGGGCGCCAACCACAGCTTCCGCTCGAGCCCCGGCCGGCTCGATCCGGATACGTTCCTCCGTTCGCCCTCGAGCGAGGTGGAGGTCGATAGCTTCAGCGGAGCGCTTGGGCCCGGGGTGAGCGGCTACCTGCCCACCGGCTTGAACTATGGGGTCGATGTCGGCCTGAGCCGCCAACAGTTCACCCCCGGCGGCGGAGAGCAGTATTCGAGCGAGTTGGGCCTCACGATGGTGCAGCCGATCCTCCGCGATTTCTGGATCGACCAATCGCGCGCCACGATCCAGATCAACAAGAAGCGGCTCAAGGGTTCGGAATGGGCGCTGCGCCAGCAATTGGTGGACACCATCTCGCAGGTCGAGGTGGTCTATTACGATCTGATCTCCGCGCGCGAGAATATCAAAGTGCAGCAAACGGCGCTGCAATACGCGAGCCAGTTGCTGCGCGAGAACAAGATGAAGGTCGAGTTCGGCGCGCTGGCGCCGCTCGATGAGAAGCAGGCGGAATCGGAAGTCGCCCGTGTGCGCGCAACGCTGCTGCAATCCGAGCAATCGTATGCGTTGCAGTTGAACAACCTGAAGAACCTGGTCACGCAGGATTTTGCGAATTGGACCAATATCGTGCTGGATCCGGTCGAGACGCTGGTGGCGCTGCCCGCCTCAACGAGCCTGCCGGAAAGCTGGAATCGCGGCCTGACCATGCGTCCGGATCTGATGCAGCTCAAGTACACCCTCGAGGAACAGGACATTGCGCTCAAGTTCCGCAAGAACCAGATGTGGCCCGCGCTCGACCTGCGCGGCACCTACGGCCAGGCCGGATTGGAAGAGCTGCCGAATCGCTCCTACGAACGCGCCCTGCGCGCGCTCGGTTCCAATGAGAATCCGCGTTACTCGTTCGGCGCGGTGCTGACCGTTCCGCTCGGCAATCGCGCCGCGCGCAACAGCTACAAGGCCGCGGCCGCGACCCGCCAGCAATTCCTGCTCCAGTACAAGCAGCTCGAACAGGCCATCATGACCGAGATCGATAATGCGATCCGCACCGTGCAGAGCCAGTACCAGCAGGTCGAGGCCTCCCGCCAGGCGCGGCTTTACGCCTTGGATGCGCTTTCGGCCGAGCAGAAGAAGTACGAGAACGGCAAGAGCACCAGCTTCCTGGTTTTGCAGGCGCAGCGCGACCTCACTCAGCGGAAGTTCGAAGAATTGAGCGCCCTGGCCAATTACAACAAAGCGATTTCGGACCTGGCCAGCGCCGAGGGCGCGACGCTCGACCGCTTCAACTTGAAGCTTGAGGTCAAGTAACCGGCTAAGGTGGCACTTCCGCCGAAGCTTCGCCACGCCGGGAGTGGCCCGGCGCCGCCAGCACGAGCCTCTCGATCCAGGCCAGGATCAAGGCTGAGACCACGAACGTGACGTGGATGATGACCTGCCAAAACACTTCCCGCTCGGCATGCTGTTTCACGTCGATAAAGGTCTTGAGCAGGTGGATGGAGGAGATGCCGATCAAGGCCGTGGCGAGCTTGACTTTGAGGACGCCGGCATTCACATGAGAGAGCCATTCCGGTTGATCCGGATGGTCTTGCAGATTGAGCCGCGAAACGAAGGTTTCGTATCCCCCGATGATGACCATGATGAGCAGGTTCGCGATCATGACCACATCGATCAGGCCCAGCACGATGAGCATCACTTCGGCCTCCTTCATGCCTGCGGCGGATTGGAGCAGGTGCCAAAGCTCCATCATGAAGCGGAACACGTAGACCCCTTGGGCGACGATCAGGCCCAGGTAAAGCGGCGCCTGCAGCCAGCGGCTGAGAAAGATCAGGCTGCCCAGGGTGCGTTGCTGATGGCTCGGTCTCGGTGACATTTCGACAAGGCCCTCTCCTAGCCGCACTTGCGCAGCCTGTCCAGTGCCGGAGAACGGCTCAGGGAAAAAACTTTCCGCCGGACGTCCGCCCGATTCGAAAACAGATCTCCAACCGGGTGCCGCCACGAGCGGCCCTCCGCCATTGGAGCATCCGGGCACGAAACAGCAGCGCAACCGGCGCGAACCGGTTGCGCTGGAACGTAAGGAAAATGAGGCAGCCGCGCCGGCTACTTTTGCCAGGTGCGCTTTTTGTGCCGGTTGGCTCGCAATTGCTTGCGGCGCTTATGCTTGTTGATTTTCGCTTTCCGGCGCTTCTTCAGTGAACCCATAGTTATCGCTTCCGAGTAAAGATTGCTAATCTGGCCTAGTACACCACTTTGTTCAATGGATATTCGATAATCCCTTCCGCCCCAGCTTCCTTCAGTTTGGGGATCAAATCGCGCACCACATGCTCGTCGATGATCGTTTCCACCGCCACCCAGCCTGCCTGGCTGAGATTCGAGAGTGTCGGATTGCGCAAACTGGGGAGAGTGGACAGCAGGCGGCTCAGGTTTTTCTGAGCGATATTCATCTTCAGGCCGACCTTGGCCTCCGCTTCCAGCGCGCCCTTGAGCAACAGCGCGAGATTCTCGATCTTCGAGCGCTTCCACGAGTTTTTCCAGGCCTGACGGTTGGCGATCAGCCGGGGAGTCGAGGAGAGCAGGGTATCCACGATCCGCAGGCGGTTCGCGCGCAGGGACGATCCGGTCTCGGTCAATTCGACGATCGCATCCACCAATTCGTGCGCTTTGAATTCGGTCGCGCCCCAGGAAAACTCCACGTCCGCCTTCACCTTGTGCTGGCGGAGATACCGGCGGGTCAGATGAACGACTTCCGTGGCGATCCGTTTCCCTTGCAGATCTTTCACCGTTTTCACCGGCGAATTTTCGGGCACGGCCAGCACCCAGCGCGCGGGCTGGCGGGTGGCCTTGCTAAACAGAAACTCGCCGACCTCGTGGACGCGCGAGTTATTCTCCATGATCCAATCGTGGCCGGTGATCCCGCAGTCGAGGTAACCGTGCTCCACATAGCGGCTGATCTCCTGCGCCCGGATCAGGCGGATTTCCAGCTCGTCATCGTCGACGTACGGCACGTACGACCGGCTGCTCACCTGGATATTGAATCCGGCCTTGGCCATCTTCTCGATGGTGGCCTCCTGCAAGCTGCCCTTGGGCAGCCCAAACCGCAGTTTCTGTTTCTTTTCTTCTGGCATCGTCCAGTAATTCTTTCTTCACGCGCGGAGGCACCTCCGCCCCGCGACACGCACCTGCCCGAGGGCGATCATTTCGATCGTCTTCGGGTATAATTCCCATTCCGCCCGCTGAATCCGGGCATGCAGGCTGGCAGCCGTATCGTCGTCCAGCACCGGCACCGCCTGTTGGGCCACGATCGCTCCCGAATCGATCCCGTGATCGACAAAATGCACGGTGCAACCCGTCAGCTTCACTCCGTGGTCGAGCGCCTGCTTCCAACCCTCCAGCCCCGGGAACGAGGGCAGCAAAGAAGGGTGGATATTAACCACTTTTCCCGGAAACGCACGTAGAAATTCTCCTTTCAGGATGCGCATGAACCCAGCCAGCACCACCAGATCTGCTTCGGCCGCCCGCAAACGCGCGATAAAAGCCGCCTCCGCTTCCTCATCAAGCTTCGTCCGAAACTTTCCGGGAGCGATGGCTTCCGCGGTCAAACCGTGGGAGCGCGCCAGGCTCAGAATTCCCGCGTCCGCCACATCGCTCAGCACGACCGCGATCTCGATCTTCGAGTCCGGCCGCGCGGCCCACCGGGCCAGGGCATCCAGATTGGACCCCTTGCCGGAGCCCAGCACGCCCAGCCGCTTTTTTTTCTCCGTCGACACCGCGCCCACCTTGGGCGGACCGCCCATTCCCGCACAAGCAGAAACCGGGCGGCGGGCCAAGCGCGCGCGGACCCAGTTCCGTGGGGCCCGCTCAGCAGCATAGCCCATCCGGTGGCGCACATGAATGGCGCGCCATTTCGCGAAACCAGTGAGCAAGGCAGGAGCGGACTCTCACCCGCAGGGTATCGCGGCTTCGGTCGACATCCGCATCGGACTCGGACCACTCGTTTGGAACGGCCCCATCCGCTCCCAGTTTTGAGCACTGCCCCCACCGGGGGTGGCACAGGCGAGCGCGTTTGTGAGAAATCTGCTCCCCGCAAGCGTTGTCAAAAGTCCTTACACTTTTTACAAACTCTGTTCAATGACCGGCTTCAAGGCTTGAGCGTATTGTTTCTATAAAGCCCAGTCCATGAACAGTTTAGCCGTTTTAACTACAAGATCGGCTGACCATGGCATGTCGCCTGCTGGCAAATAGCTTCGTATGAAAAATGGATCAATACCCCTCTTGCTAATCGCAAGTTCGAGTCTCCTCGCGTGGTCTCCCCAAGCGGCCACCTCGACGCTGGATTTCGATTCCTTTCAAGGCGTGCTTGCGAATTACGACGATATTCCCGGGACGTACGGGGATAACCTGCCCAACACGCCGAATGTTACTGTCGAATACCGCACCGTGGTTCCAGCCACTGGAGCCACCCATGCAAACAACGTCGAGTATTGGCAAAGCTCCTACAGCGATCTGCAGAATGTGGCCTTCCCCACTGTTAACGGGTATTTTGGAGAAATCTCGCTGATTGCCGCTCCCGGGTATACGGTCGATCTCCATTCGTTTGTGCTGGGAGGCTACCCATCCGCCGACCAACCGAACCAGACAGTGCGAATCTTGGATGGCGCATACAATATCGTGGAGGACTACTCCCCGTTTAATGTCGAAGGAAATTCAGGCCATAGCACTTTCATCCCCAGCCTTCCGGGGATGAGCGTCGTCCGCATCCAGTGGGGTCCGAGCTGGAATGCCGGCATCGACAATATCGTCTTCTCGCAGGCAGACACCTCGGCGGTGCCGGATGCGGCGAGCAGCATGGCTCTGCTTGGGCTCGCTTCCGGTGCGCTGGCTTTGGCGCGGCGGTTTGCCCGCTAATTCGCCATCTCTCTCCCGATTATTCACGAATGCCCGGCGCATCGCTGCCCGGGCGTTCTGCTTTCCCGGCCCCGCTCGTTTCGACCCGGCGCGGCCCGCGAATTTCTGAAATTGCTTTTGCGCCAGCCTGGCCTTGCCGCTTGAATGCGCCCGTGACGCCACAACGTTTTGGGGAAATTACGCGGGAGTATGGCCGCTTGCGCATCGCCGTGGTCGGAGATTTGTGCCTGGATCGCTACTTCGATATCGACCCAGCTCGCCAGGAAATTTCCATCGAAACCAAGCTGCCGGTTCACAATATCGTCCGCACGCGCTGCCAACCCGGCGGGGCGGGGACAATCATCAACAATCTGGCCGCGCTTGGCGTGGGGACGATCTACCCCATCGCTATTGTCGGAGAGGATGGCGAAGGGTACGAGCTTCGCCGATCGTTGAATCTTCGCCCAGGTGTCCGTCCCGAATTCCTCGTCGAAACCGCGCAGCGCTCCACGTTCAGCTATACGAAGCCGCTTCTCCATCGTCCCGGCCAGCCGCCGGAGGAACTCAGCCGGCTCGACATCAAGAATTGGACGCCCACGCCGCCGGCGCTCGAGGACCAGCTCATGGCCGCCATCCGCCAGGTGGCGCAGGCGGTCGACGTGATCGTGATTCTCGACCAGGTCGACCACGCGGATACCGGCGTGGTCACGCGCCGCGTGCAACAGGCGCTCGGGGAGATCGCAGGCCGCCAGCCGAATCTCTTGATGCTGGCCGACAGCCGCCGGGGCTTGCACACGTTTCCGAAGCTCGGCTTCAAAATGAATGCCGCGGAGCTCGCCGCCTTCACCGGCCGCGCCCCGGATTCCGATCTCGCCGCCGTGCGAGCCGTCGCCGCCAGCGTCGCCGCCGAAACCGGCCACCCGGTGTTTGTAACCCTGTCGGAACGCGGGATTATCGGCGCCTGGAAGGGGGAGGTCGCCCATGTCCCCGCGCTGCCGGTCCGCGGCCCCATCGACATCGTCGGCGCGGGCGATTCCGTCACGGCGAATCTCGCTTCCGCGCTGGCCGCGGGGGCCAGCCTGCGGGAAGCGCTCGAACTGGCCTGCCTCGCCTCCTCCCTCGTGATTCATCAGCTCGGCACCACCGGCACGGCCACGCCAATGCAGTTGGCAGAACTGCTTCCTTCAGCCAGATTTGCCGAATGATAAAGACCGTGTCCTCGCTTCTGCTCGCCTGGCTGGCCGCCTCCTCCCTTTGGGCCCAATCCAGCTCGCCCGCGTGGCCCGTCGGCGAATGGCGCTCCCTGTTCAACGGGAAGGATCTCTCCGGCTGGCAAGCGACCGGTTTCGCGGGCGGCGGCGAGGTGGAGGTCAAGAACGGCGAGATCGTCCTCGGCGCGGGCGTAGCTCTGACTGGAATTCACCGCACGAACGATCTCCTGCGCACCAATTACGAAATCCTGCTTCGCTCTAAAAAAATCGACGGGAACGATTTCTTCAGCGCCATGACCTTCCCCGTCAAGGATTCACATTGCACCTTCGTGACCGGCGGTTGGGGCGGCGCGCTCGTGGGCATTTCGAGCCTAGACGGCATGGACGCCTCGGAAAACGAGACGACGGCCTTCTACAAATTCGAGAAGGGCAAGGAGTATGAATTCAAAGTGCGCGTGACCGACCGCCGCATTCAGGGCTGGATCGATGGCGACAAAGTGGTGGATGCCGTGATCGCGGACCGCCGCATCAGCATGCGCGCGGGGGAGATCGAACTCAGCATGCCGTTCGGCATCGCCAGTTTCCAGAGCATCGGCGCGATCAAGGAAATCAAAATCCGGCCGATTCCCGCGGGGATCAAAAAGATTTCCTTCCTGGCCGGCAAGAAAAGTCACGGCCCCGGCGAACACGATTACGAGAAGGGCCTGCGCCGGCTGAAGGATGAAATCGAGAACCGCACCGGCTTGATCGCGGTCGATACCTCGCTCCATCTCGAAGGCTGGCCGGTCGACGAAGAGGACATCGCGGATAGCGACACGATCGTGGCCTACTGCGACGGTTCGGACCACGACCTGCTCCGCCACCCGCTCATCAAGCACGACCGTTGGAAAGCGCTCGACCGCCTGATGAAGCGCGGTGTCGGACTGGTCTGCCTGCATTACACGGTGTTCGCCCCGAACGATCCGGTCGGCCCGCGCATCCTCGATTGGCTCGGCGGCTATTTCGATTATCAAAGCGGGAACACTCCGAACAAGTGGTTCTCCAAAATCGAGACGCGCGAGTTCGAAACGTTTCTCGCCACTCCCGCTCATCCCATCGCCCAGGGTGTCCGCCCTTTCAAAATCAAGGAGGAGTACTATTTCAATATGAAATTCCCGGAGGATAAGTCGCGCGTCACGCCGATCCTCACGTTCGACCCCGAGAAAAAGGATTGGAGCAAGGTTGTCGGGTGGGCCACCGAACGCGCCGATGGCGGCCGCGGTTTCGGCTATACCGGCGGCCATTTCCATGCCAATTGGGACAACGACGACGTGCGCCGCCTGATCGTGAACGCAATCCTCTGGACGGCCAAGACCGCGCCGGGCACCGTCGCCGCCCGCTGAGGCCGGCGGCTCCCGTCCCTTCGCCATGAAATGTTTCGTCACGGGCGCCTCCGGGTTTGTCGGCGCCAACCTGGTTCACGAGCTGAACCAGCGCGGGCATTCCGTCAAAGCGCTGCTGCGCAAGGGAGCCGATACGCGCGGGCTGCAAGGCGCCGAGTATGAGCGCGTGGAGGGCGATTTGAGCGACCGAAAGGTGCTGGTGCAAGCGCTGCGCGGCTGCGACTGGTGCTTCCATGTCGCCGCGAGTTACGCGCTCTGGATGAAGGATTACGCGCCGATGTACGCCGCCAATCAGGACGGCACGCGCAATATATTGACCGCGGCGGCGGAGGCCGGTTGCTCCCGCATCGTCTATACCAGCACGGTCGGTTGCATCGGGCTTCCCCGGTTGGAAAATGGCCGGTTCAAGCCCACGGACGAAACGGCTCAGACGACGCTCGAACAGATGACGAACCACTACAAGCGCTCGAAGTGGCTCGCGGAGCAGGTCGCGCTCGAACTCGTCGCGCAAAAGATGCCCATCGTCCTCGTCCATCCCTCCGCGCCGATCGGCCCCCGCGACGTCAAGCCGACGCCGACCGGGAAGGTGATTCTCGACTTTTTGAACCGCGATATGCCCGGCTATGTCGAGACCGGCTTGAACTGGGTGCATGTGCGGGACGTCGCGATCGGCCATATCCTCGCGGCCGAACGCGGACGGATCGGCGAGCGGTACATTCTCGGTCATGCGCAGGGCAATTGGACGTTTGCCGAGGCGCTCGCGGTGCTCAGCGAGGTCACCGGACTGCCCGCCCCCAAGCTCCGCGTGCCCTATCTGGTGGCTCTGCTCGCCGCCTATGTCGACGAAGGCATCTCGCGCGTCACCGGCCGTCCGCCGAAAGCCCCCATCGGCGGCGTGCGCATGGCGAAGTACATGATGTTCTTCGACCCCGCCAAAGCCGTTCGGGAACTCGGGCTGCCCCAGACCCCCCCAAAACAAGCCTTGCTGGATGCCGTGGAATGGTTCCGCACCCACGGATACGTGCGGCGGTGAGAAAACACCTGCAACGACCAGCTTTCCCCGGCCCACTTGGACCAATTTCGAAACCCGACCGAACTCGCCCCCACCTAACGATATACCTCTCGCCGGTGGCGCGCGCGATTCACGCGGACGACACGAATCGCATCGGCTATTTCATAAACGATGCGATAGTCGCCCACGCGGATGCGCCAGTCGTTCTTGCTTCCGGCGAGTTTGCGGGAACCGGGCGGGCGCGGATCATGGGCGAGCGCCATGATCGCCACGATGACACGCTCATGAATCCCCGCAGCGAGGCGCGCGAGATCCTTTTCGGCCACACGTTCGAGCAGAACGCGGTACATGAGTCGCTATTTCCGTTTTCGATCGGCCAGGTAGTCTTCGATGGGCCGATAGTGGAGCTGCGTCTCGCGTGCCCGCTTAAGCCACGCTAGGTCCGCGGCATCTTCCGCGCGCTCCAGAAGCTCCTGGTAATGCTTGATCGGAATGATGACAGAGACGGGTTTGCCCTTGCGTGTCACGATTTCGGGTTCGGAGAGGGACGCTTTCATGGGCGGGAGATTATCATATTTCAAGCTGAATGGAAATCGGCAGCCTTGCTCGCTCGATTGGCGGCGGCGCAGGCGATCAGCCGCCGATGCAGCTCATCGTTCGTTCCGGCTGCTTGAAATCGGGCTGGCCGATGCGGTGGCCGGCTTCCTTTTGCCGGACGATCGCGCGCATCCGCTCCTCCAGCTCGTGGTCGGACGCGCCGGCGCGCATCGGCCCCTTAAGATCGTGCTCGTCCAAACTGAAGAGACAGGTGCGCACCTTGCCATCCGCAGTCAGCCGCAAGCGATTGCAGTGGCCGCAGAATGGTTCCGAGACCGGCGCGATCAAACCGATCTCGCCCCGGCCTTCCGCAAATTTCCATCGCCGCGCCGTTTCGGATCGGTTCGCGCTCACCACCGGCTGGAGGTCGAAGTGTTCTTGCAGGCGCGCCAGAATGTCGCGGCTTGGCACAACGAGTTCCTTCAACCACGTTCGGCTCGAATCCAGCGGCATGAACTCGATAAACCGGAAGCTGATCTCCTCCTGCCGCGCGAAATCCGCCAGCGCCACGATCTCGTGATCGTTGATTCCCCGGATCACCACGGCATTGACTTTCACCGGATGGAGCCCCAGCTCCTTCGCCAATCGGACGCTGGCCAGAACCTCGGCCAGTCCGTCCCGGCCTGTAATTTTTTTGAAATTGGCCGCGTCCAGCGAGTCCATGCTGAAGCTCACCCGCTTCAAGCCGGCCGCGCGCAAGGCCCGCCCCTTGGTCGGAAAGAGAAAGCCGTTGGTCGTCAGCGCCAGATCCTGCACCCCCGGCAGGGCCGCCACGCGCCCCACCAATCGTTCCACATCCCGCCGCAAGAGCGGCTCCCCGCCCGTCAGCCGGATCTTCTCCACCCCCAATCCGACGAAGAGCCGGACCAATCGCTCGATCTCCTCGAACGTGAGTATTTCATGCCGCGGCTTAAGCGGAGGCAGCGGCAGTGCCTTCGGATGAGGATTCTTGACCGGATCGAAGCGGGTTCGGTAAAAGCCGGCGGCTTCCTCCGTTTCCGGCAGGCAGTACAGACAGCGAAAATTGCACCGATCTGTCAGGCTCACGCGGAGATCCCGCATGACCCGTCCGAACGCGTCGGACAACAGATTCGCCTCGGTCATTTCGGCGCGGCGGGCACCGGAATATCGTTCGGTGCCGGAGCATTCGTGTCCGGCGGCCGGATCGCCGCTTCCCCACTTTGCTTTACTTCGACATTCAGGTCAAAATTGCCTCGCGCCACGTTCGTCGCCGGCGTCACTCCCTTTTGCAGGCGCTCCGCCCCCTTCAGGCTGCCCCACAATCCCCGGCGAATCCAGTCCAGCCGGCGCGAGACCGCCAGCTCGTCCCGCATTTTCCGCACCTGCTCGCGTAGCATGGCCAGGTCGTTGAACTGCCGTTCCAGCTCGTTTTTCTCCTGCTGCAACCGACGGAGCTCCTTCAACAGAAATTCCCGATCGCCTTCCGACGCCGCGAGTTTTCGCTGCGTATCCGCGATATCTCCTTCCAGCCCCGAGATCTGCCCGTTCAAATCGGTCATTCGCTTGGTCAGATCGTCCCGCTGCGTTTCTAATTCGTTAATCCGCGCGTCGCGCTTGGCGATATCCGCCGCCGCCGCCTGCGCCGCGGCCTGCGCCTCTTCTTTTACCTTCGCCAGCGTCGCATGGACCGTGATGAGGGTGTTCGACGTTTCCAACAATTGCGTCGTGCGGGTCACCAGGTTGGTCTCGAGCACCTGATTGACTTTCTCCTGCTCCATGAGCTTTTCTTGAGCCGTCTGGACGGTGTTCGAGAAGGCCACCACTTTCTCGGTGGTCGCGGCCACTTCCTTGGCGGCCTGGCTATGGCGATAGAACAGGCCCCCCGCCAGCGCGAGGCAGGCCACGATCAAAATGGCGATCAGGGCTTTCATCAAATAAGGCCCCCAACGATGCGGGCACTCCCCCCATTTGGCAAGCGTCCACTTGTCGTTTGCCGCCTTCCCCGTCCCGGTTCCCGATCCCGCGTCTTTAAGCCTGCCCGCATCGCCTTTTTTCGAGACATACTCAAGACTCGACGAATTCCAAAAAAGGTATACATTTGGCCGACCAACTGGATGGAGGAGCATTCTTATGCGATCGGACAGGGGGTATTCATCCGCACCGACACACCGGAATATGCGGAAGAATTCGTGCCGTTTCGTTCCCTGGAAGAACTCGCGGCCATCTGTATGACGCCCCGGCCCAACCTGATGCTGGATCGCATTATGATCTACAGCATGGTCGGACAGGTGCCATGTGCCGTAACGTTGAATTTTATGTCCGCCTCGCAAGGACAACGTCCGGGGCTGCCGGAATCCGTGTCGTCCGTCTGACCGCGAACCGAGCCGGCCGCGCGGCCGCCCGCCGTGCCATAAAGCCCGCACACCTGACTCACTAGAATCAACGCGACGATGGCGATAGCCGAACATCCGCAACCCGAAGAACCGCCCAAGCTGAAGATTTATTTCCTGCCGAACCTCATGACGGCAGGCAACCTCTTCTGCGGCTTTCTGGCGCTCACGAAAATCGTCGAGGCGTCCGCCGACGATCCGAACTTTAATCGGGCCATCCGGCATGCCCTGTTCTTTATTCTGCTGGCCTGCATTTTCGACCTGCTCGATGGCCGGGTCGCCCGCATGGGCGGCGCGGAGAGCCCCTTCGGCCGCGAATTCGATTCTCTGGCGGACATCATCTCGTTCGGAGCGGCCCCGGCCTTTCTCGTCCATCGCATCGTCTTGCACGATGTCTTTAAAGCCCGGCCGGAGCTGGGCTGGTTCATTGCCTCCATCTACTTGTTATGCGGCGCCTTCCGCCTGGCCCGCTTCAACTGCCTCGCCGCCATGAGCGGCGGCGGCGGCAAACATTTTCTCGGGTTTCCCATACCGGCCGCCGCCGGTCTCGTCGCCTCGCTCACCCTGTTCATGCTTTGGTGGGATGAACGGAATTTCCCGACCGGCACCTGGCGCTACTCCCTCCCCGTGATCCTGCTCTTCCTCTCCTTCATGATGGTGAGCGAAGTAAAGTATCCCTCGTTCAAAACTCTCGATTTTCGCGCCACGCGGCCGTTTACCAAGATCGTCATCATCAGCATCCTGTTCGGCCTGCTGCTCATCGCCCAGGACGTCATCCTGCCGATCGTGCTGCCGGTCATTTTCACATCCTATCTGCTATACGGGTTTGTGCGCCCGCGCATCTCCCGCGAGATGCGCCGGGGCATCGAGGAAGAGGAGGAGGATGCCGCCGATAGCGCTGCGTCCGATCGATGAACCAACTCGACGGGCTGCTGACCGCCTGGATCGCCGGAGTGATCAGCGGATTCGTGGTGTGTATTCCGGTGGGGCCGATCAACATCACGATCGTCAACGAAGGGGCCCGCCGCGGTTTCAAATGGGCTTTCCTCATCGGGCTCGGCTCGATGGTGATGGACCTGATCTACTGCAGCGTCGCCTTCGCCGGGTTTACCGGATTGTTTCTCTCCCGCACCATCCGCGCCGCCATGGAACTCTGCAGTTTCCTGCTCATGGTCTGGCTTGGCATGAAGTACCTGCTGGTGCGCAGCCTCCCCTCCACCACGCCCACCGTCGAGAGAGTCGAGCACCGCTTCCATCCCCACACCGCCTTTTGGATCGGCTTCGTCCGCGTCCTCGGCAACCCCGCCGTCCTGCTTTTCTGGATCGCTGTCTCCTCCAGCTTCCTCTCTCACCAATGGATCGACGACCGTCTTATCACCAAAGTCGTCTGCGTCATCGGAACCTTCGTCGGCGGCGTCGCCTGGTTCCTCCTCCTCAGCGTTCTCGTCGCGCGCGGGCATGGCAAATTCTCCACCACCAGCCTGGTCCGCATGTCGCGCGTTTCCGGAGCCATCCTGCTCATCGCCGGTGGATTTATCGGCGTGCGCCTCATCCGCCTCCTCGCCCTCCAGAGCCAGTAACCCGTTCGCGACTCTCCTGATACTGGCACTTCGGCTGCTTGTTGCTGATTCCGCGGCCTGCGACCCGTTTTTTCGCAAGGCCGAGAAGAACAACGATCTGCTATGCCGTCCTATTTGTATGTCGCCCGTGAGGCGAGCACCGGCCGCGAGATCCAGAACACCCTGGATGCCGCCACCGAACAAGCCGCCATCGCCTCCCTCCTGAATCGCAATCTCTTGGTGGTGAAGATTCAAGAGAAGGTCGGCCGCAAGGGCAAGACGGCCGGAGGTTCCGTGCCCCTGGCCGACCTCGTTGTCTTTACGCGCCAGCTCGCCACCATGCTCGACGCCGGTCTCGCCATGGTGCAATCGCTCCAGGCCCTGGCCGAACAGACCTCCAACAAAGTCATGCGGGACGTCATCAAGGACGTCTGCACCCGGGTCGAAGGCGGCGACAGCTTCGCCACCGCTTTGCAGAAGCATCCGAAGGTGTTCACCCGTCTCTACGTCTGCATGGTCGACGCCGGAGAAAAAGGCGGTTTGCTCGCCGAAATTCTCAGCCGCCTCGCCACCTTCCTCGAAAACACCGCCCGGCTTCGCAAGAAGGTCAAGTCCGCGATGATGTATCCCACCGTCGTCACCTTCGTGGCGATCACCATCACCATCTTCCTGCTCGTGCGCGTCGTGCCCGTCTTCGGCGAAATCTTCTCCGGCTTCGGCGCCAAACTCCCCGCGCCCACCCAGTTTTTGATCAACTTGAGCGAGTTCCTGAAGAAGAACCTCATCTACATGCTGCCCGGGATCGGCCTCATGATTTACGGCTGGCTCGCCTATATCAAAACCAAGAAGGGCCGCGAATTCTGGGACCGCGCCCGCATCCGCCTGCCCATCTTCGGCCAGATCGCCCACAAAATCTGTCTCGCCCGATTCACCCGCACGCTCGCTTCGCTCGTCCGCTCCGGTGTGCCGATCCTCGAAGTCCTCAGCATCGTCTCCAACACGGTCGGCAACGTGGTCATGGAAAAAGCGATCCGCACCGCCATGGCCGACATCGAGAAAGGCGACGGCATCTCCGTCGCACTGGGGAAACATCCGGTGTTTCCGACGATGATCGTCCGCATGATGTCGGCCGGCGAACAGACCGGCAAAATCGATTCCATGCTCGAACGCATCGCCGACTTTCTCGATGAAGAAATCGAGACCACGCTCTCCGGGTTGACCTCGTTGATCGAGCCCCTCCTCATCGTTTTCCTCGGCGTCGTCGTCGGCGGCATCGTCATTTGTATGTTCCTGCCCATCTTCAAGATGAGCGAGATCATCAATCCGCCCGGAAAATAATCTCCCCACTCCCCTCCCGCCGCCCGGCCTCGCGCCGGGCGGCGTTTTCTTTGTACGCCGGACATGACTCAGAACCTATGGGATTAGAGCGGTTTAACTAAACGTGTGGCCGTTGCGAGCGGAACTGCAAGCCGAGGGCGACTGCGGAATAAGCACTCGTGGGAAGGAAGCCGGAGGCAAATCACTGACGCGTTGAACAAAAACCTGATAGAGGGTGTTGCGGAAGAAGAACGATGCCCTCCTTGATTTTATTGAGCGGAATGACGTCCGGCTATTTTCGGCGCGTGGTGACGGGGAGCCTTGGGGAAACGCGTCGCCGCCTTGTGTCCGCCCGATCAATCGGGCCGTTCCATTTGCGTCAAGCTACCCATCCGGGCCTAACTCGTCACCGCTCAATCAAAAAACGCTTGTTTTAACCGATGTCTCACCTCCCCGGGGGACTTGCGAAAACTTTCGCAGCACCCTCCTCAAGCGCATTTCTCAGCGACTGTACCGGGGGCGGCCGTGGGCCAATGAGCGCCAGGTCGGATCGCACCGACGATGCTTGGGCAAAATCATTGAATGGTTGGAGTTTTTCAACAGGCTGCTACGCTCGGCGGCGTGCCGATCTACGAGTTTGCCTGCCCGAAGTGCCGGAAGATTTTCAGCTTCCTCTCGAAGCGCATCCAACCGGATCGCACGCCCGCCTGTCCTCAATGCGGCTCGAAACGGCTCGACAAGCAGGTGAGCCGCTTCGCGCTGAGCAAGGGCGCGAAGGAACCCGGCGCGGCGGGCGACGCCGCGGCCGAGGTGCCGGATTTCGACGATCCGCGCGTCGCCACCGCGATGTCCGAGATCGAACGGGACATGGAGCACCTCGACGAGAATAATCCGAAGCACATGGCCCACGTCATGCGCAAGATGAAGGAGGTGCTTCCCCAGGGAGCGATGCCGAAGGAGATGGATATGGCCATCAAGCGGCTGGAGCAGGGCGAAGACCCGGAAAAGATCGAAGCCGACATGGGCGAAATGCTGGCGCCGCCCGGCGAAGGCGGCGGTGCGGCCGCGCCGTACGAGAAGGATGCCGGCCTGTACGACTATTGATTTCAGCTAAGCCCAGAGCCAGTCGAAGAACAACGACCACCCAGACATTCGCATGAACACCAAACCCGACCCGCTGCCTCGCCGCGTTTTCGCGGTTTCGCATCACCCCCTCCCAGCCCATCCGGAAGTGTCGGAAATTCTGCGGGCGAGTCACGACAAGGCGGCCCACTGTGTGTTGCTGGCCATCCGGCCGGTGGCCCTGGCTGGCCTGCTCGGGCTCCTGTGCCTGACCGGCTGCAGCCGGAGCGAGAATCCGGCGGCGTCCGGCCCGGCCACCGCGGAGCCGAACGATGCCAATACTCCAGGCACGAAGCCGGAGATTGCCGCGGTCGATAATTCCCTCAAGTCCGGCGCGTACGACGATGCGGCGGCTCAGTTGCTGGCGCTCGTCAATTCGGGCCGCCAGTTCTCGCAACAGGATGCCGCGGAGTACCGGCGGGCATTGAACGAAGCCTATGAAAAGGCTTTCGAGGCGGCCGAGAAAGGGGATACCCGAGCCCAGGCGGCGCTGAAGATGCTGCGCGCCGCCGCGCCGCGTTGAAGAGAGGGCGTTCCCGGGATCCGGGGCTCAGCCCTGCTTGTCGCGGAGGCGGTCGTGGAATGCGCGGGTGAGGCGTTTGGTGCGGCGCTGATTTTCGGCGCGGAGCCGGACATCGTGGCGCGCCTCGAAATGATGCACTTCGCGCTCGAGCTTGCGATAGCCGGCGAGGCGATCGGGCTGGAGATTGCCCCCCTTGATGGCGGCTTGCACGGCGCAATCGGGCTCGGTTTCGTGTCGGCAATTGGTGAAGCGGCAGGCCGCCGCGAACCCTTCCACATCGGCGAAGCTTCCGGCGAGGCCCGAGCCGCCCTCCCAAAGCTGGAGTTCGCGCAGTCCGGGAGTGTCGATGATCAGGCCGCCGTTCGGGAGCCGGATCAGTTCGCGGCAAGTGGTGGTATGGCGGCCTTTCTGGTCGCTTTCGCGGACGGGGAGCGTGGGAAGGATCTCCTCCCCGCAGAGGCGGTTGATCAGGGAAGATTTTCCGACTCCGGAAGGGCCAAGAAGAACGGACGTGACGCCCGGGCGGATCAGGTCCAAGACCTCATGGGTGCCTTCGCCCGTCAAATTGCAGAGCGCGAAGACCGGCACGTCCTTGGCTGAGGCGCGGGCGGCTTCCAACACCGCCGGCAGGTCGGGGCACAAGTCCGATTTGGTCAACAGGAGGGCGGGCTGGGCGCCGCTCTCCCAGGCCAGCGTGAGGTACCGCTCCGCCCGGCGCAGGTTGAAACCGGCCCCGAGCGCGGAGACGACGAGCACAAGATCGATGTTCGCGGCGAGCACCTGCTCCTCGGTGGTGCATCCGGCCACGGTGCGGGAGAACTTGGTGCGGCGCGGCAGAACGGCGCGCACCAGGAATTTATCGTGGACCGGTTCGAGCAGGACCCAATCGCCCACCGCCGGGAGGTCCGCGCTCGAGCGGGCCAGTTGGCGAAAGCGGCCGGGCAGCTCCGCGCGGCGGATGCCTTCGACCGTCCAGACTTCGAAGCCGCCGCGATGCACCGCGATGACGCGGCCGGGAGCGTGAGGCTCCCCGGCAGGCAGGGCCTCCGCAAAATGGCTGTTCCAGCCGAGGTCTTCCAGACGCATCGAGCGGGCAGGCTGCCACACCGGTTCCGCTCCGCCAAGCTCCCCGCCGCCGCTGGCGTTGGCCTCAAGGCTGCCTGGTGGCGACGATGGATTGGAGCTTTTGGAGATCAGGATTGTTGGCGGTGCGGACGGAATTGATGACTTTGATCGCGAGGGTGCGGGGATCGCGCCACTTGATGCCCTCCGAATGGCCGTCGGCGAAGGAAAAGTTGCAGCCGTTCTGGTGCCACATGGCGGGGAGGTTCATCCAGGTGTCGCCCTCGGGGGCGAAGCCGAAATGGCCGTCGTCGATGCTGTCTTGATGTTCATCGAGGAAGACGAAGGCCTGGGCGGCTCCGGGCTGGGTGATGTCGGCGGTCTTTTTGTTCACCTTGTAGCCCTTCTGGCTGAAGAACATGAGGCCGACGTCGACGCCATTCATGTACCCGTTCATGGCGTAGCTCCGCACTCGCGGGTGTTTGGCGCCGCGCAGGGTGGTGCGCCCGAGGTCGCTCGGGCAGCGGTAGATCGCCGTGGAGCCGTTGTAACGGTAAAGGGTGCCGCGCTCGATGAGGGTTTTATTGGTGGAGTCGGGGCTGTTCCCCTGCATGTAGCCTTGAATCCAGGTGCGGGAGCCGGGGCCGACGTTCGGATCGTTGCTCACGAGGGCGTCGTTATGGTCGTCGGCGTAGAGCACCCAGCAGAGCTGGAGCTGCTTGAGATTGTTCAGGCAGAGCGTTTGGCGGCCCTTGCCCTTGGCCTTGCTGAGCGCGGGGAGGAGCATCCCGGCCAGGATGGCGATGATCGCGATGACGACGAGCAGCTCGATGAGCGTGAAGGCGCGGGGCGGCTCGGGACGCAACCGGCTGGAAAAAAGGCTGGGCAAGGGCGGGCGGGTCATGGCGAGCCCTCAGCGCGGCGTGGCCGGAGGCGGGTCGTCCGAATCCCACCCCTCGAAGCTATGGTTCAGCCACCAGTCGGATTCCTTGGGGTTGCCGCGGAAACGCTCGGCGTGGCCATCGGCCATCACGACATTCATGGCCCCTTTGTGGGGCATGTTCTGGGCGCGGTGGTAGGGAATCTCCCAGACCATCACGGCGCGGGCGGGGCTTTTGATGTCGGTGGCGGCACGACCGCTGATGGGCTTGCGGCCGAGGGCACCGGTCTTGGGGTCGTGATACTTGTGAGACCAGACGTAACTGACGCCGTCGTTGGCGAAGAAGAAGTCGCCGCCGAAAATGTCGTCGTTCGACCCTTTGACGACGATCTTGCCCTTGATGCCGGCGGGGCAGGTGAAGATGCCGCCGGAGGGGCGATGCTTCTTGCGGTCGGTGCTGGTGGGTTTGGCCTTGTTCGTGCCGAGGAACGGCTGGAGCAGTTCGGGCATCCATTTGTTGCCGACCCGCTCGCTGTCGCCCCAGGCCTTGCCCCAATTGAGCACCCAGGGGAGGCGATCCTGGAAGTCGCTGGCGTAGAGCGAGGCGGCCAGCCCGAGTTGCTTGTTGCTATTGAGACAGTAGGTGGCGTCGGCCTTGGCTTTGGCCTTA
>CAYZKY010000108.1:0-22238 GCA_964478815.1 uncultured Verrucomicrobiota bacterium
CCCCCCCCCCCCCCCCCCCCCCCCCCCCCCCCCCCCCCCCCCCCCCCCCCAAGGACGCGAGCGAGCATTTGTGGTTCGATTTTCACGGGCAAACGGACGGAGGGATCGAGGCGACGTTGCTCAGCGAGCCGTTCCGGATCGCGCGGCTGAAGGCCGGGCAGCGGGGGATGCACGATCCGGCGCTGCTGACCGATTGGACGATTTTCACGCCGGTGGGAACGGTGACGCCGCGCCACTCGCGCGCACTGCGGTTCATCCGGCAGAACCAGGAGGAGATTCGCGCGGCGCTGAAGGAGGGAGATTCGGCGGGCGTGTGAGCCGCCGCGAATCGGTGGGTGAAGATTCGGTTTGCCATCGGCGGCGATTCTCGAATGATCTCGCGCGATGAGTCAGCGCTCGGGACGTTCCAATAAATTTGCGGCCTATCCGCGCTTGAATCCGCTCGGGATCGGCCGGGATATTTCCGCGGCGGATCTGGTGGATCAGGTATTTCTGGCCTACAACGGGGGCCGCTTGCGGGAGGCGGCGAAACTGCTGACGGAGAAGATGCTGCCGAAGGACGGGTTTATCGGGATGAGCCTGACGGGAGCGTTGACGCCGGCGGGGTTGGGAAAATCCTGCCTGATCCCGCTGATGAAGGCGGGGTTTGTGGACTGGATCGTTTCGACGGGGGCGAATCTGTATCACGACCTGCATTACGGGCTGGACATGAAGTTGTATTCGGGCTCGCCCTTTCTGGACGATGTGGCGTTGCACCGGGACGGAGTGATCCGGATTTACGACGTGCTGTTCGATTACAATGTGCTGCTCGATACGGATGCCTTCGTGCGGGAGGCGATCCAGGGGCCGGAGTTCCAGCGGCCGATGGGAACGGACGAGTTTCACTACCTGCTGGGCAAGTATGTGTCGGAACGGGGGCGGCAACTCGGGCTGAAGGACAGTTCGGTGGTGGCGACGGCGTACGAGCTGGGGATTCCGATCTTCACGAGCAGCCCGGGGGATAGCTCGATCGGCATGAATGTGGCGGCGATGGCGCTGCGTGACTCCAAGCTGTTGCTCGATGTGAACCGCGATGTGAACCAGACGGCGGCGATCGTGTACGAAGCGAAGTCGTCCGGGCATACGTCGTCGGTGTTTATTCTGGGCGGGGGTTCGCCGAAGAATTTCATGCTGCAAACGGAGCCGCAGATTCAGGAAGTGATGGGCATCGCGGAGAAGGGGCACGATTACTTCCTGCAATGCACCGACGCGCGGCCCGATACGGGAGGTTTGAGCGGCGCGACGCCGGCGGAAGCGGTGAGCTGGGGGAAGGTGGATCCGAATACGCTGCCGGATTGCGTGGTCTGTTACACCGACTCGACGATTTCGCTGCCATTGTTGACGGCGTATTGCCTGAGCCGGCACAAGCCGCGCCGGCCGAAGCGGCTGTACGACCGGCGCGAGGAACTGCTCGAAACGATCCGGGCGAAGTACCTGCGGACCGGCACGGTGAGCAAGGTGCTGACGAGCCGCAAGATCGCCAAGCGGTCCAGCAGCGTGGGGCTGAACAAACAAGGCAAGTAGATGCGATTGACGAAACGAGCATTCCTCACGATGTGGACCGGCGTGGCGCTTGGGCTGCTGGCCGGCTGCAAGAGCAGTTACTCGGAAAAGCAGCTCTCCCAAGGTCCGCCTCCGTTGGTGGGGAACAACGCGCGGTTGTATATCGCCAAGCCGTTCGATGCGGTGGACCGAAAGAAAGTGGCCATGGAATCCGGGAGGCAGGCGTCGGATTCCCTGTTCGCGGCGTTTTCGCGGCACACGCGGTATATTTATGCCGGCAAATCGTCGGAGAGCGTATCGGAAGGGTTGGATAGCGCCCGGAAGGTGCGTGCCGATTTCATGGTGTATCCCACGCTGATCGAGTGGACGGACCGCGCGACGGAGTTTTCCGGGCGCCGGGACCGGCTCAAGCTGAAAGTGGAAGTGATCGAACTCGCCGAAAGCAAGGTCGTGTTCGCGCAGGAGATCGAGGCGACGGGACGGTGGATGACGGACGGGGGAGATACGCCCGCGGACCTGCTCGATCAGCCGCTGCAGAATCTCGTCAATTCGCTCTTCCGCCGCGTGGAACGGCCTTCGGCGCTGTAGGCGCGCTTGCCGGAAAGCGGCCCCGCGATGGCGGGTTTCGGAAATTATTTCCGAGAACCACTCCAGTGCGTATGTTCGGCCCGCATGAGTAAGAGCGCACCCGTATCGCGCAGCGGACGTTTCGAGACTGGTCCGGGAGCCGATGTGGCCCGGTTCACGGAATCGATCTCGTTCGACTGGCGGCTCTGGGCCCACGACATTCGCGGGTCCATCGCCCATGCGCGCATGCTCGAAAAGGTGGGCGTACTCTCGCGGCGGGAACGGGACGACATCGTGCGCGGCCTCGAAGCCATCGGCGCGGAGATCGAAGCGGGACAATTCCAGTGGAAGCCGGAATACGAGGACGTTCACATGAACATCGAGGCGGCTCTCACCGAACGTGTCCCGGCCGGAGCCAAGCTCCACACCGCCCGTTCCCGGAACGATCAGGTAGCCCTCGATATCCGCCTCTGGCTCCGCGATCAGATTCGGGCCTTGCAGGGCGAAATCCGCGACTTGCAGCGCAGCCTGGTCAACCTAGGCGCCAAGTACGACCATGTCATCATCCCGGGCTACACCCACATGCAGCGTGCCCAGCCCGTCTATTTCGCGCACCACTTGCTGGCGTATGTGGAAATGCTGGAGCGCGATCACGGACGGCTCGACGATACTTACGAACGCACGAATGTCTGCCCGCTCGGCTCCGGCGCGATCGCGGGCTCGACCCTCCCGCTGGATCGCGAGTTCGTCGCCACGCAACTCGGCTTTGTCGATTCCCGGGGCAAGCCACGCATCACCCAGAACTCGATGGATGCTGTAAGCGACCGGGATTTCGAGATCGAATTTTGCGCCGCCGCCTCGATCCTGGCGGTGCATCTTTCGCGCCTCGCGGAGGATCTGATTCTGTGGGTGACGACGGAGTTCGGATTCATCCGCATTTCCGATGGTTACACGACCGGTTCCTCGCTGATGCCGCAGAAGAAGAATCCGGATATCGCGGAGCTGACGCGCGGGCGTTCGGCGCGGGTGATCGGCGATCTGACGAGCCTGCTGGTCTTGTTGAAGGGATTGCCCCTCACCTACAACCGCGATTTGCAGGAGGACAAGGAACGCCTGTTCGATGCGGCGGACACGGTGCGCGCTACCGTGCGCATCAATGCGGCCATGCTCGAGCATGTCGAAGTGGTCGAGGCGGTCTGCGCGAAAGCGGCCGGCGACGCCTCGCTGCTGGCGACCGATCTGGCGGACTATCTGGTTCGAAAAGGAATGCCCTTCCGCCACGCGCATCATCGGGTCGGCGCGGCGGTGGCGCTGGCGGAAAAGACGGGCCGGACGCTCCGGGAGCTGGCCGTCGGCGAATATCGGGAGATTGCCGAGGAATTCGGGGAGGATCTGCGCGAGATTTTCGAACTGCCGCGCGCGCTGGCGAGCCGCGATATTCCAGGCGCGCCCGGCGGACGGCAAGTGGCCCGGCAATTGCGGCGCTGGCAGCGCCAGCTCGCCCGAACCAAGGATTGAGCCATCGTGCGCCCCTCCGCCAGCCCGGAAGAGCTGCTCGGCCCGTTGCTGCGCGATGTTTCCCGCTCGTTCTATTTGACGCTGCGCGTCCTGCCGCGCCCGATTCGCGCGCAGATCGGCATCGCGTATCTCCTGGCCCGCGCGACTGACACCCTCGCGGATACGGATGCCCTGCCCGTGCCGGATCGTTTGGGCGCGTTGGATCGGTTGTCGCGACGGATTCAGGGCACCGCCACGGAGCCCTTGCGCTTCGACCACTTCAGCGCCTCGCAGACCACTCCCGGCGAACGCACGCTGCTCGTGCGCATCGGACCGATTCTGGCGGCTTTGCCCCACTTCGAAGCCGGCGATCTCGCGGCCATCCGGCAGGTGCTTTCCGTCATCACGAGCGGCCAGGAGCTTGATCTGCGCCGTTTTCATCAAGGCACCGCGAGTGCCCCGGTGGCGCTGGAAACCGCCGAGGAACTGGACGACTATACCTACCGTGTAGCAGGTTGCGTGGGTGAATTCTGGACCCGCATCTGTGTCGCTCACCTGCGCCCCTCCCCTCGCCTCGAACTGAACGGCCTGATCCAACGCGGCATTCGTTTCGGTCAAGGGCTGCAGCTCGTCAATATCTTGCGAGACATCCCCGCCGACCTGGCCAAGGGGCGATGCTATCTGCCCCGGACGGAGCTTGCCGGAATACCGCTGCGGCCCGCCGATCTGATGGTACCGGCCAACGAAGCCAAAGTGCGGCCCATTTATGACCGCTGGCTGGCCCGCGCTCGGGATCATTTGGAGGCCGGATGGTCGTACGTCCTCGCGCTGCCCTGGAGCTGGGTGCGGGTGCGGCTCGGCTGCGCCTGGCCTATTCTGCTTGGCTTGCGCACGCTCGATTTGCTTGAGCACGGCTCCGTGCTGGATCCCGCCCAGCGCATCAAAGTCCCCCGCCCGGCCCTTCGCTCCATCATGCTCAAGACCTGTCTTCTCTACCCGGTCCCCTTTCTCTGGAATCGCCTTGGAAGTATCAAATCCGATCCCGGCCGGACCTTCACGGGCCGTCGGTCCATTTCCGAATGACGATATCCTTGAGTTGATGATTCGCGTTGAAGAGAAGCTTCGCAGTGATGACATCGGCCGAGAGAGGCGTGGCGAATTCGAACGCCAGCCTGCTGGAGAGGTAGTAGTCGCCCCGCGCGATGGGCGCGGAGAATCCGTGGTGAACCATGACTTCGCGACCCTCGTAGTTCACCATGGACCAGGTTCGGCGAATGCGGTAGCGCAATACCTTTTCCACTTCCGGCCGGGACATGCCGATGGAGAGGTGCTCGCCGAGAAACGCACGCAGCTCCGAGGGTTCCATCGCCATTAATTGCCGAGTGGGCGGAAGCACTCCCGAATCGCGAGTCAGGAGGAGGACGAAGCTGATCAGTAGCAGGATCGACGCGATCGGCAAACCAAGCCGGTCAGGCCAGGAGGGTGGCTGGCGTGGCTGGGCCGGCTCTCGGCGGGATGAAAAACAGAAGCGGAGGACGAGGATGAGAAGCGTCCCGGGGACGAGCAGGAGAATGACTCTGGAGTTGAGGAAGTTCACATGCGCTTCGAGAACCCAATCCTGCGCCAGCAACCGGCCGACGAGGGCGAAAAGGACCAGTGCTGCTCCCACCGACAGGACCGCCCAATTCCGGCGGATGCTCAACGGAGCGCCGGGGTCGCCAAGGACCCGATCAAGGATGTTTGAGCTTATGGCATCAAATAGACCAAGGATGCGAAAAGTGGAAATTCGGAGCGGAAACCCGAACGTGGGCTCCGATGGCCACCAGTCATTCACAGCTCCTGCGATCAAACGCTCAAACGCTCAAACCTCAGCTCATCTGACCATTTGACAATTGGAGCCACCGGCCTTCCAATTCGTGTGCGCCCTGCAAGCGGCGCGGAAATCCATGGCCGAACCTGCGATCACCGCCGAATTGATTCAGAAGCATAATCTCACCCCGGACGAATACGGGAAGATTAAGGCCATTCTCGGCCGCGAACCTTCCTACACCGAACTGGGCATCTTCTCGGTCATGTGGAGCGAGCATTGCTCCTACAAAAACACGCGTCCGCTGCTGAAGACCTTCCCGACGAAGTCAGCCAGCATTCTGGTCGGCGCGGGCGAGGAGAACGCGGGAATCATCGATATCGGGGACGGGCTGGCCATCGCCTTCAAGATCGAATCGCACAACCACCCCAGCGCGGTCGAACCGTTTCAAGGCGCGGCGACGGGCGTGGGCGGCATCATCCGCGATATCTTCACGATGGGCGCGCGGCCGGTGTGCGCGCTCAATTCGCTTCGTTTCGGCGAACTCACTTCGCCCGAAGTCCGCCGACTGTTCAGCGGCGTGGTCTCCGGCATCGCGCATTACGGGAATTGCTTCGGCATTCCCACGCTGGCGGGCGAGGTTTACTTCGACAAATGCTACGAAGGCAACCCGCTCGTGAACGCGTTCTGCCTGGGCGTGCTGAAGCACGAACAGATTGCGCGCGGCGCGGCGAAGGGCATTGGGAATCCTGTATTCTACGTCGGCCCGGCGACCGGCCGCGACGGGCTCGCCGGAGCGGCGTTCGCTTCGCAGGATTTGACCGAGGAATCCGCCGAGCAACAACGCGGCGCGGTGCAAGTCGGCGATCCCTTCATGGAAAAGCTGGTCATGGAAGCCTGCCTCGAATTGCTCGCGACGGGGGCCGTCGCCGGGATTCAGGACATGGGCGCGGCCGGCCTCACTTGCTCCACTTGCGAGACGGCCGCGCGCGCAGGGACCGGCATCGAGATCGAACTCACGAAAGTTCCCCAGCGCGCCCCGAACATGACGCCTTACGAGATCATGCTCAGCGAGTCGCAGGAGCGCATGCTCATCATCATCAAGAAGGGCCGCGAAAGCGAACTGCTCCGCATTTTCGATAAATGGGACCTCCCCTGCGCCGAGATCGGCACGGTGACGGACACGGGCCGCATGGTCGTGAAGCATCACGGCCAGGTGGTGGCCGATATTCCCGCGAAAAAGCTGGCCGATGAAGCGCCGGTTTACACCCGCGAATCCCACGAGCCGGCTTATCTGAAGGCCGTGCGAGCCTTTTCCATCGCGAGCGTGCCGGACACGACGGACCCCGTGGCCGATCTGAAGGCGCTGCTCGCGTGGCCGAGCATTGCCTCGAAGAACTGGGTTTATCGGCAGTACGACCACATGGTGCGCGATGGCACGGTCGTCGGTCCGGGCTCGGACGCCGCCGTGCTTCACCTCAAGGGCGATTCCCTCCCGCAGCCCGCGGGGGGCGGCCTTTCGAAGTTCATCGCGCTCGCCGTCGATTGCAATGCCACGTACGTTTATCTCGATCCGTACGAGGGCGGCAAAATCGCGGTCGCGGAGGCGGCGAGAAATCTCGCCTGTTCGGGCGCGGTGCCGCTGGGGGCGACAGACAACCTCAACTTCGGCAACCCGCACAATCCGGAGATTTTCTACCAGCTTCGTCGTTCCGTCGAGGGATTGGCCGAAGCGTGCCGCGCATTCGATACGCCGGTAACTGGCGGCAACGTCAGCCTCTACAACCAGAATCCCGCCGGGCCGATCGATCCCACCCCGACGGTGGCGCTGGTCGGCCAGATCGCGCGGCGTGAGGAAATCACCACGCAGTGGTTCAAGGATGAGGGGGATGCCATCGTGCTGCTCGGCGACATTATCGACGCGAGCGACCCGGTGCTCGGCCTCGGGGGCTCCGCCTATCTCCAGCGTGTCCGCGGCCTCAAGACCGGCACCCCACCGCGCATCGATTTGGCCCGTGAACGCCGCTTGCACGACACCCTTCGAGCCATGATCAAACAGGGCTGGATCAAAAGCGCGCACGATTGCAGCGAAGGCGGCCTGGCCGTGGCGCTGGCGGAATCGTGCATCTCCCAGCAAATCGCGCGCGAAACGCCGCGTCTGATCGGCGCCCAGATCGACCTCGCTCCGCTCGCCGGATCGCATCGCCTTGACGCGCTCCTCTTCGGCGAAACCCAAAGCCGCATCGTCATCTCCGTGACTCCCGCCGGCCTCGCCGAAGTCATCCGCCATGCGCAGCAAGCGGGTGTGCCCGCCGCCTGCATCGGAGCGGTGGGCGGGACCTCTCTCAGTCTCATGCTGCCCAGCCGCACGCTCTCCTGCCCTCTCGGCGAACTGCACGACACCTGGTGGCACGCGATCGCGCGCGCCATGGAAGTCTGACGCTCCTTCACGCAGACCTCCAGCCGCACGATTCGTTCGGCAGGACGACCAGGGAGGGTTCCAAACATTCCGTTTGCAGAGCGCCCCGGGGTTGGTTAGGGTCTGGTTCCTTTTTTCGCAGGGGACGGCTTTGCGGGAATCGGTTCACGGCCTTAAAATGCGAGCCCCGGAGGGGTTCGTGGCCATAACAACATTCAATATGAATCCCGTGTTCCGCGGGATGGCTCGTCCGGATCGGATCGAGCTTCGAACAAAGGAAAACTGTGGTTACGATCGGAGTTAAAGAACTGTTGGAATCCGGGGTGCATTTCGGGCACCAGACGAAGCGGTGGAATCCCAAGATGAAGCGCTTCATCTTCGACGCGCGCAACGGGATTCACATCATCGACCTGAGCAAGACCCTGGTGCAATTGAACGAGGCGCTGGAGTTTCTCGGGAAGACGGTGTCTTCGGGCGGCTCGATCCTGTTCGTGGGGACGAAGAAGCAGGCCCAGGAAGCGATCAAGGAAGCGGCCAAGACCTGCGGCCAGATGCATGTGACCGAGCGCTGGCTGGGCGGCACCCTGACCAATTTGCAGACGATTCGCCGCTCGCTGGGACGACTCCGCGAGATCGAGAAGATGGAGGCGGACGGCTCGATCAATAGTTACGTGAAGCAGGAGCAGTCCGCCATCCGGCGGGAAGCGGCCCGCCTCTTCAAGAATTTGGACGGCATCCGGCAGCTCGACGGCAAGCCGGGCGCGATGTTCGTGGTGGACGTGAAGCGCGAGCACAACGCGGTGGCGGAAGCCCGCCGGCTGAAGATTCCGCTGGTGGCGCTGGTCGACACCAACTGCGATCCGGACGTGATCGATTATCCGATCCCCGGGAACGACGATGCGATTCGTTCGGTGCGCCTGATTTTGCAGGTGGTCACGCAGGCGATCGGCGAGGCCAAGGCGGACTACGATGCCCGGCACGCCCGCCGCCGCGAAGATCAAGCCCGGAAGGAAGCCGAAGAGTCCGCCGCGGCAGCAGCAGCCGCGGCCGCCCAAGCAGCGGCGGCTTTGGAAGCCAAGACGGAATCGGCGGCCCAGCCCGCCCCGGCGGCAGCACCAGCGGCCGCTTAACCTGGCAAGAACTCAATGGGAGCCGCCTCACCGCGGCTCCATTCCTTTATCTAATTTGTTATGGCAGAAATTACCGCTGCACTGGTCGGCAAGCTTCGCGAAATGACCAACGCGGGGCTGATGGATTGCAAGAAGGCCCTCACCGAGTCGAGCGGCGATCTCGGCACCGCCGTGGATATCCTGCGCAAGAAGGGCGTGGCCACCGCCGCCAAGAAGGCCGGGCGCACCGCCAATGAAGGGGTGATCGCGCAGTTTATCGCCCCGGGCGGCAAGTCGGGCGTGTTGGTGGAGGTGAATTGCGAAACCGATTTCGTGGCCAAGAACGAGAGCTTCCGCGCCTTTTGCGATGAAGTGGCCCGCCGGTTCGCCCAGGATCCGCAAGCGGATCTCGAGGCTTTCCGCACAGAACAAGTCGCGAAGATCGGCGAGAACATCCGCATCGCCCGCCATACCCGCATCGAACTGGCCGGGCCGGGACTGGTGGCGGCCTATATCCACACCGGGGCGAAAGTCGGGGTGCTGGTCGAAGTGAGCGCCGGCAAGGACGCCACGGCTCAGAGCGACGCGTTTCGCGATCTCGTCCGGGACATCACGCTGCAGATCGCGGCGGCCAATCCGACCACGGTTTCGCGCGAGCAGCTCGACCCAACGGCGCTCGAGAAGGAACGGGAAATCGCGCGCGAACAGGTCAAGGACAAGCCGCCCCAAGCGGTCGCGAAGATCATCGAAGGCAAGCTGGAGAAGTACTACCAGACGTTCTGCCTGGTCGATCAGGGTTTCGTGAAGCGGAATTCCGAAGTCACCGTCCGCGAGCATCTCGCGCAAACGGCGAAGCAGCTCGGCGATGAATTGGCGATCCGCCGGTTCGTTCGCTTCCAGGTGGGCGAATCCACGGCGGCGAATTAATCCGCAAACCGCCAGCCCCGCGGGAAGCGCGGGGTTGGATTTGGCTGTCGTTTTGCGCCGCGATTGGGCAGCCTCGCCCTCATGTCCGTCCGTTTTCGAAGGCTCGGGCTTCGGCCCGGCCTTGGGTTCTGGTGGGTTACGGCGCTGTCGCTTCTGATGGACGCCGTCCAGGGCGCGTCCCGTCCGCTCTGGCACAATACCCGGTTGACCGGTTCTCCGGATCCACTCCCTCCGTATACGGTCGAGCGGGTTTTTCCGCGGATCGAGTGGAAGAATCCCCTGTATGCCGCTCCCGAACCCGGGACAGATCGGCTCTGGGTGATCCTGCAAGGCGGCGACAAAGATCGCCCGGCCCGCATCGTCCGCCTGCCAAACCGCGCGGACGCCTCGGCCACGGAGCCGGTGCTGGAAATGGATCGGCGGCTGATTTACGGGCTCACCTTCGATCCCGGTTTCCGCACGAACGGCTTCGTTTACCTCTTCTCGAACGGCTCCTGGAACGAGCCGGATCGAACGAATCACATCTCGCGCTTCACGGTCTCCCGAGACGCGGCGGCCAAGACCGACCCAGCGTCGGAACTTCCCATCATTCGCTGGCGCTCGACCGGCCACGATGGCGGGGACCTGGCCTTCGGGCTGGATGGGATGCTGTATATCACCTCCGGCGATGGGACGAGCGATTCGGACGTGTGGGACAGCGGGCAGGACATGACGCGGTTGCTCGCGAAGCTGCTGCGAATCGATGTCCGCACGCACCCGTACGCGGTGCCTTCCGACAATCCGTTCGTCCATCTGCCGGGAGCGCGGACGGAGACGTGGGCGTTCGGATTTCGCAATCCGTGGCGGATGGGGATCGATGAACGGACGGGGGATATCTGGGTCGGCCAGAATGGGCAGGACCTTTGGGAAACGGCGCATCTGGTCCGGCGCGGCGACAACATCGGCTGGAGCGTGTTCGAAGGCAGCCATCCGTTTTACCCGAACCGGCAGCGCGGGCCGGCTCCGATCGTGCCCCCGACGATCGAGCATTCGCATGCGGACTTTCGCTCGCTGACCGGCGGTGTGGTGTATTACGGCGCGAAACTGCCGGAACTCGAGGGCGCGTATATTTACGGCGACTACTCGACCGGTAAAATCTGGAGCGCGCGGCACCGGGAAGGCCGGCTCACGGAGCATCGAGAGATCGCGGATACGGTGCTCCAGATCGCGGCCTTTCGCGTGGATCAACACGGGGAGTTGCTGGTCGTGGATCATGGCGGAGGGCTTTACCGGATGGTGCCAAGACCGCGTGATGTTACCCCACCGCCGTTCCCGACCCGGCTGAGCGAAACCGGTCTGTTCGCCTCCGTGCCCGACCATCGTCCCGAGCCGGGGTTGATTCCGTACTCGATCAACGCTCCGGGCTGGGCGGATGGCGCGCAAGCGGTGCGATACATGGCGTTGCCCGGCGCGGCGACCATCGGGTACGCCTCGACGCGCGGATGGAATTTCACCAACGACACGGTGTTGGTGCAGACGCTCTCGCTGCCAGCGGCGCGGCGGATCGAAACCCGCCTGCTGATCCGCCGCGACAACGAGTGGACCGGCTATTCCTATCGTTGGAACGAGGCCCAGACCGACGCGACCCTGGTGCGCAAGGAAGGAGAAAACATCGAACTCACGCTGCCCGATGGGGCGCGGCAAAACTGGCGGATTCCGGGTCGGGCGGAATGCCTGGCCTGCCATGCGCGGGCGGTGAATTACGTGCTCGGCCTTTGCGAGCCGCAGATGAATCGAGAGATTGCGGCCGAAGGAGAAACGGCGAACCAGATCTCCCGGTTGAAGCGCCTTGGCGTTTTGCCGGGCGCGCCGGAAGCGACGAACACGCTGAGCCGCCTGGCCGATCCGTACGACATCGCCGCCCCAATCGAGGCCCGTGCCCGCGCCTACTTGCACGCGAATTGTTCTGTCTGCCATGTCGAGGCCGGCGGCGGCAACGCAAGAATGGAACTCGAGGCAACCCGCCGCGAAGATCAAATGAACCTGCTCGCCGCGCGGCCCCAGCACGATTCCTTTGGGCTGCCCAATGCTATGTTAGTGGCGCCCGGCGATCCGGCGCGGTCCGTATTGCTCCATCGCGTCGCTCAGCGGGGCCGGGGCCAGATGCCGCCGCTGGTCAGCGCGCGTGTCGACGAGCGGGCGGTGGCGATGCTGCGCGAATGGATCGCCAGCTTGAAGCCGCAGGACACGTTTGTGCGCGAATGGGTCGTGGCGGATCTTGAACCTCACCTGGCCGGGCTGGCCGAGGGGCGTTCCCTGGACAAGGGCAAGTCCGTTTACGAACGGATCGGCTGCGGCCAGTGCCACCGGATCGATGGCGTGGGCGGATCGGTGGGGCCGGATTTAACGGGCTTAACCCGGCGCATGGATGCGCGGACCATTCTCGAATCGTTGCTTGAACCTTCGAAAGTCGTGGCGGAAGCCCATGCCAGTTATGAATTCGAACTCCGCGATGGCGAGCCCGTGACCGGGCGAGTCGAGCGCGAGAACGAGCGCGAGGTGATTCTCCGAACGGGCTCCGCCGTCGATGAACTGGTCGCAATTCCAAGACAGGAAATTATGCGGCGCACCAAATCCTCTCTGTCCAACATGCCCGCCGGGATGTTGAACGTTCTCGAAAAAGAACAGATTCTGGACTTGATGGCGTACCTGCTCTCGCCGGCGGGCGGGCCCGACTCTGCGGCCATCAACGGACGGCGGTAATCTGCCACCGCGCGGTCGAACCCGGTCGGACGAAGGACGCTCCCTGACATTGGCCCAGGAGCTGTTCTCCGAGGGGAGATTGCGGCGTCAGCACGGTCACCTCCTTGCCGTCGAATTCGATTTCCGTGCCGCCGGCGCAGGGGCCGATAAAAAAGCAAAGTTCGTCCCGGCCTTGCCTAAGCTCGACATAAGCGCCGAGATCGACCGGATCGGTGGGCGTAAAGCTGCGGAGCCTGAGTTTGCCGAATTGCTCGATGGCATTCTCGATCTCGGCCGCCTGCTTGGATTGGCCGCGGGCCAGATAGGAAGCCTCCAGGCCGCGCGTGTCGTACTTGTGTTCGGCTTTGCTTTGTTCGCTGGTGGCTTCGGCCCGGGCAAAATGCGAGGCCGCCACGCGCCGCTCGAGGCTTTCCGCGAGGCGCTCGACGATGCATTGCACAAGGAGTGGTTTGTCCATGAGCCGGGAGGTCAATGGGTTGGGAGGAGGCTGGCCGGCTCGACGGCAGCCTTGGTGCGGGCGCTTTGGTAACCGGCTTCGACGAGGGCCATGGTGCGAAGATTGTCTTGCGCCGTGATGGCGGGCCGGTCGCCGGATTCGAGCGCGACGAGCAGTTGAGCCATCGTGCCGGCGAAGGCATCCGGAAACCAACTGCCGGGACAGGGGAGGTCGAAAAAGTGGGAGTCGCCCCGGCGGGCATAACGCGCGGTGGACGGAGAGGTGTACGGGTCTTTGCACCAACCGATGTCGCCGATGGCCAGGCCTTCCGTGCCTTCGATCCGCCAGCGGATGTAGAGGTCGCTGGGGCAGCCCTCCCTGGCCGGGCCGGCCCAGGTATCTTCGAGCCCCGTGCAACGGAGGCTCCCGTCGTATTCGAGAATCCAGGAGCAGATGCCGTCCTCGTGGGGGAAATCCGTCCGGGGATCGGGCCGGAAGGAGCAGTAAATCCGGCGCGGGTCGCCAAACCAGAAGCGCATGGCGTCGAGATGATGGATCGACATGATGCGGAGGGTGACCCAGCCCTGTTCGCGCTGCCAGGGCATCCAATGCGGGATGGCGCGCATTTCGATCGTGGCGAGGACCGGTTCGCCGAGCACGCCCTGCTCGAGCAGTGCCCGGGCGGCGCGCACGGAGGGGTCGTAGCGCATGTTCTGGTTCACCGAGAGGAGGATTCCCGCCTGTTCGCAGAGTTCCACCGCCGCAACAGCTTCACCCAGGTTTCGGCCGAGAGGCTTTTGTGCAAGAATCGCTTTGGCGGTGCGGCGCTCGCAAGCGGCGCGAATGAGTCCGAACTGAACATTAGGCGGAACGGCGATGTCCAGCACCTCGATCGAAGGGTCGTCGAGCAAGGCTTCGCAGGAAGGGTAAGCGCGGGGGAGCCCGTGACGGGCGGCGACGGCCTGCGCATGTTCCTGGGAGCGGGAGGCGATGCCGGCCGGATTGAAGCCGGCGCGGCGATAGGCCGGGAGGTGGCACTCGTTCATGATGAAGCCGCTGCCCAGACAGCCGATGCGAAAATCGCGGCGCGGGAGAGGGATGGCAGGATCAAGATTCAAACGCACAATATTCGGCTCGGACGTGTTGATTCGACGGACATGAGCGTAGCGGCAGCGTCAAAACCGTACCGCTTAACCCATCCTTCGACAAGTCGTTGAGCAAAGCAATCGATGCGAACTGGGTGTAAAAAAACTACCGATCGCGGACTTCACCTTGTCCACCTCCTGTGCCTGCGAACACGAATTGGCACGATTTAACACGGATTAACACGAAAAACACGCAGTTTCAGAGGGGGTGTCGAATTTCTCCCCTCCCCCCGCCAGCCCCGTCCCCTCCTACAGCCGCCCATCCACACGATTGAGCACTCTCCTCCGCCGAGCCGGGAGGGGGCGGATTCCCGCCGAGGCCTCCCCCGACCGTGTGCTCCACTCCACCGCATTCGGATCGGGATTTCCTTTGACGGGCGGCCTCGGTAGCTTGCCCGGGTTCATGAGCAAGATCATTGGCATAACGGGTGGGGCCGGGCGGTTGGGGCGCGGCGCAACGGTGGCATTGTCCAACGCGGGGTTTCGCGTGCGGAGCATCGACCGGGTGGCGAATCCGCGGGCGGCGGAAAACGCGGTGGGGGATGTCGCGCAGGCGGCGTTCATTCGCGCGGCCACGGCCGGGCTGGCGGGCTTGGTGCATCTGGCGGCCACGCCGGATGACGACGAATTTCACGCGAAGCTCCTGCCCAATAATATCGTGGCGCTCTACGAGTTGCTGGAGGCGTGCCAGGCGAACCGGGTGCCGCGCCTGTTTGTGGCCAGCACCGGGCAGGTGAATTGGTTCCACGCGCGGAATGGCCCCTGGCCCGTCAAGGTGGGGGACCCCCTCACGCCGAAATCGTGGTACGCCGCCACCAAGGCTTTCGCGGAGTCCGCCGGATATAGCTACCATGCGGCAACGGGTGCGGACGTGGTGGTGGGGAGGCTGGGATGGTGTCCGCGGGACGAAGGCCAGGTGCGGGAATTGCAGGAGACTCAGCGCGACCGCGATCTTTACCTGAGCGCGCGGGATTTCGGCGCGTTCCTCCAAGGAATGTTCGAAGCGCCGGCAGGCTTCGGCTACGTGATCTGCTACGTCACCAGCCAGCCGGCCGTGCAGGCGCGGTTCGATCAGACGGATATCGAACGGCGATTCAACTTCAAGCCTCGCGACCGGTGGCCGGAAGGATTGTGGGAGGAATAGCCAGCCGATGAGCAGCCGTTCGATGGGTGCGGATCGACTGGAGGTATTTTAACCGGCGCCCAGAACCAGATCGAGGCTGCGCTCGACCGCGTCCGTGATGAGCTGTTGCAAATCCAGGAGGTCGCCGTTGTGTCCGTGATCGAGCGCCTCAAGATACCTCGCTCGATCCTCGACCTGGATAATCGTGAGAAGAAACCCGGCCCGGAGGAGCTGCCAGTTCAGGAGCAGGCGCCCGTTGCCATCGAAGAACGGGAGCAGCGATTCAAAACGGAAATGCGTCTCCGCCGCCAGTAAGACGGGATGGAGAGCCGCTTCGCCCGCCCATGCGATCAATTCGTCCAGGAGCGGTGAAACCTGAACCGCATTCGGAGGCGTGTGGCGCGTGCCTTTGATAAAGACCGGCCCATTTCGCAGTCGCCCTCCCCACATGTCATCAATGTCTCGCATGACAGAACGATGCAAATCGAGCAGGCCACGGGCCGTGATCGGACGATTTTCGGCGATCCAGCGTTCCATTTCCTGAATGGCGGCGAAGTGATTCCGCGCTTCGTAAATCTCCCGAAGCGTTTTGCCCTGGCCAGGAACCAGCTTCTCTTCGACCACCAGTTGCGTTTCGCGCAACGACAGCGTGTTGCCTTCGAGGGCATTGGAGCTATAGGTCAGCTCGACGCGCAGGCGGCCCGCCAACGATTCGATTACCGGTGGCGCCAGCGTGGCGAACTCGGACCGCTTTTGCTCGAGCCGTTCCAGTTGCTGCTGGAGCGCTTCAGGAATCGGTCGTTGATTCATCTCCGTCGGCAAGGGAACTAGTGGTTTCTCTTCCGGCAGGCTAACAGGAAAGCGTCAGGCAGCGCGAGATGGCGCCGGCCGAGTACCTCCTGCCCGCGACTAGCCTGCGTTGAGGAGCGAAAGATGTTTGGTGAAATGGCGGTCTAGCAGTTCGGCGTGGAGCGCGGGATCGGCATGGAGAACGCGGAGGATGCATTCTTTGAAGGATTCGCCGCCGGGGCGGCGGCCGATGGTAAGGACGGAGCCGAAGGTGACATGCAAAAGCTGGCGGCCCGGGCGTTCCTCGAGGAACACCTGCTCTGTGTTCGGCCCATCGGCCGCGGGCAAAGCGGCGATCTCCGCCGGCGTCGTGGAGATATGGTAACTCTTGCGATCCGTTTCGAAACGCCCCCGACAATACTCGACGATGTCGCGGAACAAGGCCGGCTCGCGGCGGAGCACGGCACGAAGCGCTTCGAGGTAACTGGTGCCCGCCGTCTTCACATGCAGAAGATCGCCGCAGACGCGTCCGCAGATGGGATAAGCGGTGAATTTATCGGAACCGCTGTGGACGCTGATCTTGTAAGGACCGCAATAGCGGGCGACGGCGACATGGAGGACGAGCGACCGTTCGAACGCGGCCAGATCGCCCCGGAAATCGATGCCCTTTTCGAACTCGCCGACGAAGCGGGGCGCGAGGCTGACGACGGGGACATTGCGGCGTTTCAATTCGAGGCCGAAGAAAAGATGTTCGAGCGGCGCGGTGGGCGAATCGGTCTCGTCGACAGAGACTTCGATTTCGAAGGGCCGGGTCGCGCAGGCGCCTTCGATCCAGCGGGCCATCTGCTCGCAATGGTGGATCGCCCGGGCATATTTCACCGCAGCGCGCGAAAGAGATTCCTTGTCGAATCGCAGGCCGTGTTGCGGCGACAATTCGAAGTTCTTCCCGAGATAAAGGCTCGTCCAGCCCGGCGGGAGGATGGCATCGGCCACCAGCCGTTCGGTCTCTTGCGCCACGACATCGCCCGACATCGTGTCCGCGTGGTTCACGACGAAAGCGGAGGGATCGATTGTGAAGAAGGTGAAGCCGGCGGCGGCGGTGCGGCGGACGTCGATCTCGGTCTTGAGATGGTCGGCATCCGCGCCCCAGGGCTGGCGGTAATTCGCCGCCGCGAGGGCGGATTGCGCGGCCGCCATGACCTGCTCCGGCGTGCGCTGCGTGCGCTCCATTTCGCGGATCGATTGCTGGGCGAAGATGGGAGCGAAGTCCGACTTGAGGACGGAGGCCAGATGGCCGGGGGTGGCGAGGCCGAGGCGGTCGCCGAAGCCGAAGCTCTTTTTCAGTCCCAGCACCTGCGGTGCGGGTAAAGGTTGATTTGTGGAACTCATTTCCCGAATACTTTGCGGTGCCATGACGACGTTTCGCCCGATCTTGCTCCTCGCCGCGCTGTGCTCCGTTTCGTTTGTCCAAGCGGCAGATCCCGCTGTGCGCGACCGGGTCGCCGCTCAAGTGCGGCAGGACTATGCCTATCTGGAGTCGCTTTACAAGCAGCTTCACGCCCGCCCCGAACTCTCCGGCATGGAAATCGAAACCAGCGCCCGGATTGCCGAGGAGTTGAAGCAAGCGGGATTCGAAGTGACCACCCAGGTGGGCGGGCACGGCGTGGTTGGGGTATTGCGTAATGGTGAAGGGCCGACCGTGCTACTGCGCACGGACCTGGACGGATTGCCCGTGAAGGAGCAAACGGGGGTGGACTATGCGAGCGCGGTGATCCGCCCGAACAAGGACGGGCAGGAACATCCGGCGATGCATGCCTGCGGGCACGACATGCACATGACGATGTTCATCGGCACGGCGCGGCTGCTGGCGAAGAACAAGGATTTGTTCCGCGGGAACCTGGTGATGATCGGCCAGCCGGCGGAGGAGATTGTGGCGGGGGCCAAGGCGATGCTGAAGGATGGGTTGTACCAGCGGTTTCCAAAGCCGGATTTCGGCCTGGCGCTGCATATCGGTTCCTCGTTGCCGGCGGGCCAGGTGGGATTCGTGGAAGGCTATTCGATGGCGAATGTCGACACGATCGATCTGACGGTGCGCGGCATCGGAGGGCACGGGGCCTACCCCTACTTGTCGAAAGACCCGGTGGTGCTGGCCGCGCAGATCATTCTGGCCTTGCAAACGGTGGTCAGCCGGGAGACCCAGGCGATCGAGCCCGCCGTGCTGACCGTGGGCTCGATCCACGGGGGCACCAAGCACAATATCATCCCCGACGAAGTGAAGCTCCAGCTCACGCTCAGGTCGTATTCGGATGCGGTTCGAAGCAACATGATCGCCAGCGTGAAGCGGATCAGCCGCGGTCTGGCCCAGGCGGCCGGGATGCCGGAGCATTTGATGCCGACGGTCCAGGTGGACGAGGCGCAGGGAACGGCGGCCGTTTACAATACGCCGGAACTGACCCGGCGCTGGGTGGCCGCGCTGGGCGAGTGGCTTGGCCCAGGACGAGTGACTCGCGAGCGGCCGGTCATGGGAGGAGAAGACTTCGGGCTGTTTGGGCGGACGGAGGGGAAGGTGCCGATCTGCCTGCTGTGGCTGGGCTCGGTGGAGCCGCGCCTGGTGGCGGAGGGCAAGGCGCCGGCGATGCATTCGCCCTTTTTCCGGCCGGTCCTCAGTCCAACCATCGAAACCGGCGTTACCGCTTTCGCGGCGGCTGTGCTAGATTTGCTCGGCCCGAAGCCGAGATGAGCGAACTCCTCCTCGAATCTGCTCCATCGCCGCATGCGGAACGGATGGAAGCGCCGCCGCACCCGCGGTTGCGGAGGATGCGCTTTCTCAGCCGGATGCTGGATAATTCGATTCCCCTGCCTGGAGGTTATCGCATTGGGCTCGATCCCATCATCGGCCTGGCCCCGGGCATCGGCGAGCTGATCACGACCTCGTTCTCCCTCTGGCTGGTTTACGACGCCGCGATGCTCGGCCTGCGCAAACGAATCCTCGCGCAGATGGTGGCGAATGTGCTTCTCGAAACGCTCACCGGCAGCGTGCCGCTGGTGGGGGACGTCGTCGATGCCGTGTGGAAGGCGAACGCCCGGAACATGAAGTTGACGGAGCTCCATTACAGCGCGGCATGCCAGCCGCGCTCGCCAGCCAAGGTGTTCCTTTCGATCATGGCGGTGTTGCTCTGCCTTTGGGGAGTGATCGCCACCGGGTTTTACTTCGTGTTCCGCGCGCTGGCAGGCTTCTTCCAATCGCTCTTCGGAGCTTGAACGCGGCATGTTCCAACTCGGGAAACTGAGCCTGCGCTCGAACCTCTTTCTGTCCCCGCTGGCGGGGTATACCAATCTGCCCTTTCGGCTGACCATCCGGGAAGTCGGGGGACTGGATTTGGCGACGACGGATTTGGTAAATGCCCGGTCGCTGCTGGAGAAGAACCCGAAGGCGTTTAAATTGATCGAGACCTGTCCCGAAGACCGGCCGCTGGCGGTGCAGCTTTTCGGATCGGTGCCGGAGGAGATGCGGGACGCGGCGCAGTATCTGGAGAGCGTGGGGATCTCCTCCGTGGATATAAACATGGGCTGCCCGGTGCGGAAGGTCTGCCGCGTGGGGGGCGGGTCCGCCATGATGACGGAGCTGGAGAAGACGGCGGCGCTGGTCAAAGGGATGGTGGATGGCATCAGCATCCCGGTGACGGCGAAGATGCGCTTGGGCTGGGACGACGAGAATTTGACCGCGCCGGACCTGGCGCGGGCGCTGGCGGATGTCGGGATCGCGGCGATCTTCGTGCATGGCCGGACACGGGAACAGGGCTTTGGCGGCACGGTGAACCTGGCGGGCATCCGGAAGGTGGTCGAGGCGGTGCCGGGCCTGCCGGTGGTGGGCAACGGCGATGTGACGACCGCCGAGGGCGCGAAAATGATGTTCGACCAGACGGGTTGCGCCGGGGTGAGCATCGGGCGCGGAGCCTTTTACAACCCGTGGATTTTTCAGCACACGGCGGAGTATCTGGCGACGGGGTTGCTGCCGCCGGAACCCGCCTTCGAGGAGCGGGTGCGGGTGATGACCCGGCACCTGGACCGCATGATCGAAGTCTTTGGCGAATCCCTCGGCTGCCGGATGTTCCGCAAGGTCGCGCCCTGGTACGCGAAACGGTTCGGGCCGGCCAACGTCTTCAACAAACGCGTGGTCCTCCTCAGCACCAAGGCCGAATTCGATCAACTGCTCGAGGACTACCGCGCCTGGCGCCGCCAATTCCTCAATGAGGACGGCGAACTTCAGGAGAAGTACCTGCCCGCCCCACTCGTGCCCTCGTTCATGGAAGAACCCGCCGCAGCCCGCCGCCAATCCATCCCCGTTCCCCAAGGCCCTGTGGAAGTCTGGTAACTAACCAGCCTTTCGCATTCAACCTTTCAAAGAGATCCTTGAAGCTCATCGTTTATGAACCGCGTACGACGGATCGGAATACTGAACGAGAAACGTCCGAGCGAGACTCGCAATGACTGTTCAAGTGTGACGGCGTATCCCGATCCACCCGGCGGAAAGATATCGACGGCATAAAGAGTGCCCCGGGGATCTGCTTTCAGCCCTCCCACACCCAAAGGTCCTTTAAAAACGACAGGGTTGGAATTGCCCGAACTCGCTCCCCAAGTGCAGGACACTGCTTGCCGCCAAGTGAAATCCCTCAACGAGATAACGGAAGACCAGACGCCAGGGGGCGTGCGAGGCTTGGAGGGATCTCCTCGTAACAAGGCGAAATCCACCGGAACGAGGAAAGTGACGGAGCCGCCTTTGTAAGCCACGATTTCGAGTTCCCCCGTTCGAGTCAGCGCCAGTCCCCAGAGGATCAACACCAGGACAAAAGCCAACAAAGCCCCAGACGCCAAGGTCAGCAATCGCTTCGCTCTCCCCCAACGAGCCGGGCTTCCAGGCAAACCCTCCCGCCCCGGCCAATCATCGCTGGCCGCCGCCGTTGATGTTTCATTGCTCGGTTGCAAGATCAGTTAGACCGTAGAGCGGTACCGTTCGTTCGATGTGATCCCACATGCCTCCTCTGCCCAAAGCATAGGATTTTCAACCGGGGACACGGTTCCGTTCGAGGTTCCGAGCTTTAAAGCGGGGTGGCCTTGAAACGTGAGGCGGACCTGAATGCGTTGTCGAAATGACATGCGCGCACGGGGCGAAATACGCCACGCATTTACACTCGTAGAGTTGCTGGCGGTGATCGCGATCATAGCGGTCCTGGCGGCGTTGATGGTTTCGGCTTTGGGCAGTGCCAAGGCCAAGGCGCGCAAAACGGCGTGCATCAGCAATCTGCGCCAGATTAGCCTGGCCGTGCGCATGTACGCTGACGACGCCGGCGACAGGACGCCCGAGGGGAAGGCGAGTTCCACGAGAGACCCTTTCACGGTCTATAAAGAATACATGAAGGGGTATGCGGGCAGCTCGCAAACATCGGGGCGAGCGAGCCTTTTTGCCTGTCCGGCCGACAGGTTTTACTACGAGGACGACAGGCGGATATCGCAAAGCCTCCATGTGCAGTCCCGCAACGAGTATTCCAGTTACGCGTTCAACGCGGGCAACGCGCTGACGGGAGTGCCGTCCGGCATGCCGCCGATCCATCCGTGGCCGGGCATCGCGGGCCGGAGGCTGAGCACGATCAAGGAACCGGCGAAAACGCTGCTGGTCGTGGATTATCCGGCGTTGTTTCCCTATTCCTGGCACAAGCCGGGGGGGAAGTCGCACTACAACAACGCCGGCAATGTCGTCAGTTTCGTGGACGGCCATGTGAGCTATGTGAAGATGTATTGGGACACGAACAATGCGGTCGCCGGCCGGAAGCAAGCGTGGCATTACGATCCGCCGGCCGGATATGACTACAAATGGAACGGCGACTGATTTCCGGTAGCGGGATTGGAGAATCACCGCGCATTTCTGTGCCGAGGGGAGGCGGTCGGAGTGTGGAGAGGCAGGTGACAGCCAGAGGTGCAACAATGGATCTACCAAGGAACGAATGGAGGTGGGAGGTCATGCCGCCTGACGGTGAAGGAGTGTTTCGAAGCGCCCTGATATTTGATTACGGGGACTTCCAAAAACCTCGTTTTTCAAAGCGAGGCGTTTGCAATTGAAACAGGGGGAAAACGGGA
>CAYZKY010000109.1:0-22127 GCA_964478815.1 uncultured Verrucomicrobiota bacterium
AGGAGCACGTCCTGATTCTTTTCGTCGCGGAAGTATTCGGTGACGGCGAGCGCGGAGAGCGCGACGCGGAGACGGGCGCCGGGAGGTTCGTTCATCTGGCCGTAGACGAGACCGATCTTGGAGCCGCCTTTGAGAATGGGAAGGCCGTTGGGGCCTTTCTTGGCGTGGCCTTTTTCGTCTTCCTCGACCTTGATGACCTTGGCTTCGATCATTTCGTTGTAGAGATCGTTGCCTTCGCGGGTGCGTTCACCGACACCGGCGAACATGGAGATACCGCCGTGAAGCTTGGCGATGTTATTGATGAGCTCCATGATGACGACCGTCTTGCCGACGCCGGCGCCGCCGAACGCGCCGACCTTGCCGCCCTTCAAGAAGGGGCAAAAGAGATCGATGACTTTGATGCCGGTAGGGAGCACCTGCGGGCTGGTGGATTGATCGACCAGCGGAGGTGCGGCGCGATGGATCGGGAGATACTTGTCGGCCTTCACGGGGCCTTGTTCGTCGACGGGCTGGCCCGTCACATCGAACACGCGGCCCATGACGGCTTCACCGACGGGCATGGAGATGGGCGCGCCGGTATCGACGATTTCCATGCCGCGTTTGAGGCCTTCCGTGGTGGACATGGCGACGGCGCGGACCCAGTTGTCGCCGAGGTGCTGCTGCACTTCGAGCGTGAGCTTGTTGGGCTGGCCCATGAGGGTGTACTCCACCGTCAAGGCGTTATAAATCGCCGGAAGCTGGCCCGCGAACTCGACGTCCACCACCGGCCCGATCACTTGAACGATCTTTCCTTTGTTCATCTTAAATCTCTCTCAGTAAATTTCCGCTCTTCCCCGTGCTCCGTGCCAGAAGCGAAGAACTTCCACGATATTCTTCTCGTCCAACACTCGATAAATGATCCGATAAGGCTCCAATATTATCTCGCGGCAGCCGCGCAACTCCGGCTCCGCCGGTCTCCGGCCGCGTTCTGGAAAGTTGGCTAAACTTTCCGCTTTCTCCACCAGCCGGAGCCCGAATAGGACAGTGGCTTCTTGATTGTCGTTCGCAATGAACCGAACGGCGGCCATGAGGTCGCCGATAGCAGAGGACGCGATAACTACTTTGAAACCCATCCCGGGATCATCGCCCGCACCTCTTTCGGTTCGAAAAATTCTCCGCGTCCGGCTGCCGCGATTCCAGCCATGACCGCTTCCACCGTCCGTCGCCGATACTCTTCGGGGGAAGCATCCCGCGCGGCGAGACCGGCGTAATCGGATGCATCGCCGGCGCTTTGCTGGGGCGCTACCGAACTCGCAAAACCGGGAGCCACCGCGCTGGAAAGCAAATCGTGCGCGAAAAGGATCCGTTCTTCCCGAGGCAGTTCGAGGGCCGCCGCGTAGAGTGTTGCAAAAGACTGGCTCATGCCATGATGTTCACGCTGAATTCGGCGAGCGTCAGCTCATCGCCATGGTGGCGCTGGTGATTTCGAGCAGTTCCTTGGTGATGTTGGCCTGGCGGAGTTTGTTGTATTCGAGCGTCAGGTCCTTGATGAGTTGTTTGGCGTTATCGGTCGCGTTTTTCATGGCGACCATGCGGGCGCTATGCTCGGAGGCTTTGGCTTCGAGCAGGATCTGATAAAGCTGGTAGTTCAGATAATGGGGGAGGAGGGAACCGAGCACTTCTCCGGCACCGGGCTCGAAGAGGAACTCGGTGGCGCTCACGGTGAGTTCCTGCATGTTGGTCTCGCCTTCGAGGCCGGCAGTGACGCCGGTGATTTCACCCACGGGCAGGAAGGGACGCAGTTCCGGCTTTTGGGTGAGGGTGGAAATGAAGTTGGTGAAAAGGAGGTCCACCTGATCGACCTCGCCCTTGATGAACATGTCCTGCGCGAAGCGGGAAATGGCGCGGGCTTCGCTGAAGAGGGGAGCGTCTTTGTAGGAGAATTCGGCGACGAGTTTGCGCTGGGTGCGGGCGACGAATTGGGAGCCCTTCCGGCCGGCGGCGATGAAGACGGTGTTGTTCTTGTCGAGTTTGGCCGCCTCGCGCATGAGGTTGCTGTTCAGCGCGCCCGCCAGACCCTTGTCGCTGCTGACGAGGATGACGGCTCTCTTTCCGCCTTCTCGCTTTTCGAGCAAGGGATGGCTGAAGTCGCCGACGTTGCGGGTGACCTGGGCCAGCACCGCATTCATCAAGGTCGCGTAGGGGCGGCCGGAAAGCGCGGCCTGTTGGGCGCGGCGCATCTTCGACGCCGCGACCATTTGCATGGCCTTGGTGATCTGGGCCGTGTTCTTGACCGACTTAATGCGCCGGCGGATGTCGCGTGTGCTGGGCATAGGCGGGGCCTAGCGGTAGGTCTGCTTAAACTCCGTGATCGCGGCCTTGAGTTCGTTGATGAGAGCGTCGCTCAGAGCCTTTTCCTTCGTAATGGTTGCGAGAATGCCCGCTTTCCGCGTCGAGAGATACTCGGTGAGTTTAGCTTGGAAGTGCTTGATCTTGTCGACGGCGACATCGTCCATCAATCCATTCTGCACGGTCCAGAGAAGCGCCGCCTGCACTTCAACGGGAATCGGGCTGTATTGGGGCTGCTTGAACACTTCAACGATGCGCTTGCCGCGCTCGAGCTGCGCCTGGGTCTTGGCATCGAGATCGGAGCCGAACTGGGCGAAGGCAGCGAGTTCGCGGAACTGCGCCAGGTCCAGCTTGATGCGGCCGGCGACTTGCTTCATGGCCTTAATCTGGGCGGCGGAACCGACGCGCGAGACGGAGAGACCGACAGAAACGGCGGGACGCACGCCCTGATAGAAGAGATCGGTTTCGAGGTAAATCTGACCGTCGGTGATCGAGATGACGTTGGTCGGGATGTAGGCGGAGACGTCGCCGGCCTGAGTCTCGATGATCGGCAGAGCCGTCAAGGAGCCGTTGCCGAATTTTTCGCCGACGCGGGCGGAACGTTCGAGGAGGCGGCTATGGAGATAGAAGACATCGCCCGGGTAAGCTTCGCGGCCGGAGGGGCGCTTGAGGACGAGGGACACCTGGCGGTAAGCGACGGCGTGCTTCGAAAGATCGTCATAAACGATCAGCGCATCCATGCCGTTGTCCATGAACCATTCGCCCATCGCCGCGCCGGAGAAGGGCGCGAGGTACTGATTGCTCGCGGAATCGGAAGCGCTGGCGGCGACGATGATCGTCGAGGAAAGCGCGTCTTCCTTTTCCAGCACGCTAATGACGCGCGCGATGTTGGACTGCTTCTGGCCGATCGCGACGTAGATCGAGTAGAGCGGGCGGTAATCCTTGTCGCCGCGTTCCGCCGCGGCCTTGTTCAAGCGGGCGTTGTTGATGATCGTATCGATGCCGATGGTGGTCTTGCCGGTCTTGCGGTCGCCGATGATCAGCTCGCGCTGGCCACGACCGATCGGGATCATCGCATCCACGGACATGATGCCGGTCTGGAGCGGCTGGCTGACGGACTTGCGGCGGATGATGCCGGGAGCGATTTTTTCAACGGGGTAGAACGCCTCGCCTTTAATCGGCCCTTTGCCGTCGAGCGGCAGGCCGAGGGCGTTGACCACGCGGCCCAGCAATCCCTTGCCGACCGGCACCTGGAGCAGCTTGCCGGTGGTTTTGACTTCCTGGCCCTCGCGGATGCTGGTGTATTCGCCCAGGATGATGGCGCCGACCTCGGTTTCTTCAAGGTTGAGGGCGAGACCCACGACTCCATTGCCGAAGTCGAGCATCTCGTTCATCATCGCGTCGGTGAGGCCCTCGATCTTGGCCACGCCGTCGCCGATTTCGCGGACGATGCCGACATTCTGCCTGGCGACGCCGGCTTTCACCCCGCTGATTTGCGATTCGATATCTTGAAGTAAGGTGCTCATCTAGTCTGGATCAATGAATTAAAAGGTTTGGGCCAGGCGCTCGAGACGGGCCTGGACGCTGCCGTCGTACACATCGCTGCCGACCCGGATGCGGGTTCCACCAACAAGGGCGGGATTGACAAAGAAGCTGGTTTGCAAACCCCGGCCGTAACGCTGGGCCAAGCGGCGGGCGAACTCATCCATCTGCTCGTTCGTGAGCGGGACGGCATTTTCGATGCGCGCGCTGCGGCGGTCGATCTCGAGTTTCACGAGCCGCTGGAAATGGTCGAGAATACCGACGTAGCCGCGCGGCTTGGCTTCGATGACCTTTTGCACCACCTGGCGGACGCGGGCTTCATCCATCGCTCCATCCACGAAGGTGGATCGGAAGAGGGCTTTGGCTCCGCGCCGGGCTTGTTTGCTGATTTTCATCGGCGGATGAAATCGAAATTAGGGGATCAGGCGGCCATCTGCTTGCTCGTTTCTTCGGTCAAGCGTTTCTGGTCGTCCATGGTCAAAACTTTGCCGGCCACCTGAGCGGTGGTGCGAACGACCAACTGGCCGATTTCGCGGCGCAGGTTCTGGCGCTCGCGTTCGAGGTCCTGGGAAGCGGCTTCGCGGGCCTTGGCGATGATCTGTTCGGCGGCGGCGATGGCGCGCTGGGTTTCGATTTCCTGGACCTTGGCGGCGGCGGCGCGCGCTTCCTCAATGAGCTTCGAGGCCTGGGCGTTGGCCTGATTGAGGATTTGCTGGCGGGCGGCCTCGGTCTTGGTCAGTTCTTCCTTGATCTTGTCCGCGTTGGCCAGGCTTTGCTCGATGGTGGCGCGGCGCTCGGCCAGGACTTTCAGGATCGGCTTGTAGGCGAAGCGGTGGAGGAGGGCCGCCACGATCAGAAAGCTGATGACTTGCGAGACGAAGAGCGAGGTATTGAAACCGAACTGCTCTCCGGTGGACTTGGCCATCTCGGCCAGACCGCCACTTTGCGCGGCAAACAGGACAAACGGAGTCATAGGACAACTCATTCAGACAAAAGCTCGGGGAGCGGGTCGCCCCGCACCCCTGGGAACTTACTTCACGAGGAAGATGGCGAAGAAGACAATGCCTTCCGCGAAGGCCGTGCTCAAAATCGCCTGCACCAGGATCTTCGTGGCCGCGCCAGGATTGCGCCCGACCGCCTCCGAAGCCTTCATGCCAATGAACCCCACGCCGATGGCCGCGCCAAGCGCCGCCAAACCAACGTGAATATTACCGGTCATTTCCGCCAGCATAGGCATTAACATGTTCACTTTCCTTTCTGTTCTCTCTCGGCGCCTCCCGCTGTCTTTGCACGGTCAAGGCGCCAAAATTCTTAATGATGGGCGTGGCCCTTTTCGTGGCCTTCCTCGTGCGTGCAAATGAGCAGCGTAAACACGGAGGTCAGCAGCATAAAGACGAGGGCCTGCACCAGGCCGACCATCAATTCCATGAAATAGAAGGGGATCGGGATGAGCCACCCGAGCCCGGGCACCAGCATGGCCATCGATTCCAGCATGTTCTCGCCGGCGAAGATATTCCCGAACAACCGGAAGCTCAGCGACACCGGGCGGAACAGGATGGAGACGACCTCGAGGACGCCCACGAGGACGAACACGGCGATCATCAACACCTTGAGCGCGCCGGTGGTGTCGCCCTTGGGGCCAAAGAGATGGAGGATAAATCCGCCCGCGCCGTTGGCCTGGAAGGCCCAAATGGTCCAGCAGACGAAGAAGATCATGGCCATCGCCAAGGTCATGTTCAGATCGGCGTTGACCCCGCGGAAAAGGGGGCGGGAGAGGTGATGGAGCTTGCCATCGGCTCCGGGTTCGCCCCAGCCGACCGAGCCGACCCCGGGGATCAGGCCCGCCCAGTTCGCGGCGAGGATCAGGATGAAAATCGTAGCGAAGAACCAGAAGGTCTTTTTGACCAGGTCCGAGCCGATGATGCTTTCGAGGAAATTGTAGAGGCTTTCGACCAGCCATTCCCAGAAGTTCTGGATGCCGGAGGGGATGCGCTTGATGTTGCGGGTGGCGGCTTGGGCAAAAACGATAAGGAACACGGCGACGATCCAAGTGACGACCATCGAGTTGGTCACCTTGAAAAAGCCGAAATCGGCGACCGGCACGGCGTAGAGAGGCAGGCCGTGGTGTTCCGCTTCATGCGCGCCCGCCGCGTGCTCGGCGCCGGGCTGAGCCGCCGCCGCCCATGCTTCCTGGCCGAAAGGCAGCAAGGAAAAAAGCAACACCGCCAGCAAAATTCTAAAAATTTGCATCCGCAAAACCGTAGGTTTTAAGGGACTGGAATCCCCGTATTGGAGCGTCGAATCGCTCGAACCGCAAGGCAAAATCGCAGATCGTGAAAAATTTCACAAGCGATTTTTTGGAAAAATCTTTTATTCGATTTTTCGCGCGAGACGGAGGCTGTTTTCGGCAGCAACGACGGTGGCAATCCGTCGTAGAGCAGGGCGCTGCGGCGGTTTGTTGGAAACACGGCAAGCCTGCTTTCAAGCTCAATCACTCCATAAAACTCCTTGGCGGGCACCAGCGCCACGGTTATTTATTAGCTATGCTTCGAGCAGTGACCAAAGCTTTGGCGGCGCTGGTTGGGCTTTGCGCGGTGCTTTTGGTATGGTGGGTTGGGCACAGCCCTGGGCCGAGTACGGTTTCTCCAACTGCAAACGTGGCCCGCCCACTTAAACCTCTGCCTCCTACCGTGCGCAACGGCAGTGGCTATGTGTTCGAGTATGAACTGAAGCCGGCGTCTACGAATTGCCCGGTTCACGGCACGGCTTTGAAATTGGAGTACGTGCCGATCATCGGGGGCATGTTCACTCCCTCCCAGGAATGTGATGTGCCGGCTGAACTCCCATTCGGACGCATTGCCGCATCCTCGGGCAGTTGTGTCAGCGGGGGCCGGTGCAGGGTTTTTCGTTGCCGCGACTGCGTTCAAGCCAACCCGATCGATCGGGCCGCGGTCGCTGCTCGAACATCGTCGGACTTGAGGCCTTTCATCTTCCCGACACCGATCAATGGTGTGCCGGGGGCGCGGCTGTGGAAGATTCCTGAGTCGAGTATGCTCGACAAGGATGCTTTCGGCGATCCACGCATCGTATTCTATTTGCTCGTTTTGCCTTCCGGGAGTTCGGAGATTTCCGTGTTTGGCGACTGCGGCTTGTTCCAGAATGATGGCCTCGTTTTCAAGGTCGACCTCCTGTTAGGCCCACCGAACGGCCCGCTTCTGGCGACTTGGAACCGTCCCACGGATACGGTGACGATCGGAAGCCAACCATTCGACCTGAAGAACGGCAACTGCTTTGTAATCGATTATCAAAGTAGTGACTCGCGTTCCATCCGCCAGATTTCCAATGTACCCGGCGCCAACGCAAGCGACGGGCAAATTTTGGATCACTTCAAGTCCCAGCTTTCGACGGACCCACGAATCGCGTCATTAAGCACGGTAAGATCGCGCTGACCTTGCCGGGCCATAAGCAAACTAAACCTGTGCCGAACCATTGCGACGGTCGCGTCGACGCTAATGCTCTCGCAGTTGTTCTCGAATCCACGCCGGATCTCTTCTGAGGTCGAGGACGGCCCACACCACCGCTCCGTCCCCTTCAACGGTGTAAAAAATCGCATAAGGGAACACCTTGCTCAGGAGGCGGCGATAATCCGAATGAATGACTCGATGCGCGCCCGCGGAGATCTTTAAGCCCTCGATATCCTCCCGTAGGCAGGTGGTGAAGTATTCTCCGAGCCCCGCTTCTTGGGCTTCGTAAAACCAATATCCTTCGCTCAAGTCGGCCAAGGCGTCCTCAGAAATGCGAACGCGCATCAGGACTTGCCGATGGTCGCTTTCACTTCATCCCAATCCACGAGCCGGGCCGTCCCCGCCCGCACCCGGGCGCGTCGTTGCTCCAGCAAATCCTTCTGTTCTTGCGAAAGCCCGGCCTGCTCGAAGCGTTGCCTAAAATCTTCCCAAATCGCTTCCATGAGCCGCAGTTTCAGCTCGATGGGCCACGCCCTGACTTCGTCCGCTGTCATGGCCAAACCATAGCCCGCCTCGGATGCGAGCGCCAAACTCATTTTCGAAACTGGCCCAACATCTCGCGGAAGGCTTGCTCGTGCAGGCCGATCGGCACCGCGTGCGGAGGATGCGTTTGACGCGGTGGCCCATTTCGAGAAGCTTTTGCAATGCAAATCACCGTCCATCGCAGACAGCCATGCCACTGGCTATTGCTCGTGTGGTTAATGGCACAGACGGGGTTACAAGCTGCTCTTCTCCAACCCGGAGACATTGTCTTCGCCGATGGCACGCACCGTGGCATCTTTCGCTGGACTCCCGCCGCGGGCGACCCCCAACGACTGGCAGACATCCCCTTGGCGGGGAGCGATGGCGGGATCGCGCTGGATGCGGAAGGGCGCATTTTCGCGGCGGTTCATACGGGCGGGTTCAATTCAACCGCCAGCTTCTACCGTCTGGACGAAAGTTCGTCGCAGCTCGTGCAGATCGCCAGCGATCCGTTGATCGTGAGGGCCTCGCGCATGATCGTGGCGTCCGACAATCAGAGCTTGCTGGTGGTGGGCGACGCGGGCTTGACGGTGCGAGGGCTATTCCGCGTGGAGATCGCGACAGGCAGGCAAAGCATCGTGACCACAGACTTCCGTTCGGCTCACCGGGGAGGGGCTCTGGTCGACGAAAATCCTGCCCGCATCGCACGGGCACCGGGCGGGAAGCTTATCTTGCTGGATATTACCTTCGGCCACGTCGTTGAGTTCAACGAGGACGGGACGGGGCGGCGGCTGATCGCGGAGCTGACGGTTCCACAATGGCCTTCGGGACTGGCTGTATCGCCGGAGGGCCGCATTTATGTTTCGGGATCCTTTGTCGGCCACCGAAAAGTGTACGAGGTGGATCGCGCGACCGGGCAGACGGCGGTCGTGGGGGACGGAACGCTGGTGCAGCGGCCGGGCGGTCTGGCGTGGGTGCAGGGTGCCTTGTGGGTGGCGGACGCTCAGCAAGATGCGATCGTCCGGCTCGATCCGGCTTCGGGGGATGAGAGAGTGTTGCTGGCTGGTTTCCCGACCGTGCGCTCGATATTCGAATTCGTGGGAGGGGTACCGGTGGGCCGGCCAGTGCTGGCGATCCAGCGGACCGCGAATGGGGTCACGCTCTCATGGAACGATCCGGCTGGGACATGGCGGTTGGAATCGGCGTTGCGCCTCGGGCCGGGCAATGCCTGGAGCCCGGTGCCGACCGTGGCACCGGGCGTGACCGAAGTAGAAGTTCCTGCAGCAGGTTTTGAGCGATGGTTCCGGCTGGCGTGGCGATGAGCGTATCGCGGGCATCGTTTAAGGTGAGCGGGGGAAAGCGTGGTCCTTTTCATGGGAGCCGATGGGGTATAGACTGCCGTGGTGAGCGAGAATCGGCCGACAACGCGACGCGAGTTTCAGGTGCGCCAGGATTTTGCCGAGGCGGACCGGCTCGATAGGGCCTATTACCGATCGCTTACCGGCAACGAACGGCTCAAGCTGATGCTCGAGATCATGGCTCCCGCTTATGCAGCTCACCCGCGATTCGAAAGAGTTTATCGCGTTGTTAAACGCTCATGGGGTTGAATATGTGATGGTCGGTGGCTGGGCGTTCGGATTTCACTCGACGCCCCGGTACACAGGCGATCTCGATTTTTTTCTCAGATGCAACCGCGCAAACGCCGTTCGGCTGCGGGCAGCCTTGGATGAATTCGGCTTCGGAGATCTGCCCGGCTTCGAGGAAAGTTTTCTGGCTCCGGAAAGGATTTTGCAATTCGGAGTGCCTCCAAACCGAATCGACATTCTGACGGAAATCAGCGGGGTCACCTTCGAGGAGGCTTGGGCGGAGCGAGTTTGGGGAGAGTTGGGCGGAGTCCGACTGCCAATCATCAGCCGAGCCTGCCTGATCCGGAATAAATCCGCAGCGGGGCGATCGCAGGATGTGGCCGACGTGAAGGCACTGACCCGGACGGATTGAGTACCCGGCATGGACGGCAACCGATGGTTCCGAACCGAAGCGTTCGGGGCTACCCGATGGGCATGGCTTCGGCGCTGTCGCCGAAGGATTGGACGGGGGTGCCCATGCGGTCGAGCATCGAGACGTAGAGATTGCAGAGCGGCGTTTTGGGGGCGCACTTGATGTGGCGGCCGGACTGGATGGTTCCGCCGGCCTGGCCGGCCAGGAGAATGGGCAGGTTGTTAGGATTGTGGTCGTTGCCGTCGGACATGCTGGAGCCGAAGAGGAGCATGGAATTATCGAGCAGCGTGCCCTCGCCTTCCTTGATGGCTTTGAGCTTGTCCATGAGGTAGGCGAGCTGTTCGGCGTGCCAGCGGTTGATCTTGGAGTAGGGCTCGTATTTGTCGGCCTTCTTCTGGTGATGGCTGAATTCGTGGTGGTTGCCGTCGGTGCCGGGGACGAGTTTGCCGAAGTTCTTGCCGGACACGTCGTTGGCGAACATGAAGGAGCCGATGCGGGTGGAGTCCGTCCAGAAGGCGAGGGCCATGAGATCGAGCATCAGGCGGACATGCTCCTGATGATCGCCCGGCTCGCCTTTCGGCGCGGCGATATCCGCAGGTTCGGAATCTGGCTTCCAGGAACGCTGATCGGGCTGGGAAAAGAATTCGAGGCGGCGTTCGACATCGCGGACGGAATCGAGGTACTCATCGAGCTTGAACTGGTCGTCGCGGCCCAGTTGGCGGCGGAGCGAATGCGCATCGTCGAGAACGAGATCGAGCAGGGCCTTATCGTCGTCGGTATGGGTGGAGCTGGTTCCGGCCCGCTTGGCCGCGCGCATGACGCCGAAGAGGCGCTCGTAGGCGAGGCGGGGATTGATCTCCTTGGCCACGGGCGTGCTGGGCGAGCGCCAGGAAATGTAGCAACCGTAGAGGCGGGTGTAGCCGACGACCGAATCGATGCCGGAGACGACAGGGTCGATGCCCAATTCCAGGGAGGGCAGGGGAGTCAGCCGGCCGACTTGCTGGGCGCAGAGTTGATCGATGGAAATGCCGCCGACGCTGATGTCCTTGCCGGGCGTCTTGCGGACGGGCAGCCCGGTGAGGTAATTGGCGGTCTTGGCGTAGTGGCCGTCGCCCTGATGGCTGTGGCGCTTGTCGAGATTCGAGAAGACGAGGAAGTCCTTCTTGTGCCGGGCGAGCGGCTCAAGGGAAAAGGGCAGTTGGTAATCCGCGCCTTCGGTCTCGGGGAACCAATTCTTTTCCCATACGCCGTTGGGGAAATAGAGGCAGGCCATCCGAATGGGGGCGCGAATTTGGCCGCGGCGGTTCGCGAAGGCGACCGCATCGGCGGCGGCGCCGGGCAGCACCTTGCCCATCGCTTCGAGAATCGGCAGGCCGAGGGACACGCCCACTCCCTGCAGGAATCGGCGACGGGGAATTCTCCATTTGGTCTGGCTCATAAGCTGGCTTCCAGTTTGGTGTCGACTTTCGGGTAAAACCGATGGCGGAAGGGAAAACTGAGGGCGATGTGCTCGACCAGGATCGAGGGGCGGTAATTGCTGGCCCGCAGGTCTTCCATCGCTTTGTTCACGACGCAATCGTCGAACCGGTTCAATTCCCTTCCGTAGGCATATCCGGTCATTTTGCGGACGAGATGTTTGACGACTTCATCCTTCCGTTCCATCAGGACTTTTTTGAGGCCAGAAGGGCCTTCGAAGGAGGTGCCGTTCGGGAGGGTGCCGCGGGAATCGATGGCCTGGCCGCGATCCGAGTCGCGCCAGCGGCCCAGCACGTCGAAATTCTCCATGCCGAAGCCGAGCGGGTCCATCTTGTCGTGGCAGCTCGCGCACTCGGCTTTCAGGCGGTGCTGTTCGAGTTGCTCGCGGAGGGAGAGATTCTTGTGCGCTTCGCCCTCCTCGGCCAGGGCAGGCACGTCGGGCGGCGGCGGCTTCACCTTTTCGCCGAGCAATGCTTCGAGAACCCAGCGCCCGCGCAGGACCGGGCTGGTGCGAAGGGGATAGGAGGTCAGGGCGTGGACGGCGGCCATGCCGATGACGCCGCCGCGGCTGGGGTTGGGCGCGGAGACCTTGCGGATGGCTTCGCCGGTGAGGCCGGGCAGGTTGTAATATTGGGCGAGCGACTCATTGGCGAAGATGTAATCGGCATCGATGACCTCGGTGAGCGGCCGGTCGGCCGAGACGAGGTAATTGAACATGGCCGTGACCTCGGCCAGCATGGCGGACTGGAGTTTTGCGTCGAACTCGGGGAACTTTTTCGGATCGGGCCGGACTTCGCCGCCAAGGCGTTCGAGATCGAGCCATTGCAAGGCGAAGCGTTCGCCCAAAGCGGCGGCTTTCGGGTCGGCCAGCATGCGGCGGACTTGCTGGCGGTAAATGTTGGGATCGTCGAGGCGTCCGCTCTCGGCGAGGGCCAAAAGCTCTTCATCGGGCATGGAGGACCAGAGGAAATAGGAGAGGCGGCTGGCCAGGGGCAGGGGGCCGAGCGGCTGCACACCCTTTTGGTCGGGTTCCGGTTCGACGAGGAAGAGAAAGTGTGGGGAGATCAGGACGGCTTTCAGGGCAAGGCGCAGGGAAGGCACGAAGCCATCGCCGCGAGCAAAGCCGCGATCGAACATGGTGAGGATGCGGTCGACTTCGCCGGCCTGGACTGGCCGGCGGAAGGCCCGGCGGGCCGTGGCCGCGACGATGTCGCGAGCGGCGGCGCGCGTTTCGGCTGGGGTTGGATTCGCCTGGTCGCCGAGGAGACGGACGCGGGCGGCGGCTTGGGGAGAAATAGGATCGGGGGCCTCATCCGGCAGCACCTCCCGCAGGACTTTATCGGCGGCGGCCAGGTACTTTTCGATATGGATGGAGGAGGTGAAGAGGGCGTTGCCCGCGGTGTCGAAGCCTTCGCCACCGCCGCCATCGGCCGGGAGCAAGTCCTCGACCGCGACCGGCAGATCGAACAGATCGCGAATGGTGGCTCCGTACTCGGCGCGGTTCAGGCGGCGGCTCATCACGAAGCCGCGATAGAAATTGGCGTTGCGATCGGAGGCGATCTGGGTGCAATCAACGTTTTCGGGTTTCGGAAGATCGCGCAGCCACTGCACCATCTTCCGCTGGTTGTTGAAGTTCAGCTCCTTCTTCCCGGCGGGCGGCATCTCGAAGGAATGCACGCGCTCGTAGACATTCTGCCAGATTTCAGGCGCGGCCCTGATCTTTTCCAGGTCATCGAAGGGTTCGAGATTCAGGTCGCCCTTTTGCGTGTCGTTATCGTGGCAATCGTAGCAGTGCTTTTGGAGGACGGGGCGGATTTCCTTGGCGAAAAACTCCTCGGGGCTGAGCTTGGGTTCCTCGGCGGCGCGGGAGGCTGAAAGGCAAAAGGAGAGGACCGCGGCTAAGAGGCCGCGCGGCAATAGTTTTCGTCGGTCAATCGATGCGGGCATTGACGAGGCTATCTTAGCACAGGATGGGCCGGTCGCGCCGCAAAATTCTTCTCGATTCGAAAGAAAATTCGAGACAGATTTTGGGGCTGCTTCAAGCCGTTTAGTCCGTGAATTCCCAATGAAATTAAATCATTTGAATTTGACCGTCACCAATCCGGTGGAGACTCATGCGTTTCTCGCGAAGTATTTCGGCATGAAATCCCTCGGCAAGCCGAATTCCAATATGTCTTTCCTCACCGATGAAAACGACATGGTCCTCTCGCTGACGCACATGAAGATCGGGAAGGAAAAAGAGGTGCGTTATCCCACGACCTTCCACATCGGCTTCATTCAAGAGAGTGCCGAGCGGGTGAACGAGATCAACGAGCGGCTCAAGGCCGATGGCTACGACGTTCCCGCGCCATCCCGGCAGCATGGTTCCTGGACGTTCTACTTCGAAGCGCCGGGTGGGTTTACCATCGAAGTGCTGTCCTGAGAGCCGCTTTTCCAACGACTCCGACCGGGGGCCGGCGGCGGGAGGAGGCTTTGTTTCGCCGTCGGCGAGGGGGCGAGGTTGCATGGTGGGTGGGGTTGGAGGTTGGTCCTGTTCGGGTAATGGAAATGTAGACTTCCCGGGTGGCGGGAGGGGGTTGGAAAGGGTGGAGGGCGGGTCATTTTGGGCGCAGGAAGTCCTATTTACGCGGGTTTCGTGAGGGTGGGCGAGAGCGCTGGCCGGTGGCAAGACGGGGAGCGCCGGGAGGGGGGAGACTAGGGCCATTTGGCCGTAGCACCACGTTCCGAGGCGCTTCCCGGAGGAAGGGACACGGCGAGGCGGCGGGGTCGCGCGGCGGAGAATCGGAACAGGAGGCGCGAGGGTTTCGCACCTGTTGTTCGGAATCGATCCGGGCGACCGCGAGTCTGGGTTCGCGATCATGGGATATGGATACCGCCGGGGCGGCGGAGGCGCAAGCGGAGGGTTGGATTTTTGGCCGAGCATTTGGGACGGGGGAGCGAGGCCAGACGACCGCCTGACATCATTGCACCCGATATGCTGGTGTGGCCGGGGTGTGATCGGACGTGGCGGTCAGCGTGGGGAAGAGAGGCCGCGGTCATCGGCGAGGGCGCCGATGACGGCACGCGAGGGCGCGTGCGCCCCCCCAGAAAGGCGCGGGTGACTGCCACTTCGGATTGCACCTTGAGAGCCTGTTTGAAAATTCGCGCTGGGCCGGCGGCGGTCCTCTGCTTGCGGAGCGGGGCGGGTTTGCGTACGGTTCGCGCCTTGTTCCGGGGTGGTTCCGCCCTGAATTTCAAAATATGTCCGACAGCTACATTCAGAATCTACTGGCCGAACGCATCGGCGGGAAGTCCTACGGGAAATCGACGGCGATTTACAAATTCGAGAAGATCAAGCGGGCCAAGCGCGCGGCGCTGGCCGCGAACCCGGGGGCGGAGATCATCGACATGGGGGTGGGGGAGCCGGATGAAATGGCGTTTCCCGAGGTGGTCGAACAACTGCATCGCGCGGCGAGCCAGCCGGCGAATCGCGGTTACGCGGACAATGGCGATGCGGTGCTGAAGGAAGCAGCCGCGCGGTATATGGAGCGTGTGTGCGGCGTGCCGGGGATCGATCCCGAGAAGGAAGTGCTGCACTCGATCGGCAGCAAGGCGGCGCTTTCGATCCTGCCGGCGGTGCTGATCAATCCGGGCGATTACGTGCTGATGACCACGCCGGGTTACCCGGTTCTCGGCACGCATGCCAAGTACTACGGCGGGCGGGTGCATAACCTGCCGCTGGTGGAGGCGAATCAGTTCCTGCCGGACCTCGGATCGATTCCCGCAGAGGTGTTGCGGCAGGCGAAGGTGCTGGTGATCAATTACCCGAACAACCCCACGGGGGGGAGCGCGACGCCGGCCTTTTATGCGGACGTCGTGAAATTCGCGCGGGCGAACAATATCGTGGTGGTGAGCGACGCGGCGTATGCCTCGCTCGTCTTCGAAGGGAAGCCGACGAGTTTTCTGGCGACGCCCGGGGCTAAAGAGGTGGGGATCGAGCTTCATTCCGTCAGCAAGAGCTTCAACATGACGGGCTGGCGCTGCGGATTCGTGGCGGGGAACGAACTGCTGGTGAAAGCCTACGGCGACGTGAAAGACAACACCGATTCCGGCCAGTTCCTCGCGATCCAGCATGCGGCGGCGTATTGCTTCGACCATCCGGAGATCACGGAGAAAATCGCCGCAAAATATTCGCGACGGATGGGATCGCTGGTGCAGGTGCTGAATCAGGCCGGATTCCAGGCGCGCAAGCCGGCGGGTTCGTTCTTCCTGTATGTGAAGGCGCCGAAGGCGGCGGTGAAAGCCGGGGGCGCGAGGATCGAGTTCAAGAACGCGGAGGAAGCTTCGCAATGGTTCATCACGGAAAAGCTGATCTCGACGGTGCCGTGGGACGATGCGGGGGCGTATCTGCGATTCAGCGTGACCTTCGTGGCCAAGGATCTCGAGGACGAGAAGCGGGTGCTGGCGGAGATCGCGCGGCGGCTGGGGGATGTGACGCTCGAGTTCTGAGCTTCGAGACGTTTCGAAAACGACCGATAGAAAAGCGAAGGGCCGGGAACGTTCCCGGCCCTTTTGTGCGAGAGTCGAGGCAAACGGGCGCGGTTTAGCGGCGCCGACGGCAGGCGGCCAGACCGGCCAAGGCCACGGAGAGCAGGCCCAAGGTGGAAGCGGCATCCGGGACGCCGTGAGTGCGGGCCTCGAAGTCTACTTCGCTCAAGAACACCCAGGCGTTTTTGCGAAGCAGTTGAATCGAAACATCCGACGCGGGACCGATCGGAATGTTCACGCTAAAGGGCGCGAAGCCCGCCGGCTCGGGGATGACGGTCACAGCGAACGGGCCTCCGTCCAGGCTGATGCCGATGGAGTGGGGCGCGGAAACTCCCCCGTATCCGTCTGAATCATCGAGGTGCAGCGTCACACTGGTGAAGTCTTTGAGGCCGCCGAAATGGAAATCGATGACGGCATCAATGGTCCAGCCCACGTAAGGGCCGGAGCCGGGGGCTTCCGCGATGTTCCAATTATCAGAGGCGATCACGCCGTCGGTGAGATCGCCCAGACCGCCAGTCAGGGCGTCGCCATCCAGGGAGGTGTTTCCGGCGCCAGAGTAGGACTCATCCCAATAATTGTAAGAGCCGGAGTAACCGTTGGGGGTGTCGTAGGAGGTCGGTTGGACCTCGACGGCGTGCAGGGCAGCCGCAGAGGTGATGGCAATCGCCACCGTTGAGAGCAGGGAGGTTTTCATGGTTAATTCGATTCTTTTCGTGAGTGGTCGGTTTGTCGTCTAAGGATAACAGCATCGAACATGCCGGAGCGATCAAGAAAGTTGTAAAGTTAATACCATCAATTACTTGTGATTTAAATGACTGTAGTGGTGAAACGCAAACTCCTTACAAATATGTAAAGGTATTTTACAGTTTTTTGATTTTTAGGACGAAGCACTGACCCCATTCCTCGATCGATTCTTGCAAGCACTTTGGAGAATCGCGTTAGTCGGGATTGAGGCCGATCATTGTCCGTTCGAGGTCGAGGCGGGCCTGGTCGCGCTGTGAGGGGGAGAGGTCTCGAGGGATCGGGACGGGGACGCCGACGCGCACCCGGCAGCGGGTGAACGGGAGAGGGATCTGGAAGCGGTCCCAGCTTTTGAGCTGCCATTTTCGGGCAATCTCGACACCCACCGGGATGATCAGCCGCCCGGAGAGCTGGGCGAGGGCAACGATGCCTTCCTGGACGGTGTATTTCGGGCCGCGCGGGCCATCCGGCGTGATGGCGATGGAGCAGCCCTTGCCGATCCAGGTGGTGAGTTCCCGCAAGGCCTGGGCACCGCGCCGGCTGGAGGAGCCGCGCACGGGCTGCATTCCGAGGCGTTCGAGCGTGCGCGCGAGGAGCGCACCATCCTTGCTGGCGCTGATAAGGGCGGCGAGTTCCACGCCGGGGTAGGTCTGGCGGAAGATTTTCCAGATGGTGGGGGCCAGGGCAAGCCGGTTGTGCCAGATGGCGAAGATGATGGGGAGGCGCGAGCGATCGGCCAGGAAGCCGTGAGGGTCGTCAATTGTGATGCGCAGGGTTCGGCCGACTCCGGCCAGCAGGAGGTGGATGAGCCAGGAAACGAGTTCCCCGCTCCAGCCGACGCGGCGCGGGACCACCACGCCCGAGCGGCGGGGCGGGCGGGCGGCGGGCGGCGGGCTGGCGTGGGCCGACGGGTCGCTCATGCGCCGGCGAGCTTGGCCAAGCGGTGCGGAGTTGGCAACCCCGGGCCGAGCGGAACACGGTTAAGCGCTTGGGCTGGAAACCGCTTTCGGCTTGCAAGAGGCTAACCCTTATCTCGGATTCCTCTGGAAGGTCATTCGCATATCAGGCTGAAGCAGGAGTGCTGGCTCACGGGCGTTTGGCGGGGCCGAGGCCGAGGCGTTCTTCCACGAGTTCCGGGAGATATTTCACGGAGACGGAGCCGAGTTCGAGGACGGCTTCGTGGAAGCGGCCGAGGTGGAAGCGATCGCCGAGGGCGGCCTGGACGCGGTCGCGGAGGCGTTGCATGGCCATGCGGCCCACGAAGTAGGTGCTGAGCTGGCAGGAGGTTTGCTTGGCGCGGATGATCTTGAGGCGGGCTTCCTCGTCGGATTGGAAGGCCTCCCGGGTGAGGAAGACGAAGGCCTGGTCGTCGGCCATGTCGGAGGCGTGCATTTGGTGGTCGAGGATGGCGTTGCCGACGGCGCGGAGATAGAATTTGAGCTGCATGAGGCGAAGGCGGAGATCGCCACCGCCGAAGCCCTGGTCGAGGAGCGTTTGCTCGGTGTAGACGGCCCAGCCTTCGATATAAACGCCGGATTGGAGCACGCGGCGGAGGAGCGAACCGCTGCGGTTGGAATATTCGAGCTGCACGTAATGACCAGGGTAGGCTTCGTGAATCGTGAGGATCTTCAGCATGTGCCGGTTGTACTCCTCGAGGAGCGTTTTGGTGCGGCGCGGCTCCCAATCGGCGGCCGGGGGGCTGATGGCGTAGAGGCTGGGAGCGTCGGGTTCGAGAGGTGGGGCGGAGTTGAGATAAGCGAGGGAATTGCCGCGCTGGAACTCCGGCATTTCGATGATCCGGCAACGGTCGGGGTCCGGCAGGCGGAGCAGGTCCTTGGCGCGGATAAAGCTCTTGATTTCTTCCACGGTGTCGCGGGCGTCCTGCACCAATTGATCCGGGGTGCCGTGCTCCTGGTTGACGGCATGCAGGACCTGCTGGATCGCCGTGCGGCGGCCGTCGCCGGTTTCGGGTGGGAAGGCGCGATCGGGAAAATACCGGGGCCAGAGCTGGCGGGACACGGCGAGCATCGCGGCGCGCACGCGTTCGAATTCCGATTCGGCATCGGCGAGAACGCGGGCGGCGGAAAGGCCGGCGTCCAGAGTCAGTTCAAGTTTGCGCGCGAATTTCCGGGCTCCGATGCGCCATTCGCCGCGGGCGCGAGGGAGAAGGTCCTGCTCGAGGAAGTTCTGATATTCGCGCAGAACCGGCACGACACGCTGGCACACTTCCGCGAGCGCCGCTTTCTGAACGGTGGCACCGGCGAGTTCGAAAATGTCTTTCTCGTAAAACCTGATCGAGCCTTTGTTTTGCAGAATGGCGGTTTCGAGAACAACTCGCGGCGGGTTTTTGAGATTCGCTTTGGCGGCGGCGACCACCGCAGGGATGAAGGCGATGCGGCGGATGGCATTGGCCACATTCGTTTCGAGGGGAAGCGGCGATTGCGCCAAAAGCTGGAAGACGCTGTCGCTGATGTATTCGTTGTAAAGCCGTGGATTGGTCTCGAAGGGGCGAAGGTGCTCGTCGATCCAGAGGCTGGTTTCGAGTTCGTGGCGGAAAATCTCGAAGTCGATCTGCGCGGGCCGGGTGAGGGAGCGGTAGGCCACCGCGCGGGGGAGTTCGCGCAGCGTGCGGCGGACGAATTCGGTGTGGCCGCTGCGCGAAGGGCGCGACAAGTCGTCGAGGAGATGATCGTAGCGATGATCGCCGAGGCGCGTGGCGGTCAGCGGTTGGCGGCGGAAGAGTTCCTCGAGGTACTCGCGGAAGTACTGCTCGAGCGTGGCATCCTCGTTCGCTCGCGAGGGGGTGGAGGCAATGATCCAGAACAACGCCAGGCAGGCGGGAATGGTCAGTAAGCGGAATCGTCTCATATTTTGAAATTCAAGGGGTAGCGGGTTGAAAGGCGCGCACGAAAAAATCGATGGCCCGGCGGCGGCCATAAGGAGTGCCGGCGGAGCCGTGGCCCACGCCCGGCTGCACGATCAGTTCGAAATCCTTGTCGGCTTTCACGAGAGCATCGACGACTTGCATGGTGCTGGCGGGATCGACGTTTTTATCGAGCTCGCCAAGCATGAGGAGCAGCTTTCCTTGCAGGCGGTGGGCCTGGGTGACATTGGATTGCTCCTCGTAATGCGGGCCGACAGGCCAGCCCATCCACTGTTCGTTCCACCAGATTTTGTCCATGCGGTTATCGTGGCAGCCGCAGTCGGCCATGCCGGCCTTATAAAAATCGCCATGCATCAGGAGGCCGCGGAGCGCGTTTTGCCCGCCGGCGGAGCCGCCGAAAATGCCGACGCGGTCGAGGTCGAAGTAGGGAAATTCCTTGGCGGCGGCCTTGATCCAGAGGATGCGGTCGGGGAAGCCGGCGTCGCCGAGGTTTTTCCAGCAAACGTCGTGGAATTTCTTGGAACGGTTCGAGGTGCCCATGCCATCGATTTGCACCACGATGAACCCGCGCTTGACGAGGGGGTCAGGAAAAAAGGCGGCGCGATAGGAGTTTGGCACATGAGAATCGTGCGGGCCGGCGTAGATGCTTTCCAGCACCGGGTATTTGCGGCCGGGAGCGAGGCGGGCCGGGCGATGAATGACGCCGTAAATGTCGGTGACGCCGTCGCGGCCCTTGGCGACGAAGGGTTCGCGGACAATGCCCGCAGTTTCGGCCTCGGTGGCGTCGGCTTCCTCCAGACCGCAGATGAAACTGCCATCCCTGGCCGAGCGAAGATCGGTGACGGGAGGCTGATCGACGCGGGCCCAGGTATCGACGAGGAATCGGCGGTCGGGGGAAAATGTCGCCGTGTGGGTGCCATCGCCTTTCGTCAGAATGGCCAGGCCGGTGCCATCGAAATTAATGCGGCAGGCGTGGATGTAGTAGGGATTCTCACCATACTTGAGCCCGCTGGCGCGAAACCAGATGACGCGGGCTTTCTCGTCGACGAAATCCACGCCGCGAACGACCCATTCGCCACGGGTGATCTGGTTCTTCACGGAGCCGGTGGCGGCGTCGTAGAGATAGAGGTGATTCCAGCCGTCGCGCTCAGACATCCAGACGATCTCGCTGGAGTCGTCGAGGTAATGGGCGAAGAATTTTCCGGAATAATGGATGAAGGTGGGGCTTTCCTCGTTGACGATGGCCCGGCAGGCGCCGGTTTGGGCGTTCACCGCGAGAATCCGCAACGCTTGATGGCCGCGCTGATTGTAAACTAAGGTGAAGCGCGAAGAATCCTTCGACCAGCGGATGGTGTCGATCGACCAGGGATTCGGAAACAAGGCCTGGTCGAGGCGAATTTCGGCGCCGGTTTCGGTTTCGAACAGATGCGGCCAGCTCACGGCAATATCGTCGCCGGGCTTGGCGTAGGGATAGGACTGGAGCTTGGGCTGCAACTGGTCGCGCGGCGAGGATTCGACCAGGTAGACCGTGCGCTCGGTGCCGAGCCGGGTTTTCATGGCCACGAAGCGCCGGGAATCGGGCGACCAGTAAACTTCGGGTTCGGGCGAGGCAGGATCGGCTTCACCATAGCGCAGGCCCACCATGCGTTCGCCCTGGTTGCTCCGGGCGTAGCCGTGGGTGGGATTGCCGTCGTGTGTGAAGCGGCGTTCCCGGCCGGTGGACTTCTCCCGAACAAACACATTGTGCCCGCGCACCAAAACCTGCCAGCGGCCATCGGGGGATTCCGCGTTCATCGAGGCTTCCGGGCGAGGGCGGCGCTCGGCGTCCGGGGATTTCTTCTGAGCCGCTTGGTCCGGCTGTTCCTCCGTTATCTCGTAGTTATCGAGCCGCAGCACCCAGGATTTGTCGCCGATGAGCGTCACGGTCTTTTCGTCTTCCGCAAACCGCAGCTCGGCAAAGGGGAGCCGCTCGCTCCCGTTGGTCACGCCGTGTCCGGCGGCCAGGGCTTGCGCCACTCGCGCGTGGTCGAAGGCGGGCTGGCGCACGCCTTTTTCCGCATCCACCCGGATGAATTCCTTCCGGCCGCCGGGGAGGTCGTTGCGATACCAGAATTTGGCGTTTCCGGCGAACCACTGAGGTTTGACCTCGCCTCGATAGATCCTGGGCGGCCGATTCGTGGAGGCCTCTTGCGCGCGGGCCGCAAGCGCGAGGCTCAGCGCGGCCATCGCAACGAAGGCCGTGCGCCAGTCACGACGGGAGCGGCGGAGGGCGGGAAGGGGGAGGCCGAGTTTAACACAGAGATTACGGAGGACGCAGAGAACACCGAGAGGAGGCAGGAAGGGAAGCGACGGGTTTGGGCACTCCGGGGCTTCCCGCGGGAATGTAGACTTCCTGGGTGATGGGAGAGGGCTGGAAACGGTAAAGGCCGGGTCATTCTGCGCCCAGGAAGTCCTATTTACGCGGGTTTCGTGAGGGTGGGCTTTTGGGGTGTGACCGGCAGGGGCGGTCGGGGGGAGGCCGAGTTTAACACAGAGATCACGGAGGACGCAGAGAACACCGAGAGGAGGCAGGAAGGGAAGCGACGGGTTAGGGCACTCCGGGGCTTCCCGCGGGAATGTAGACTTCCTGGGTGATGGGAGAGGGC
>CAYZKY010000110.1:0-22068 GCA_964478815.1 uncultured Verrucomicrobiota bacterium
GGCGCGCTTTGGCATGCCAGGCCGCCAACATTTCGCGGGCTTCTTTCATGGTGGCACCGAACGCGGGTTGCGTGGAAATCCGCAGGAATCCGAGTTCGACGATGGGGCAGATGGCGACCGATTGGCCCTGCTGCCAGGAGATGACGCGGCGATGAAACTGGTGATCCCGCCAGAGCCAGGCGAGGAGGGTGGAGATATCCAGCAGGTAGGTCATGGAAATTCGTCGAGCAGGGCGCGGGTCTGGGCCTGGGTGATGGGGCGCCCGCTGGAGGCCATGAGAAAGCCGGCTTCGCGGGAGAGTTTTACTTTTCGGGCGGGTTTTTCCAAACGGCTCAAGAGGAATTGCCCCTCGCCAATGGCTTCGAGGGCGAAGGCGTCGCCAGGGTGGGCCGACTTGGGAAGGGTGACGCGTCGTTTCGAATCGGCGATGAGGACCATGAGGTGGGTATAGCCCACGAGGAAGGTTGCGTCAATGGCGAGGATCAGGCGGCGCAGGGGGCGAATTTCGGATTCGAGGCGAAAGGGAACGTGGATGAGACCCGTGGTTTCGAAGGGAAGGCGCTGTTATTTCGAGCCGGCGAGGCGGGCGGGTTTGAGGGTCCAGGTTTGGAGGCGGGCGACTTCGAGGATCTTGGGGGCGCGGAAGCCTTCGGGGTGGATGATCCAGCCGCCGAAGAGATTGGGGGTATCCTGCGCCACTTCGCGGGCGGGTTCGAGTTCGCATTTCGCGGGGAGGGGGAAGCGGCGGGCGGGCTCGGACTCCCGGCGGGCGAGTTCCGCGAGCGCCAGCGCGTGCAAAAACTGGCCGGGGCTGATCGTCTCGGCCCCGATGAAGACGCGGGACGGCACACGCCGGTACTGGCGGGTGTAATCCGAAACATCGCGCACCGCGGCGGCGAACTCGTCGGCGTCGATGGCGGGGCGCGGCGAATCCGGCGTGGCGGATTCCGGGCCGAACAGCCCGGTGAGTTTTGGGGCGGTGGCTCCTCCGGACGCCTCGGCGGCTTGCAGGAGCAGTTCGAATTGTTCGCTCACGCTGAAGTCTTTTGCGTTCAGCTCGATGAAATTCAGTTTGCCGTTGGCGGCCACGATCCGGCTGGCCAGCTCCTGCAATTCCGCCGGGCGGCAGCCCTCTTTGCGCACGGGATCGGCATAGAGGATGGGCAGATCGGTGGCGGTGACGAAGCGAACTTCGGGAATGCTTCGCATATGATCGACATAGCGGGCGAACCGGGCGAAGGCTCCATCGGTCTCGGCGGGCGGGAGCTGGCCGGGGGCTTTCCATTGGGAGCGGGGCGGATTGGCTCCGCGGCGAAAGTTCACTCCATCCCAGAATTCCTGATGGACCCATTCGCAGGGGTGATAGACGATGCTGACCAGGCCGCCGCCCTGGCCAGCGAGCCGCCGCGCGATGGCGGAGAACTTCTCGAGCGCGGGCTCGACCGCGGCCGGATTGTGGAGATCCATCCGGGTGTAGTTGCCGCGCAGGCGAAAGGAAACGATCGCGTTCTCATACCAAAAGGGCTGGTCGCGGAGTCCGATGTGGGAGCCCTCGTCCACGTAGCAGGGAACGCCGTGCGGGAGGACGCCGATCTCCGGCAGGGCCGCGAGCGTTTGCGCCGCCCACGAAGAACCGGGCTGGCCGTAGCAGCTTAAGGTATCGACACCCAGGATGCGCCGGACATCCGCCGCGCCGGCCTTCTCGCGGCGGGCGAATTCGGCGATGCCGTCGACGAAGCCGGCGTGGGCCAGATATTCGGAGGGGCACGGATGCACCGAATGAAAATCGGAGTGGTAGCCGATGTCGTGCCGCCGCAGCGCCGCGATCACATCGGTGCGGCCACGCTTTTCCAGGACGCGCGCCTTTTCCCCCACCAGCTTGAATGTCCCGCGCACGCCGCGTTCGGAGAGCAATTCCGCCAGCCGTTTGGCCGCGTCGTCGGAGGCCGGCAACAGATAGTCCTCCGTATCGAACCAAAGGATCACATACACCGGAGCGGCGGCGAGGAGATGCAGCGGGCCGGCCAGCAGGGCCAGCGCAAGAATCGAGATTGCAAGGCGCATACGCCTTTAGTACAGCGTCGCCAGATGGATCGCACCAGTTTTTTTAGAAGAGATTTCGATGACGCCCGGGCGGTTGGGACGGAGGATCGGCCATGAGGATGATTCGAGGGCTGATCCTTGGGCTCGCGGTCGGAGCGGCGGCCTGCTCGAGCACGCCGCAGTCGGGCCCCGCCGAAGCGCCAGGCAAGACAGGCGAAGCGCGCCCGGCGGCATCGCCGGGAAAGCGGCAGTCCTTCGTGCTGGCCGTGGATAAGTTCTGGCGTGTCGAAACGCCGGAAGGGAAGCGCTTCGACGCCTCGGCCCTGCTGTTGACCCGGCATCAGGAGCTGCTGACGGTGAACGACAAGTCGCCCGAATTGCAGCGCATCGAACTCGGCGAGGGGGAGACGGCGCGGCTGGCGCCGACGGGGCTCTTCGTGCCGAGACAGGTGCGGGCCGTGGCGGTGGCGCGGCCGGGCGCGGCCTTCGATTTCGAGGGCATCGCCGAGGATGGCGAGGGGCGGCTCTATCTTTGCGAGGAGCAGGATCGCGCGATTTACCGGTTCAATCGCGACTCGAAAACGATCGAGCGCTTCGCCGTCGATTGGGCCTCGGTGCGGAGTCATTTCGGCGCGGATCGGAATGCGTCGTTCGAAGGGATCGCAGTGGGTGGAGGGCATATTTATTTGGCGAACGAACGGAGCCAGCCGCGGTTGATTGTGCTCGATTTCGAGACGCGGCAGGTGACCACGAACTTTCTGGCGAATGGCAGCGGCTTCGCGGTCGGCGGGACGCATTATTCCGATCTCTCGTGGTTTGAAGGACATCTGTATGCGCTGGATCGGAACCATCGCTCGATCCTCCAGATCGATCCGGCGACGCAGCGCGTGGTGGCCGAGTACAGCTTCGCGCAGATGGAGATCGCGCCGGAGCATATTTACAAGACGCAGTACCCCACCGGCACGATGGAGGGGCTGGCGGTCGAGGCGGATTACTTCTGGCTCATCACGGACAACAACGGGCTCGGCCGCCAAAGCCAGCCGGAGGATATCCGTCCGACGCTGTTTCGGTGCCAGCGGCCGCGATAATCATGGGCCGATTGCCCAAGCATCTCAAATATCGCGGTTTCATTAGGGAGGGTGGCCGGCGGGTCCCGACTAGCCAAAGTTGAGGCGATGGACGAAGCCGGAGATGTCGATGTGCTCCGCGGCATGCACTCACGATGAGCCGGTTTGCCGTCGGGCAGGGGAACCGGCGTGACATTTGACCGCGCCTCGGCGATGAGCAACGCATCGAAGCCGCGTCTGCCAAAACGATCGAGACGGTCTCCGGGCTGATCGAACGCGTGACGTTCTTCAGCGAGGAGACGGGCTACGCCGTTCTCAAAGTCCAGGTCAAGGGACGGCGGGATCTGGTGACGGTGGTGGGCAATCTGCCGTCGGTCTCCGCAGGCGAATGGCTGACGGCTGAAGGCCACTGGGTTCACAACAAGGATCACGGGGTCCAGCTCAAGGCGCTGATGCTCCAGGCCGTTCCTCCGAGCACGCGCGAGGGGATCGAGCGGTATCTCGGCAGCGGGATGGTCAAGGGCATCGGCCCGGTCTATGCCAAGAAGCTGGTCGAGGCGTTCGGCGAGAACATCTTTGAGATCATCGAAAATTACTCGGCGCGCCTGGAGGAAGTGGGGGGGATCGGGCCGGGCCGGCGGCGCAAGATCAAGGACGCCTGGGCGGAGCAGAAGATCATCCGCGAGATCATGGTCTTCCTGCACTCGCATGGCATCAGCACCGGCCGCGCCGTGCGCATCTATAAGACCTACGGCGAAAAAGCCATCGAACGCGTCCGGCAGAATCCCTATCTCCTCGCGCGCGACATTCCCGGCATCGGTTTCAAATCGGCCGATCAAATCGCGCAAAAGGTCGGCATCCCGCGCGATTCGGTGCTGCGCGCCTCCGCCGGTCTCGAACATGTGTTGGCCGAGGCCACGGGGGAAGGCCACTGCGCCCTGCCGCGCGGGATGTTGCTGGAGCACGCCGAGAAGCTTCTGGAACTCGATGGGCCGCGCGTGGCGGAAGCGTTGTTGCGGCTGCTCCAAAAGCGGGAGCTGGTGCATGAAGTGATCGCGGGGGAGGACTTGATCTTCCTGCCGAATCTCAAAAGCGCGGAAGAGGGCATCGCGGCCAACATCCTCGAACTGAGCGGGCGGGCGGCCGAATATCCGGCCATCGATCTGGAGAAAGCGCGGTCGTGGGCGCAGGAGAAGAGCGGCATCGTCCTTGGGGAAACGCAGCGTGTCGCCGTGGAGCTGGCGTTGCGCCATCGGATGCTGGTGATTACGGGCGGCCCCGGAGTCGGCAAGACGACGCTGCTGAAAACGATCCTTGCCATCCTGCGGGCCAAGAAGGTGCGCTGCCTGCTCTGCGCCCCGACGGGCCGCGCGGCCAAGCGGCTGACGGAGAGCACCGGCGTCGAAGCGCAGACGATCCACCGATTGCTGGAGTTTCAGCCGGGGCGCGGCTTCACGCGCGATGCCACGCGTCCTCTCGAGGCCGATCTGGTCGTCGTGGATGAAATGTCGATGGTCGACGTGCCGCTCATGAACGCGCTGGTGCGGGCGCGGCCGCCCGAAGCGGGGTTCCTGCTGGTGGGCGATGTCGATCAATTGCCGTCCGTCGGCCCCGGGGCGGTGCTGCGCGACGTGATCGAGAGCGGCGTGGTGCCGGTGGTGCGGCTCACGGAGATTTTTCGACAGGCGCAGGACAGCCGCATCATCACCAGCGCCCACCGCATCAACGCGGGCTTGTGGCCGGAAGCCGCGCCGCGCGAAGCGGACTCCGACTTTTACTTCATCGAGCGCGACGAGCCGGAGCAGATTCTCGCGACGATGCGCGAATTGCTGCGCGCGCGCATCCCGCGCAAGTTCGGCTTCGACCCGATCCGCGAGGTGCAGGTGCTGACGCCGATGAATCGCAGCTCGCTGGGCGTGCGCGAACTCAACCTGCTGTTGCAAGAGGAGCTGAATCCGCGCCGGCCGGAGGAGCCCGTGGCGGAGAAGTTCGGCTGGCAATTCCGCATCCGGGATAAGGTCATCCAGACGCAGAACAACTACGACAAGGAAGTGTTCAACGGCGATATCGGACACATCGCGGCCATCGATCCGGTCGAGCGCGAAGTGCGAATTCGCTTCGAGGGCCGCGAGGTTGCCTACGAATTGGGCGAATTGGACGAGGTGTCGCTGGCCTACGCGATCACGATTCATAAATCGCAAGGCTCGGAATTCCCCGCCGTGATCATTCCGCTGGCGATGCAGCAATACCTGATGCTGCAACGGAATCTCGTTTACACCGGCATCACGCGCGGCAAGCGGTTGGTCATCGTCGTCGGCCAGGCCAAGGCGTTCGGGACGGCCATTCGCAACAATCGCACCGCGCATCGGTATGGCGGGTTGCTGGATCGGCTCCGCGCGGGAGCCGAATCGGCATCATAGGCCCGGTTCGCCGATGGGCCGTTTCGCGGTGCGCAGGGCGATACTTGTGCTCAAAATGGTTTCAGCGGATTCGCCGTAGGGCCCGCGCACTACTTCGCGGCCCTCCGGATCGACCACGAGGGAACAGCCGATGCACCGACGCCCCGCCCACGGCCCGGTGGCGACGGGACCGACATTGCTGACCCCGGCGATCCAAAGGCCGAATTCGCGCGCGACCGGCGCGTAGCTCTCGAGCCAAAGCCGGCCGTACGGTTCGCGCGCCTGATCGTGGTTCGCTTCGACGGCCCAGGCCGCGGGTGAAAGAATAATCTCGGCGCCCATGACGGCGAGCGCCCGGGCAATCACCTGTCCCCGGATGAAGGCATCGGCGCAGATCATCACGCCGATCCGCCCGAGCGGCGTCTGCACCGTTTCCAGCCGGCTGCCCTGTTCGTAGAGATCGTGCCCGATGCAGAGTTCATTGATCTTCCGATGATGCAGCAGCACCTCCCCTTCCGGAGAGATCAGCACCGCGGCATTGTAAATGCGATCACCCGCGCGTTCAGTGAGCCCCGAGCAAATATAAACCCCCAATCGCCTGGCCAATGCTCGCAGGTGTTCGCAGACTTTGCCGGTTGGAATCGGAGTCGCGAGCGCCCGGGCGGAATTGTCGGTCCAGCCGAGGTCCATCGCCTCGGGCAGCAGAAAGAGTTGTGCGCCTTGGGCGGCGGCTTGAGCGGCCAGATCGCTCGCGCGGTGGAGATTGTCGTCGAGGCGGCCCGGCTCGACCCGCATCTGGATCAAGGCCAGTTGAAACGGCGGCGTGCGGCCTGTCATGAAGGACTTAGCGGGGGACGACCGTGAAGGCCGCCTGCGTGGAGAGGCACTGCTCGATCGCGGCTGGGAGAGAAAGCACCAACTCGGCCTGCAACGCCAGAATTCCCGATTCCGGCAGCGCCAGCCCGTGCGCGGCCGATTCGATAAAGCGGCTCATCGTTCGCTGCCCGTAATGCAGCAAGCCCTGCCGCAGCGGCAGCGAGAATGAGGAGAGCACCAGCCCGAAAACGATGGTGTGCCAGCCTTGCGCGCGCCCCGCGTTGACCGCCTCGCGATACAATTGCACGACGCGCAAATCTTTGCAGGGCTTTAGCCGGTTCAATTGGCGGCGTCCGACATTCCGGCTCGCGCCGCGGAATTCCTCCGCCATGGGCTCGGAAGCTATTTCCTGGTCGAGCGCCAGCAATTCGCGGAGCTGGTTGTTGGCGGAGCATTGGTACGCGTCGCGGATCGCGCGAAATTCCTTCGGCGCGAGCGTCGTCTCGAGATACTCCAGCAGGAACGCCCGCAGCGCCGGCAGTGAATTCAGCCGCGCCAATTCCGGCACGAGCGCGCCCGTTGAAATGGAAAGCAGTTCCTCGGCGGAGCCCAATTGCTCCGCCAGTTTGTCCGCATCCAATTCCCTTTCCGCCCCCAATCCCGCCTGTTGAAAACTGCTCGTCATTGCGTTGGATGGCGCTCGCGAACACCGTCGCGAGCGCCATCGGTTTTCCAGACGCTACTCCCGCATCTCGAAACCGCAAACGGTAAAAGCCGTGGAATGCCGCCGGTTTCGATTGACACAATACCGTGGGGGGACTTCCTGCAAGTCGAGCAGTCCTGCGGCAATTTGCCTGCTCGTTCACCGTAGATAAATTTCGCTCCGGTGGCCCAGCGCGATTAACGATATCTCATTCCTGGCGATGTTGAACTGGTAGATGACCCGGTAATCGGCGACGCGCAGGCGGAAGGTATCGGCAACTTCCATCCGATAATGAGGAAACGTTCCGAGGCGGCTTCCCATCTCATCGATTTTGGCTTGGAGGCGAGCTTGGACGCCGAGAGGCAGCGCAAAAAACTTCTGGTCGAACTTGCGCGAACAAATCTGCGTCGCGCCACCGCGGAATTCTGCCGGTTTCACGGGCGATGAACCCGCACTCGGCCGACGGCCAAGTCCGCTTTTCCCGTTTCGATTTCAGCCTTGAACTCCTCGGTCATTTCAAGGCGGTCTTCCAAAAGGTTTTCCAGCCAGTCCCGCAATTCTTCCTGTTCCGCCTGGGAGAATCGCAGGACCGCTTTCTCAACATCCGCCACTGTGCTCATGCCCTTACGTTATGCGGCAGTGACCTCCGGTCAAGCCTGCCCAAGTCGAACTGTGCGATCCTGCGATCAGAAGTGGCAGTCAGTTTCGGGCGTTGGCGAGGCTTGTCGCGACTCCGGCGGCGCGTTAGCTTGCATTGCATGAGTGCGACGTTGACAATCGATCTCGACGCGGACGTCCTCCACGATGCGGAAGAAGAGGCGAAGGCCCGGCAGACCACCCTTCCCGAAGTCGTGGCCCGCCAATTGCGCGTGATGGCCCGCAACCGGCAAGAGTGCCGGGCGGGGCGAACGCCGCTGACGGATAGCCTGCGCGGCGCAGTGAAGCTGCCGCCCGATTTCGAAGCACGCACGGCGCTGGCGGAAGAGCTGCAGAAGAAGCATGGCGTCCAGGGATAAAATGTTCCTGGATACAAACGTAGCGCTGAACCATCTCGCCGACCGCCAACTCTTTGCGGACCACGCGCATCGGCTGTTCGCTCTGGCGGAGACGGGCGAGATCATTCTGTGCGTTTCGTCTCTCTCATTTAGCAACCTCTACTTCATCCTGCGGAAATTGAAGGGACATGCTGCTACCGTGGCCTTGTTGAGTAGATTAAAGCGCTGGTTCGAGTTTCCCCGGTGACAGACCTGGAGATTCAGTCCTCGCTCGTGTCGAGTTTCAACGATTTCGAAGACGCCATTCAGTATTACTCGGCCAAAGCCGAGACGGGCATTTGTGCGATCGTCACTCGGAACAAGGCCGACTATTCCGCCAGCGAGATTCCGGTCCTTTCGCCAGAAGAATACCTCGCGATGCGCGAATCGGGTTCAGGTTGAACCGGTACACCACCGCGGCTTGCTCGCAATTCAGCTCATTTCTTGGCACGAGGTATCGCCATAACGTGGTGAGCCGAAGTCAGACTTGATGGTTTAGCTCGCGAAGGCATTGATATTTCTTGAAAGGAAACTCATGTTAAACCCAGCGAACCTTGTACCCATCAAGTCCGTGCTGATCGAGCAGCCCGTGCAGGCATGACAAAACTAACGCCGCCGTCCCAACAGCCATCAGCCATGCACTTTTCCTTTGCGTGGGCGGATGGATTTCGGATATAAGCAATCCATTCTTGTGAAAAAAATTGCGGCTTGCATCACGATCCTTCTGGCGGCTTCGGGCGCGCTTCTGGTTGAGGCGCAGGAGCGGCCGGCGCTGGAGATTCAGCGCGCGCCGGAGGGCGTCGAACTGCGCTGGCGCGGCGCGGCCGGTGCCGGCCCGCTGCCGAGCTTTCAGATCGAGGCCAGCGACGATCTGCGCCAGTGGTCGCCTCTGGGCGGCCCGGTGCGCGCGGCCTCGGCGGACGAGTTGCATTTGCGCTCCTTCGCCAGCGACCGGGCGCGGGCTTTCTACCGGCTGCTGGCCCGGTACGATGCCCTGAAGCAGGCGGCTCTGGCCACCGGGGGCGCGGAGGTGTTCGGGTACGGCGCGGCCTTTGCCGCCGAGCTGGCCAAGGTGGGCCAGATTTCGCCCGACCAGTTCGCGGCGATGTTTCCCTACCCGAAGGATTATCTGGAGCGGGTGAGCTTCGATGTGACCCAGGCGAAGTTCTACGATCTGTTCAGCGCCGATCCCGCAGTTGTCAACGCCCTGCGGATTCCGGCGGTCGAACCGCTGCGCGCCACTGATTTTCGGCTCACCGAGGAGGAGCTGGCCGTGTTCAAGAAGAACGGTTTCGTGGTGTCGGAGCGGCAGTCCATGCCGAGCTTCGCCGACCAGTTTTACCGCGTCTGGAAGGATGACATGCCGGTCTACGTCTCCACCGACGCCATCCTGCAGGCCTGGCACCGAACGTTCGACGCGATGCTGGAGGAGCTGGAGGAGACCTTCCTGTACGAGAATCTGGACCGTTTGCTCGACGGCATGGCCGCCAAGGTGGCCGAGGCGGCGGCGCAGGCTGGAGGCGGGGTGCTCAAGGAGAGCGTGCTGGACGCGGACTATTTCCTGGCCGTGGCCCGCAGCCTGCTCAAAGGCAAACCTGTGCCGAGCGCGTTGAGCCAGGACGCCCGCGCCGCCACGACACTCAAGGCCATTCGAGAAGAAGAACCGAAGCTCGACACCTGCTTCGATCTCTTCGGCGCGCCGCGCGCCGTCGATTTCTCCCAATTCAAGGTGCGCGGGCACTACGAAAATTCGCCGCGGCTCGGCCGCTATTTCCAGTCGGTGATGTGGCTCGGGCGCACCGATTTGCGCCTGGCCGGAGGACCGCTCACGGATTCGGACTGCACTCCTCCGCATCCCGCCCCGCCGCGCGAACTGGGCACGGCGGTGGTCCTGAACTGGCTGTTGAACCAGTCGGGCCAGTTCGAGCGCTGGCGGCAATTCGACCAGATCATCCAGGTGTTCGTCGGCTGGACGGACTCGGCGACCTTCGCGCAATTGAACGACCTGCTCAAGGCGGCAAAGATTCTGGCCCTGACCGATTTGCCGGACATGGCGTCGCTCCTGCGTCTGCAGCAGCAGATCGCCGAAGGCCAGATCGGCGTGCAGAATATCCGCTCCGATTATTTCATCTCGCCGCTCGGCCGCGAGCAAATCGTCCTGCCGCAGTCCTTTACCGCCTTCGGGCAGAAATTTGTGCCGGATAGCTGGGCGCTGGCGCAGTGCGTGTTCGACAGCATTCTCTGGAACGAGAGCGGCCGGCCCGGGGAGGAACAGAAAGTGGGCCGCCGGGTGCCCAGCGCGCTGGATGTGGCGTTCAGCACGCTCGGCAATAACCAGACGGTGCCGGAATTGCTGGCGCGCTTGCGGGATGGGTCTCCCAGCCGGCATCCTTTCCGCGATGGCTTGAACTACCAGCACAACCTCGCAGCCGTGCGGCGGGTCATGGATGCCCAGGGCTCCGCCATCTGGGGAAGCAACCTTTACATGGACTGGCTCGGCACCTTGCGCGAGTTATCCCTCCCGTTGACCGATCCGAAATACCCGCAAGCCTTGCGCACCCGCGCCTGGGCCATGAAGTCCCTCAATACCCAGCTCGCCTCCTGGTCCCAACTGCGCCACGACACGATTCTGTACGCCAAGCAATCGTACACAGGGGGAGGAGCTTGCGATTTTCCGGCCATCTGGATTGAGGCCCACCCGACTTTCTGGAGCCGGATGCGCGAGATGGTGGAACGGACTCGTGAGGCACTGGCGGGCTTGACCTACGCGGGCCAGACCAAGTTCGCCCATCGCCCGATCGAAGCGGATCCTGCCACCTGGGCCGAGTGGGAGCAGCTCGCCGAACGGAACCCGGCGGAACTTTCGGATGAAGATCTGCAACGAGTGGAACGCATTTTCGGCAAGGCCGATCTGGAGCAGGTGCGCACGCGTCAAATGCAGCATCTGGACCGATTCGCCAACACCTTGCGGAAGCTGGCGGAGATTGCGGAATTACAGTTGGAGGGCAAGGAACTCTGGGAACACCTGCAGGAATTCGCGTGCAATCTGATTCAGCAATCCTGGACTGCCGCCGGATCCGGTCGTCTCCGGACATACGATGGCTGGTATCCGCAGCTCTTTTATCGCAGCATCTACAACGAGCGCCATGCTGGCTTCCACGAGGATACTGGCGTCGGGAAATTCGATGCCATCGTTGCGGATGTGCATACGGATGTTCCCTGCGGTGTCTGCGGTGATCCCGGGAGTGTGCTGCACGAAGGGATCGGGCGGGTCAACATGGCCTACATCGCGGTGGAATTCGCGGGCAAGCCGGTCATGTTTGCCGGGCCGGTGCTGAGCCATTTCGAGTTCGAGCTGGAGGGCGCGCCCCGCCGCTTGGCCGACTCCCAATGGAAAGCCGCGCTGGAAGCCCGGGAGCCGATCGAGCCTCCCCTGCGCCCCAACTGGCGCGATATTGGCTCTCCGGATGGCAATACCTACGCGGCCCCGCCCACGCCACCCTGGACGCGCGACTACCTCGTCCCGGCGAAGCCGTGAGGGCAATTTTCCGGCCTCACTCTCAGCGGCCAAATCCGGCAGGTTCTAAACGACAGCGACCTTCACGCAATGAATCGGCGGAAGGGAGTCGAAGAGGCAGTCCCACTGTTCGCCGCCTTCGCGGCCGAGCCAGAGCTGGCCGGTGGTGGTGCCGAAGTAGAGCGCGGGAGTGGCCAGTTCGTCGATGTCCATGGCGTCGCGCAGCACGGTGAAATAACCGTCTTTTTTCGGGAAGCCTTTGGCGGTTCTTTTCCAGGATTTGCCGCCGTTTTCGCTGCGCCAGACGCCCGGCGAGCCGCCGGGGCAGGTGCGGGTCATCGGCTCGAGCGGCACGACGTACACGACATCCGGATCGTGCGGGTGGGCGACGATCGGGAAGCCGAAATCGGAGGGCAGCCCCTTGGCGATCGAGTACCAAGACTTGCCGTGATCGTCGCTGCGCAAGACCCCGATGTCCGGCCGCCGGCCGCCGGGCCCATCCCATTCGGCCCAGCCGCCGTGATTCTGCATGTACAATCGGCCGGGCGCGCCCTTGTGCGCCACGATCTTATGCACGCATTGGCCGAACTCAGGAAATGGATCGGGCGTGAAGCCGGCGCCGACGCCTTTGTTGCAGGCGCAGAACGTTTCTCCGCCATCCTCGCTCAGGTAATGTCCGCCCGTCGAAATGCCGAGATGCACACGGTTGCCATCGCGGACAATGGTGTGCATGCAGAGGCCGCCGTTGCCGGGATGCCACTTGCGGGCGTGCTCATGGTTGCTGATGCCCGGCACCATCTCCCAGGTATCGCCCGCGTCCCGGCTGCGGAACAGCGAGGCCGGCTCCACGCCGCAGAGCAGTTCCTTCTTGCCGGCGCCGGGCTCGATCGACCAGATGTTCGCGAGCGCCCGGCCGTCGTCCTTGGGAAAGGCGGGCGCGGATTTGGTTTCCTTGAAGGACTTTCCAAGGTCCGTAGAACGCAGCACCTTCATGCCGAAGAACGGGTTGCAGCTCGACGCATAAATCCTCGCCGAGCCGCGCGTGTCGATCAACGCGGAGTAGACCGAGACCCCCGGTCCGAACGGCCCCCGCAGGGCGAAACTACGGCGGGATTTGGATGATTCGGCCACGAACAGGCCTTTTTTGGTTCCGATGCAAACGACGACTTTATCTGGCATACGATGTTTATCCTCCGGAAACGGCGGTCATGATGGTAACGACGTCGCCGGTCTGGAGAGCCGTCTCCAGGCCCGCGCCATCGCGCGTGTTGTCAGTATTAACGAAGAGATTGATGTGCCGCCGCACCGCGCCGGTTTCGTCGCAGATGCAGCGGTGCAAGCGCGGATGCCGTTCTTCCAACCGATCCAGCACGGCCCGGACGGTCGCCGCCGGCACTTCGAGCGTGGCCGCGCCGCCGCACTCCCGCCGCAACGGCCCGGGCACCTGCACGCTGATCTGGGTGGGAGCGGTCATTGACGATTCGAAGAGGCGAGCCCGGTCCTTGGGCTTGAAGGCCAGAGCGCACCCGGGCCGAAGGCAAGAACCGCCCACTCTGGGTGCAACTTGAAACTGCTCCCGAGCGACGCCGGCTCATGGTTGGGAGTTCCGCGTTTACGCGGTTTGGGATCGGAATACTCCCGCACCGCCTCAAGACGGAACTCCCAACGGGCGCAGTGTCCACATCCGGTCGTCCACCGTTGATCCCAGAGGACCATTGCGGGCGCGCCGGTGCCGCATCGGGGGGATGACGGGTGCGATCGGTTCACGGCGGCATTTTCCAGAGAACCGAATCCTTGGCAACGAGATTTCAAGCCCAGCCAATCTCGCCGCCGATCGGCAAAGGAGACAGCGTGGCGGATGGGCAAAGTTTGGGGATAGGCAGAGATTGTTCGCAGACTCGGCTTCGAAGAATTGAGCGGCCGGGCGGCGCTTGCGCCGGGGGCGGACCTTCCGTAGCGTCGGGGCCGCCGGATGTCACAGAAACAATCATTTCAAGGGTATGTCGAGTTCGCCCCGTCGTTTCAGCCGCGGGTGGGAATTTCGCATGTGTTGTTCGATTTCGATGGGACGCTCTCGGTGGTGCGCGAGGGCTGGCCGGTGGTGATGATGGGGATGTTCGAGGAGTATCTGCCGCCGCGGGCGGGCGATCAGGCGGAGGCGGTGCGCCAAATGCTCTTCGACGACATGATGAAGCTGAACGGCAAGCAAACGATTTACCAGATGATGCAATTCGCGGAGCGGGTCAAGGAGCGCGGGGGCTCGCCGCAGGAGCCGCTCTGGTACAAGCACGAGTACTTGAACCGGTTGGAGAAGCGGATCGCCGGGCGGATCGAAGAATTGCGGAAGCCGGGGGCGGATGCGGCGAAGCATCTCGTGCTGGGTTCGATCGAGTTGCTGGAGAATTTGAAGGCGCGCGGGTTGAATTTGTATCTGGCCAGCGGCACGGACGAGCAGTTCGTCCGGCGCGAATCGGAGCTGTTGGGGGTTGCCAAATATTTCGAGCCGCGCATTTACGGGGCGAAAGACGATTACAAGAATTTTTCGAAAAAGATGGTGATCGATCGGATTTTGGCGGAGAACCGGATTCCGGGGAGCCAGTTGCTGGCCTTCGGCGATGGTTACGTGGAGATTCAGAATACGAAGGAAGTGGGCGGGCTGGCGGTGGCGGTGGCAAGCGACGAGGCGAACAACGGGTCGGGCCAGGTGGACGCGTGGAAGCGAGAGCGATTGCTGGGGGTAGGCGCGGACATTGTGGTGCCGGATTATCGCGACGCGAAAGCGTTGCTCGCGACGATCTTCGGAAACTAGAGCCCTGACGTGCGTACGTTTACCATTCCAAGTCCGCCGGAGCCGTTGCCGCTGGAGCGCGTGCGGGTCTTCCCGCTGGAAACGCGGAAGAGCCTGACGACGGTGGAGCAGATCCTGGTGGATCCGGATTCAGCACCGCCGGGCTGCGGCGAGCATGCGGAGGGATTGATCGAGCGATGCGCCGAGGATGTCCGAAAAGCGCGCGAGCGTGGCGCGGCGGTGATGCTGATCTACGGCGCGCATCTCTTGCGGAATGGCGCCACGGCGATCCTGGAGCGGATGATGGCGAATGGCTGGATCACGCACCTGGCCACGAACGGCGCGGGGACGATTCACGATTGGGAATACGCTTATCTCGGACGCTCGACCGAGAGCGTCGAGGCGAACGTAGAAACGGGAACTTTCGGCACTTGGGACGAGACAGCGCGATATATCCACTGGGCGCTCTACGCAGGATCGTTGCGCGGCGACGGTTACGGGGCTTCGCTGGGACGATTTATCGAGACAGGAGCGCTGGAATTTCCAACGGCCCAAGCGCTGGGGGCGTCGTTGCGCGAGGCTCCGGGTGGCCCGCTCGCCCCGGCGCGCTCAGACTTGCTGGCGGCGATGCGGGCGGGGTTGGTGCCGGAGGGAACGGTGCGCCTGGAGCATCGCTGGAAGCAGGCGTCGATCCTGGGCCACGCGGCGCGCCACGGCCTTCCGCTGACGGTGCATCCGGGCATCGGCTACGACATCATCTCGAATCACCCGATCTTCAATGGCGGCCTGATTGGGCGCGCGGCAGCAACGGACTTCAAGCTGTTCGGCGGCACGGTCGAGCGGCTCGACGGCGGGGTCGTGCTGTCGGTGGGTTCGGCCATCATGGGGCCGCAGGTGTTCGAGAAAAGCCTGAGCTGCGTGAACAATCTGCGGCTGCAAGCGGGACGGTCGATTGTGCAGGGCCACTCGATCTACGTGGTAGACTTGCAGGACGGTGGGCAATGGGATTGGACACAAGGGGAGCCGCCGAAGAGTAACCCGGCCTACTACCTGCGCTTTTGCAAGAGCTTCTCGCGGATGGGGGCACCGATGCACTACGTGCAATGCGACAATCTAGCCTTCGTCCATAACCTGTACGCGCAAATGGCGCGGTCGCAGCCCGCGCATTCCTTGAACCTCCCGTCTCGAGCTGGCTACGGTTCGAGGCCGCGAGGACCGAATTTAAGAATTGCTTCGGATACTCCAGAATCAATGTGAGTGCGCCAGACGGTGGTTTCCGCACCTGCATCAACAAGCGAGAAAGCGACTTTGTCACGCACGTCCAGGAGTTTGCCTGGAATTGATACATCCAGACGCGAGGCCGCCGTGTTCCATAACTCCGTTCCTCTGAAGCCGCGCAGGATCAGCCAGGGACTTTCGCCGCACTCAATCGATAATCTCGTTCCTCTGAGGCCGCGCAGGATCAGCCAGGGACTTTCGCCGCGCTCAATCGTTTTGGGTAGATTTGTGCTCAGATCCCAAACGGAGCGCCATTTCTCACCATCGAGCAGGTGGAGGCTCGTCGAGCTCTTGGCTTTCGTAAGTGGGTCAAGCCTAGTCGTGCTCGTGCTAACGACGGCGAATAAGTTCCCGTGGCAATAGCTTACGTCCATAACGTACGCGTCGGCCAGGACCCAGCTCTTCATCTCACGGCCAGTGGAGCCGGAGAGTTGCAATATCTTATTTGCAACACTGGCATAAATCGCGCCATTCCCGTCGGCGATGTGTCCCTCGCTCGCAACCAAGAAAGAAAGGGTTCTATTCCACAATAATTTACCGTCGAAGGCGTCGTAGCAATAGGTCTTGCGCGCCGCTCTGAAGGAATCGGTCACTTGCTGGACGATGATGTATCGCGGCGACGCAACGGCGTAACCAAGTTGAGATATGGTCGACCAAACCACTGCGCCGGAATCCAGCCGCAATTTTACCAAAGTTCTCTCGGTTTCAGAATGAGCGACCACCAGAAGATGCTGATCGTCATTCCAGATATAACTCAATTGCGTGGTGCTGGAGAAAAGCAGGTTGGTGGTTTTTGTCTCGGCAGAAAGGCGGACAACGGTATTGGATCCAACAGACACAAGATTCCGGCCGGCCCGGACGACATGCGATCTGGGTTGAAACTTCGCCACAGTCGTTCGATCCAGAGGCGACTTTATGAATTGACACGTCCCGTCAGATGTCGAGCAGACTAAAAATGACTCTTCCGAGAGAGCGATGATCTGGAAACGCGGTGGTACCAAGTAGTCGGGAAGAAGTATTGTTGCATCGACTGTAGCGACAACACCCCCGAAAAGAAGCAACAAGCGCAGCAAGTTCATTATGGAGATTCCTCATAAAAGTAGTGGTTTATGAGGGCGGTCAATTGCATCAGCCTGGCTGAAAGGGAGCGGACATCGAGAGTGATCGTGCTCATCACCTACGACCTTCTACGATGAGATCGCGGTAGGTGAGTTTTGGAAGACCCTCCGCATTGAGCGGATGTCTGGCCCCAAACTCCTCCATGTCCCGAAAAAGCTCGCGAAGTCCCGCCCGGCTCAGCGGGGCGAAGGGTATCAGCCTGGCTACCGGCTTTTCGTTTTCGGTGATGGTGATTTCAACGCCTCGGCTGACTTGCTCCAGGAGCGAGGAAAACTGGCTTTTTGCCTCCAGCGCGCCAACGATCATCGTGGAATTCATAGGCTCAGAGCATGCATCATTCGACCATCCTGAGACTAGCCTGTTTCGGAGGCGGCGCAACAGCAGATGCCGCATGCACTTTTAGGCGCAGACCTCGGCGACGCTGATTTTTGACAAATCAGGAACAGCCCAGTGAGCGTTGGCGGCGGTGAGTTGTTCAGGGGTGAAGTGGCCCGTGCCGACGGCGAGGACACGGGCGCCGATCGAGCGGCCGCAGGCGATGTCGAGCGGGGTATCGCCAATGACGAGGACGGAGTCGCCGGGAATCTCGGTGCCGAGCGTGGCTTCACCGCGGGATTTGGCGAGCGCCGCGATCTGGTTGCGATCTTCGTGATCGTCGCCGTAGGCGCCGGTCCGAAAATGGTGCCAAAGCTGATAGTGCCGGAGTTTTAGCTCCGCCCCGCGCCGGGTATTGCCCGTCAGGAGCCCCTGCAGAGGCGGCTCGGGAAGGGCCTGGATCTGCCCCATAAAATCGACGACCCCTTCGCAAATTCCGCCCGGCAGTTCCTGGAGGAGGTTTTCCAACAAGCCAGGATAGGCCCCGAAAAACCTCGCGAAATTCTCCGGCGTGGGCGGGATGCCGTGGAGGCCGAAGCATTCTCGCACGAGCGAAGTGTCCGTCCGCCCGGAGAAATTCAGCGTCTCCGTGGCGCGCGGAATGCCGAAAACCGTGTTGAACGTGCGCTCGAACGCGCGAGTGCCCGCGCCGCCCGTGCGGATCAGCGTCCCGTCGATATCCCAGAGAACGAGGCGGATCATGATTGAGAGCCTTGGGGCGGAAGTTCGCCGGCAATGCCGGCAGGACTCAGAATACGGAGATTGCTAAAATACCGGCGCAGGTAACCTCTGTCGATGGCGGCCAGGCGATCGGCCTGGAGCTGCGCGTGGGCGGCGATCAGGAAATCCGGGATCAAGTGCTGTCTCGGCCCGCCCTGGTTACGGTAAACGCGGAAAACTTGACCGGCATGAAACGCTGCTTCCGGTGCGATGGGATCGTAGTCGATACGAGTGCGCGCCAAACTTTCGACGACTTCGCTCATGCTCCCATAGCCCGAAGCCAACTCCGCGAACACGACCGGACAGATCACGAGTTCGCCCTCTTCTGAAGCCCTCTGCAAGGCCGACTTCCAGGAGGGCGCATCCTCCTCCCCATTCAGGATGCACCACAGGACGGAGGAATCCACCGCGGTTCGCATCGAAAGAACTTAGGCTTCTGGCGGGAGAGCTACCGGGCCGCGCAACTCGTCCAGAGCCTCTCGAGAAGAAAGTCCTGGGAAAGGATTCTTCCAATTCTTCCCGAACTCCTCCCAACCATCCTCAGGCTTTGCTTTCGTGGCTTTGAGAAAAGGCGCGGTTTCGTCGAAATCGACGACATCGCCCGGCGCAAGCTGCAGCTTTTCGCGAATGGTCACGGGAATGGTGACCTGTCCGGCGCTGGTGATCGTCGCTCTCACGGTGCCAAGATAGAAGAATGAGGGGGCGAAGTAAAGAAACGCGCTGAACTGGCTGCCCGCGGGAATCTGTGGTGATCAGTTAGCGCCGTTGAGCAATCCCAGCAGTCCCGCCTCATCCAGAATAGGGAGGCCGAGGGTGCGGGCTTTTTCGAGTTTGGAACCGGCTTCTTCGCCGGCGACAACGAAATTCGTCTTCTTGCTCACGCTGCTGCTGACTTTGCCGCCGGCGGCTTCGATGCGGGCGGTGGCGTCCTCGCGGCTGAGGGTGGGAAGCGTGCCGGTCAGGACGAAGGTCTGGCCGGCGAGCGGACGCGGGCCGGTCGCGACGAAGGATTCAGAAATGAAATTGAGCCCGGCGGCACGGAGGCGCTCGATGAGCGCCCGGTTTCGTTCCTGAGAGAACCACTCATGCACGCTGCGGGCAATGACGGCACCGACATCTTCGGTTTCCTCAAGGCGCTCGGGCGGACACGCGGCGATATCGTCGAGCGTCGCGAAGGCACGGGCCAGGGCCTTGGCCACGCTCGATCCCACATGGAGAATACCGAGGCCGAAGATGAGCCGCCACAGCTCGCGCTTCTTGCTGGCTTCGAGGGCGTCGAGAAAATTTTGCGCGGACTTCGGCCCCATGCGCTCGATTTCGACGAGGGGTTCCAGCGTGAGCGAATAAAGGTCGGCCACGTCGCGCGCGAGCTGGTGCTTGACCAGTTGCGCCACGAGCACTTCGCCGCCGCCCTCGATATCCATCGCGCCGCGCGCGCACCAATGCTCGAGCCGCCCGCGAATCTGCGCCGGGCACTCGGGATTGGTGCAGCGCCACACGACGGTGGGCTCCGCGGAACCGCCGCCGCTCCGGCTGATCGCTCCGCCGCACTCGGGGCAGGCCGTCGGAAAGACGAAGAGAGTCTCGCGGCCCGTGCGCTTGCCGGTGATCACCGACACTACGGCCGGAATGACCTCGCCGGCCTTCTCGATAATCACCGTATCGCCGATGCGGATATCCTTGCGGCGCAACTCGTCCTCGTTGTGCAAGGTCGCGCGAGAGATGGTGCTGCCCGCGAGAAAGACGGGTTCGAGATCAGCGACGGGCGTGAGCGCGCCGGTGCGGCCTACTTGAATGGTAATGGCGCGGAGCTTCGTCTCCGCCTGCTCCGGGGCATACTTATAGGCCATCGCCCAACGCGGCGCCTTCGAGGTGAACCCGGCTTTCTCGCGCTGCGGCAGCGAATTCAGCTTAATCACCGCGCCGTCCGTCTCGTATTCGAAATCGTGCCGGATGCTATCCAGTTCGACGATGGCGGCGATGAGCTCATCTGCCGACTGGCATCGCCAAGTGCGCGCGGGACCGGGAAAACCGAGCTCCTGGAGCCAGCGCAGCACTTCGGCGTGAGTTTGGTGTGCCGGGGCGTCGCCCTCGATACGGCCCAAGCCATAGACGATCAACGCGAGCGGGCGCTTGGCGACCAGGCGGGAATCCAGTTGCTTGAGCGAGCCGGCGGCAGAATTCCGCGCGTTGGCGAACGCCTCTTCTCCAGCGGAGACACGTTCCTGGTTAAGCCGCTTGAACCCGGCCTTGGTCATGTACACCTCGCCCCGCACTTCGAGCAACGCGGGCGGATGCCGGGTGGTCAGTCGGAGCGGCAAGTTGCGCAGCGTGCGGAGATTTTCGGTGATATCGTCGCCGGTCGTGCCATCGCCGCGCGTGGCGCCTTGCGTAAACCGTCCTTGCTCGAACCGAAGGCTCATGGCCACGCCGTCCACTTTCGGCTCGACGATCCATTCCAGCGGTTCACCCGGCAGCAGGCGCTGAACGCGATTCACGAATTCCCGCGCTTCTTCCTGCGAGTAGGTATTGTCCAGGCTCAGCATCGGCGTGAGATGCTTGACCGAGCGGAAGGCATCGAGCGGTGCGCCGCCGACGCGGCGGGTGGGGGAGTCCTCGGTGGCCAGTGCCGGAAAGGCCGCTTCGAGGTCGGCCAGCTCGCGGTAAAGCCGGTCGTACTCCGCATCGGAAATCGCCGGCTGCGCGCGGATGTAGTACAGGTCGTCGTGCCGCCGAACCTCGGCCGCGAGGGCCGCGTGCCGCTTCTCCGCCTCCGCGTGCGTCATGGCCGGTTAATCGCGAAAGTTCTGGAAGCTCAGGGCCACCGGAAAATCGTGCCCGCGCACCGCCGCCATGACCGCCTGCAACTCGTCCCGGCTCTTGCCCGTCACCCGGATTTGATCGCCCAGAATCTGCGTGGTCACTTTGAACTTCCCATCGCGGATAAAGCCGGTGACCTGCTTGGCCACGGGCGCTTCGATGCCTTGTTTTATGAGGATGGATTGTCGCGAATGCCCCAAGGGCGACACATCCGGGTCCTTCTTCTCGACGTTCTTGAGGCTGATCTGGCGCTTGGCGAGCTTGCCCATCATGATCTCCGCCAGGGCTTTGATCTTGAACTGATCCTCGGCGGAGAGCTTGATCTCGTTCTTTTCGAGGACGATTTCGGATTTCGTATCCTTAAGATCGAAGCGCGTGCCCAGCTCCTTCTTGGCCTGGTTCACCGCGTTCTCGATCTCCATCGAATTGACCTGCGACACAATGTCGAATGACGGCATGCCCCCCATTCTAAGAATCCGTCGAAAAACTACAACTCATCAGCCGCGTAACCTGATCGAACGGCTGCTAAACTCTTGGATTGCATCAAAGCATCAACTCGAATATTCTTGATGCATGCGGACGACCGTCACGCTCGAATCCGACGTCGAGAAGGAACTCTTGCGTTTCCAGCAGGAGAAGGGTTTGAGCTTTAAGAATGCCGTCAACCATGTCCTGCGCGCTGGGCTTAAGGCCAACTCGAAAAAGCCGGAACCACGCCCGCTGTTCGAGACAAAAACCGCGAACTTGGGCCGGTGCCTTCTCGGCAGCATCGACGATGTCGCCGGGGTCCTTGCTCTGGCCGAAGGAGAGGCGCTGCGGTGATTCTTGTGGATGCCAACCTTCTCGTCTACGCCCATGTCGAAACGATGTCGCAGCACACAGCAGCCAAGCGGTGGCTGGATGGCCAATTGAATGGCGTCGCTCGTGTGGGCTTGCCTTGGCCCAGTTTGCTCAGTTTTGTCAGGCTGGTCTCCAATCCCCGGATCTTTGAGCGGCCCGAGACCGTCGGTCGCGCTTGGCATCAAGTGCTTCTCTGGCTCGCATGCGAAAGCGTCTGGCTACCCCAACCGACTCCCCGGCACTCCGAGTTGCTTGGCCATCTGATCGAGCAGGTCAGCCTCAAAGCGGATTTGGTGCCGGATGCTCATCTCGCGGCGCTGGCCATCGAGCATGGATTGACCTTGTGCTCCACGGATGGCGACTTCGCGAGATTCCCCGGCCTGTGCTGGATTGACCCGTTGCGTCCGCCCTCGTGAGTAGACCATAGGCTGGCCGCTTCCCAAGGAAATGGTTCATTTCCTCACTGGCGTGGCTGGTTGAGGCATTTTTTCGGACAGGGCAAACGCATCTAATTTTTTCCGAGTCTTCTGAGCGGTCCGGATCGGACAT
>CAYZKY010000111.1:0-21154 GCA_964478815.1 uncultured Verrucomicrobiota bacterium
CAAAAAACGCACACCACCGTGCGCTTGTCTAGTCATAGCCAAACTCCAGTCCGCGCTCGCGAGAGCGCGGCCCCGTTGAAGCCAGCCAAACACCCCGGACCTTTTCTTTCCTTCGTGCATTTCCGCGCTCGCGAGAGCGCGGCCCCGTTGAAGCTCCCATTGTGCGATGGCTTTCCAGCACTACGCACTTGGATTTCCGCGCTCGCGAGAGCGCGGCCCCGTTGAAGCTTCGAGAGCAAGCCGACAGCCTTGGATGCGTGTGCGCATTTCCGCGCTCGCGAGAGCGCGGCCCCGTTGAAGCTCCGCCGCCGCCTGCGTCGCGTGCCTCGACAAACGCCATTTCCGCGCTTGTGAGAGCGCGGCCGCGCTAAAACGATCCACAGGAACAATGTGGTGTACGAAGGATGTATCGCCGCAACGGCTTTTACGGTGATCAATGTGCTGTTGGTCCCGCTTTTGCCCGCGTGACTACCAAACGGGGAACTCTGGTTCGCGGCAAGACTGAGGAATGAGGCGGGAGTAGCGTTCGCCAAAATCGGCAGCTCTGCCCGTGTTGGAATAAGCTGTTCTGCTTGCGCCTTGTGATGCCGCCTGGCAAAGGAAAACTGAAATCTGCCTGCCCTTTCGGTCCGGGCCTCCGCCGGGGGAATGGCCCGGACGGAAAGTGTTGCTTCAGGCCGGAACGAACGTGGCTTGGCTCCGAAGCCCCAGGCGGCGAGCCGCGGCGAAGGGGCAAGCCACGCTGGTTCCGGCCGTTCAGTGCGACTTCTCACTGGGTTTCCTGTTGCAGGCGAGTGCTTTTCGCCCACTGCCCGGTGTTCGGCGTGATCGAGTCGTTCGCGTGGGAGTTCAGTAAGTGATCGGCGCATGCTGAGAAGTTTTGATCCGCGCGCCTCAGCGCGTTTGCAACAACGGAAGCCCTGTTCGTGCGCTCACTAGCCGCGCCGAGTGATTCCATCCAGACCTGCCGCTTTTTCAAGAAAAGCCGCGAACTCCTTTGATTGTGACTTTCGAACGGCCTGCCACTCCTGCCGTGGAAGCGGCAATCGGAAGAATTGCCCAACATCGTTTCGGAAAGCGGCCAGATCAAGCGGGGTCCCCTGCCGCATCAGTTCCCACGAGGTCGCCACATGGACAATCACCTGGCGCAGAAAGACCTGCTCGGCCGAGGTCATCGGATGCGCGAGGAGATCGGTTTCGGGGTCGAGGATGCGGGAGAGTTCAGGTGACTCGTGGATCGTGTTCCAAAGCTCTCGGTGCTCCTGTTTGAGGGCGAGGAGGTTCGAGAGCCTCCGGCTCGCCCCCTCATGGCGCAGAGCAATTCCGGTAAAGAGCATTCCCGCCATTATCCCAAGCGTCTGGACGAGATCGAACCAGTGCGCCTGGAGGAATTCGAGGAAGCGTGCCACCCGCCAAGAGTATCACAACGGCGGGACACTTCGAAATCCTCGAACTACAGGCGTTCGGGAATGTCCGGCCTCGCGAGGATCAGGGTCTTTCGGGGCACCCGGACGATGGATTCGTCTGGGCCGCAGCCGGCGGTGGGTGGCAATTTCGGTTTGGCCCGCCGCGTGATGTTGATGCCGATGATGGCGAAATCGCCGTCCTCCAGCTCGAATATGTCCGGGCAGCCGCTGCACCCGGCCGATTTCGCTCCCCCAGCGTGGGGATCAGGACCAAGTCGTCGTAGAATCATACGGCGGAGTACGTAACTATTGTGATGTATTCTGTCAAACGGAAATTCGCATACCAAACGGGGCGTGTTGCCAGAAAAAGTGCCACGCGCGATTTGCGCCGAAGTCGTTCGTTTACTTGCGGGGGAACGGAAGCGCCTCGGAATTTCCAAATACGAACTAGAACAACGGAGCGGCGTTTCTCAACAGATGATCGGCTACATGGAACGCGGTCTTCGCAACCCGAGCCTCGAAACTGCAGTGCGGATCGCGGAAGGGTTGGAAATCGATTTGGGTAAGCTCCTTCGGATGGCGCGGGCGAAAATCGTCAAAACCTCAAAAAATCTGTGATTGGTTCCGCACTGGGAACAAAGGAAAAGCGGCGGTGGTGGAGCCAGTCCCGTCACGGCGGCGTCATTCCCACTACTGAAGCGAGAAAGCGATGGAGAGCAGGAAACGTCAATCGCGCTTGGAGTGTGCGGCATGTCAAGTTTTTCGGAGCAGCACATTTTTCGTACTTGAGAGCAAAAACCCCAGGTAGCGGCAGACCGAACACCTCATAGCGCATGTGGAAACAAAGCCGGTCCCACAGAGTTCGCCGGACGAAACTTTCCCTTCGCGATGAAGCCAATGCGCCCACGGCGCCCGCCTTCCGTAATGGCTTTATCGAGGAACTTCACGCAGGGAAATGGTCACCGCCGCCTGGATGATCCGGGTAACAGCCGCATCAACGACGGCGAGATGCGGCGGCTCATGATCGAGGCTTCGGAAAAGCTAGCGCAGATGCTCCGCCTCAAGGAAAGAGCTCCGGCACAGTATGCGGCTCGGCTCCGCGACCATCACGACTGATACTGCCGCTCATGGAAACGGGACTGAGACACCTTTACGGACATACCTCCTGGAACGCCAAATGGGGTTCACCTCACTCTTCCATCGCCGTTCCGCCCCGAGCCATCGAAGCCTGGGCCTTCTGCCCCACTGGCGATTCGCTCTTCGCACCGGACGTTGCCTGGGCCGAAAAGCTCTGGGAAGCACTCATCACGAACACTGCGGTCGCCATGATAACCAACGAATTCCTCATTGAATCTGAATTCTAACGAATCGGCTGGAAACGCTCAATGACGCAATCCGGGGAGGCCAAGGAAGGATGAATGATTTTTCGGCAGTTAACTTGCCAGAGCTGTCGATGCCACCGACGGGCAGATCGGCAAGCGCTGATGTGAAGAATGACACGAAATGCGCATCGCCAACATTGGGCGGAAGCAATCCCTCCGGTTGTGGCGAAATGCCATGGAAAGCACCGCAGATCCATCCACCTCTCGCTCGCACGCGCGGCTCCCACTTGCTCGGCACTTCCGAAGACACGACCGGCTGCACTCATCGCCTACTCCGCCACCGTTCGCCGCCGCAGTTGGAGGATGGTATTGACGGCTTCCTGTTCGATCTGCGCCGGATCGCGACGCGCTTCAAGCCCGATGTTCTTCCATTGCTCGCGGCTGAGATTCACACCGCGCTCCACCATTGCCCGCACCGTTTCCAGCGCAGGGGCATCCAGACGTTCGGTCTGTCCCGGCTCAAGAAATTTTCCGTTCGCGAATTTTGCCCCGTCCGAACCGGTGACGAACCAGTTGCCGTCCCGCTGGAGCACGTAGAAGTAGAGCGGCAGGTCGCGGAGTTCCGCGTGCGGCCGCCAAAGATTCCACATTCCGACGTCCTGCCAATCGCTCCAGCCACGCTGAGCGTCAAAAACACGGTAAAGTGAAAAGGAGAAATTACCGCCTCCCTTGTAGGTGATGCCATTTAGCTCCTCCGCCGGTGAAAGAAGCCACTGCTTGGAGAAATCATAGCCGAGGCCCCGCACCTGGAGAAGCCGCTGAATGGTGTTGATGGTCAGACGCTCTTCAGACACTTCGACGCGGTAGAAGGGCTCATCTGTGCCGTAAAACGCCGGCGTTTTTAGCGTAAAATCCGCCGGCTTTGACCGGGAACTGGCTCCGGTCTTCACATTGACGTAATTGGTGACACTGGCGAGATAGGTTTGACCCGGCCCCGCCAAGACCAGGAAAAAATCCCCGTTCCAGCCCAGCCAATATTTGGAAAAGGCGCGGAAGGCATTTTCCGCTGCCTTTTCGTGCATTGGGGTTTCGGTCACCCCGTCTGGGGTTTCGGGAAGAAGGGAGAGCGCTTGCTCCAGCGTGCCGACTCCTTCGACGACGGCCTTCCAGCGGTAGAGGCCCGGCACGTCCTCGGGCGCGCGGGCCAAGGGATAAAGGAGATACCCGGAACTTCCTTCCAACTTCCAAGCCTTCTCGTACGTCAGGGCGAGTTTGCCCTTCGGATCGGTGCAGGTGATTATTGGGGCTACTACTTTGCCCGGGGGAATGTTCGTCAGATGGATGACCAAGGTGTACTTCCCCATGATCGAAATCTCTTTTGCAAGCTGAAGGTCCTCCGGCACGGCGGTGTGCCGCCCCGCCAGAAAAAACATCCGACCGCCCGGCAGCGCCTTGTCGGGTCCGGCTCCAAGCGCGCAAAAAGCGCAGGCGAAGAGCAAGAGCAGCCATTTCATGGAATTATTTGGTTGAAGGTTTCTGACTTTCACGACCTTTCATTACTTTGTGAAGAACGCAGCCCCCAGTCAATCGCCATCATCGAGATCTCAAACCGAGGAAGCAACCGAGTTTTCCGTCCGTCATGAGCGGCGGAGGGTCGTTTTGCGCTTGCCGCCCCGCGCCGCGCGTCGGTTTTATTGACCTCATGAGCCTGCTTCAACTCCTTTTGCCGAAAACGTGGGGGACTTGGTGCGGAGCGATTCTCCTGGTGGCAGCGCTTTTCCTCCTTTGCGGAGAAAGCGTGCTCTCCCCATCGGGAATCGTGATCATGGCGGGGGTCGCTGCATCCGCGGTCTTGGCCTCGAGGGCTATCCCGAAAGTCAGGATCTCAAAAATCGCGCTGCTGCCCCCTTTTCCCCGGAAGCTAATTTATGCCCTTTTTGCCTATGCGCTGGTTGCAACCCTTGGCCATCTGTCAGAAGCCCGATCGCTCCGCTCCTGGTGGGAACTCATTACGGTTTCGGGGACAGCTCCGTTTTCACTGCCCAACGGGCTTGGCGTATTTGCAGGGGTGCTTGCCGCCTGCACTCAGACCCGGTACCGCGCTCCCGTGGCCGCGCCACGCAGCGAGCATGTGCGCGGCCCAAACCTTATTTCCCATCAGGAGGCGCTCACGCGCGCTGCCCAGCAGATGGGGCCGGACGGCCAAGGTTTTATCTGGGGGGCCGTGACCCTGCCCTTTAGCTGCGCCACGGGCCATTTCTGCGTGGTAGGAGAACCAGGCAGTGGCAAGACGAAAACCATCCAACTGCTGCTCAAGTATCTACTTCCCACGATCAAGCCGGGGAGCAACCGGCGGGCGCTCCTCTACGACGCGAAGCGAGACCTCTTTTCCACGCTCGCCGGAATGGATGTTGCCTGCCCAGTGCGCACGCTTCATCCCTTCGACCGACGGGGGTGGGCGTGGGACATCGCCGCCGATGTGACTAGTCCGATGCTGGCTATAGAAATTGCGACTATTCTCATTCCTGAAAAGGCGGGCGAGCATCAGCCGTACTTCCCGAACGCGGCGCGAGCGCTTCTTTCTGGAGTCATGGAAAGCCTGCACCGCTCGGCTCCGGGCCAATGGACGCTTCGCGATGTGGTGCTCGCGCTCCGGTACGCAAAGCGCGTGAGGCACCTGCTCAAAACCTCGAAAGACACTCGCTATCTCGTGGAAAAATACGTGACCGGCAAGACGAGCGACCAGGATGTGGCTTCCACCATCGAAAACTCCATGCGCCGATTCTCCTTTGTCGCCGCCGCGTGGGAGATTGCGGGGGAGATGAAACTGAGCCTCAGCGATTGGGCGGAGAAGGGCGAATTTGTGCTCCTTCTCGGGCGAAGCCCGCTCATGGAGAGCACTTTTGTCGAACTGAACCGGGCCATTCTTTACCGCCTGGCGCAGATCATCCGCGACCAGCCCAACAGCGACCGCGCCGCGGATGGCCGGCCCGAGCGTCAAACGTGGATCGTAGTCGACGAGCTGAGTGAAGCGGGAAAGTTAGACGGATTCAATTCGCTCCTAAAGGAAGGACGCTCAAAGGGCGCGTGCGTGGTGCTTGGCTTTCAGGATATGCACGGTTTGGAGGAGGTGTACGGCCCCCGGCTTGGGAAGGAACTCGCGGGCATCTGTCGCAATAAGGCGTTTCTCCGCACCACCGATCCTGACACACAAAAATACGCCTCCGACTGTTTTGGGGGGCAGGATATTGATCTGCCCCGGGTTTCGACCAGCGAGAGCTGGGGGAGCACTTCTGGCCGGGAATCGACGACCAGCGTCTCGCAAAGCCGGACCCTTTCCCATCAGCGGCTCAACCAGCCAGTGGTCTTGCCGAGTCAGTTTGGCAGCGATCTCCCCCCTCCCTCCCAGCGAGAGGGGCTCAGCGGATACTACCTCACAGCAGTGGTGGGCAATCCCTATTTCGCCAACATTCCAGGAGCTTTTCTCGACCAGGTGATTCCCCAAGTCAACGCCGCCCGGCTCGCGGAAGAGCAACAGGATTTCTTGCCGAGATTCAAGCCAGACAGTTCCGAGATCAACCTTAAGGAATGGACGGAGGCGGATTTGCGGCGGCTTAATTTGGAGAAGTTTCCGGAACTCCTGGAAACCGACGAGGACGAAGCAAGAGAGCCGTCCGATGACAGTTGGAGCGGGATTCTGCGGGATCGGTGAGGTGCTTCAGCGAGAGCGGGAAGTACATTGTGAGGTTCGGCATTGTTCTTCCTCTCGCCTGCGCCGCTCTTCTTCCTCCCGCTTTCGCTCCTCCTCCCGCCGCTTTTGTTCGAAATCCTGGTTTTCCTTTCCATCGGCCTTCCCTTGTTCATTCCAGCCATTGCGTAAGTTCTCGCGTGACGCAAAGCGCTTCCCGTTGTTCTCGACAACTTTCTCAGCCTGCAGCAACCCCCTGCGGATGGCCCATTCCGCGTCCCGTTCCAAGGTCTCGCGTCCCACCAGGCGGAGCGCCGGAAGCCGCCAGTCGAGAAAGCGGAGTACCGTGGGGGTGCGGGGAAAAAGAATTCGCTCTTGAATCCGAAACTCGAAGAAGCGCCCCCCATAAATCCGTTTCCTGATAAAGCCCCAGCGCTGCTGGTTTGGCCCGAGCTGGAGGTAGGGAATGATGATTTTTTTCTTTTTCCAAAAATCACCCTTCCAGATGCGGGGATCAAACGGCAGCGTGGCTTTGTAGGTTCGAACATGGATAAAATGCCCGGCCAAGAACTTCGCCGCCGAAGCAGCCTCCTGATAACCACTCCACCCAGAAGGAACTGGCTTTTCCTGTTTTCGACCCGCGTCGTGCCCTGGCTTCTTTGCTTGACCCTCCTGCTTTTCAAATCTGGCTTCTTCCCTGCGGTTGGAGCGCTGCTCTCTTCCCCTTTGGAAGAGTTCCAGCGCTTCCTTGCGACCGAAACCATGAGTCTCCCCTACTTGCTGCCACTGCTCGAAAAGTTCCTCCATCTTGGCCTTCGGCGCGGTGCGGCGAGTCTTCAAAGCCGCTGCTTTGGCGGACACAGCGTCAGCCTTTCCTATCCGCGCCAGTTCGGCTTCAATTTGCCCACGCCGCTTCGAAAGCTCCGCGCACAGGCTTTCGGGAACTCCCTTTACGCGAAAGCTGGTTTGGTCGGACTCGAGCTCCCAACCGAGATTCTCGGAAAGTTTGGCCGCCAGCACGTCGCGGTAGAGTGCGCCGAGCGCCATTTTCCGTTCGAAGAAGTCCTGGCTGCGAATCGTGCCCGTCGTTCCGTCCCACCGAACGGCAACATTGAAGAGGAGCGCGTGGGTGTGGAGTTGGGGGTCGAGCGTACGCGAGGTATAATCCAGAAAAAGGGCGAAGACGAGGTCGGCGCGCTCCACGATTTTTCCTCCCTTCCCACGGCGGGAAAATCCGGCTTGGTTTTCGAGAAAAGCGATCGCCTCCTGCACCGCCTCGGCGTGCGCCCGTTCGATCATCGCACGCTCCGGTTTCGGCAATTGCGACCAGAGCGCGCTGACGGATTTCGGCGCGCTAAAAGTCAGATCCCAAGCGCCCTGGCGGTCGGCGCGGCCCGGGTTCTGCACCAGCGGCTCATGGGTTCGAGGGTGGTACCCCAAGAGCAGGCTTTCCAGTTGGTTCGGCTCCACCGCCTGGCCCAGCTTGAGCTGGTTGGCCCCGCTGCCGAGCCAATAGCCTTGGGCCTTCGCATGCTTTTGGTAATAGTCCGCGTAGTATGCGGACGCCCCCGCCTGCATTGGGTTGGAGATGGAAAGCATCGAGGGTCAGAGGTGGAAGTTTCGCTCGACCCATTCCTTGGCCGCCTGCTCCGGCATCTTGCCCGCAGTCATGAGCAGCGTCTTCATGGAAAACACGAGATCCAGGCGCAACTGATGGGACTCTCTCCGGGCACCAGCGATTTCGGCATGAACCGACTGGATCGACTCGCTCTGGAACAGGGCTTCGACGACCAACGTCCTGGCATATTGGTGGATGCTCAAGTTCTGGAGGGCGGCTCGGTCGGCGAGAACCGCGAACAGTTCTCCTCCCAAGCGAAAGCCGATCGTTTCGCTCCCGCCACGCCCGCTGCCGGTGGGGCTCTGTCCCGTGAATCCAGGTTCGGACGCATTGGCTTGGGCACGTTTCATATTACGCAATTTGTTCGATGGACAATCGGCTCCCAAAAAGTAGCGCCTGCATCCCCTCCGAGAAAGGGAGCAGGCGCCGAGTAGAAGCGGGCAGCACGCCGGTTAAGGAGGTGCAGGATTCCGTATTGCCTCCCTGGGCTTGAAAACCGTTCACCGCAAACCATGCACGGCTTTCGGGTGTACCGTATTGATTGACCACTGTCGCGATGGTCGGCCACCACGGCAGCGCCAGCGACTATCTGCCAAGCGGAAAGCCCGACACCGAGGAGGGTTCTCGCAATTCGAAGGGCCGGGGTGGCAGTGGAATGATTTTCTTCTCGTATTCTTCCAGGGAGGGGCAGACCGCCTCCGCTCTACGCGAATAAGCTTCATGCACCGCGCGCGAATTGTGGCCCAGCGCATTTTCCGCCCACCGGGAGGGATACCCGGAGGTTTTGGCTCGTTCCGCCCAAGCATAGCGGTAGCTGTGGAGGGTCACCCCTTCAATCTTCAAGAGGCGGCAGCGGCGGGAGAATTCCGCCGCGCGAGCCGAGGCACTCTGCTTGTGCAGCCGGGGAAAAAGCACGCCAATCTCGGGCAGCTCCCGCAGGAGCATTTCCAGCCTCGGCCCGATCATGAGATGCGACCATTGACCGGTCTTTTGCCGCCGGTAGCTTAGCACCTTTCGCTCCCAATCGATGTTTTCCACGGCCAAGCTGGAGGCATCCGACTGGGCTGAGCCGATTTCCCAAAGCAGCCGGTAAAACTGATGCCGCTCGGGATTCCGTTCTGCGGCGAGAATTTCCGCCTGCTCCGCTTCGGTGATGCCTCGCTTGGTCTGGGAGCACATCGCTGGCCAGAGTTTCGTCGGGATGATGGGCCACGGAAGCCAGCCGAGGCCGACCGCCAGATTGTGGAGACAGCGGAGGAAGTGATTCGTCGACGGCTTGCCATCCGAAAGGACTGCGCGGAGATCGTCGGCCTTGGTCTCCACGAGGTTTCGATCTCGGAGAGTATTGAAGACGGGGGAGGCGATGGCCCGAAGCCGCCGCTCGCGGCTGACCGGTTTTCCGTGACGGCAAAACTCCTCCATGACGAGCCGCCAGGTGCGTTTCGCGAGCAGTGGGTCGCTCGCCGAAAGATACGCCTTGGCGAGCTGGAGTCCGAGGAGAGGACTCGCCGCCGTTTCATTCTTCGCCAGACGGAGGCGTTCCGCCTCTTTTCGGTCCGCAGTTTGAAGGCTCTCTTTCTTCCCTGTCTCGGAGTCCTCCACATAGTACGTGGACCCTCGCTTGAACAGCCAGAAGCGTTGTTTCATGCGTCGCTTTCTTCACGGTAAGCGACACGAGAAAATGGGGTTAACGAGCGGCGGGAGAGTTAACGAAAGCAGCGCGGAAGCAATGGGCTCCTCGCCATTTTCCCTCTCACTTTACCACCCATCTGGCCCTTTTTGAGCCATTTTGGCCCGTCCATCCGGTGGAGCGCCGTTGGCCATCAACGACTTAAGAAATGGCTCCAAAGGTAGGACTCGTACCTTTGGATTTTTCCGCCTTTGCTGTCAGTGAAATCGTCAGTAACGGTGTTATGGTGGGTAGCGGAAAGGCAGGGTTGGGTTTTGGTTGAACAGCCCTCTAAATGGGGTATTTTCACGGTGAAAACTGCGTCAGCGCCGACCAAATCCGACAACTGGCTCCATTTTATTGTGTTGGCGCACAATGAGTTAGAGAGGCAGGAGCGCGGTGGGCACCCCAAGGGACACCCGGCGGTCCCTCTCCCAGAATTCCGCCAGAATCTTCCTAAAAGTCTCCCACTCGCCGCGCCCACGAAGTCGACGCCCTTCAGAGCGATGCCGAATCGTTACCAAGCGTTGTGGACTGGGCTGCCGCGGGAACTCTTTCCTGCTTGAACCGTGTGGCGGAAGCGCAAGCCCACCTAAAAGCCGTTTTGTTTCGAATCAAAATCGAGCAGGCGGCCTTCCGTAAAATAGTTCTCATTCAAGATCTGCTCGATGAAGTCGCCCGCTGGGTGTGCGCCACGGTCAAGAGTGTGGTGGTCCCGGAGCTTGGCCGCCCTCTGGCCTTTGTCTCGCCGGTGCCGGACGGGAGTCATTCCGCCTAGCCTTTCCCGGTCCGCGAAATCTCCTCCCCGCCCGCGCCAAAAATGAAACCAGCCACTTCATCAGCGAAGACCGCGGAGAGCCGCGATCTACCTCGCAGCACGTACCTCGTGACGTGTTGTCTTGTATGGAACAAAGCCTTGCCCATAGCGGTAGCGATTTGCCGGGAAGCGTTGAAACGTTCAAGGGTTCGGTTTCCCGTGGCAAAAACTGTGGATAACGCTACCGTCTGGGCATGAGCATCGAGCAGCTCGAATCCCGGCTAATGGAGTTGCCTTCGCACGAGCGGAGGCGGTTCGCGCGCTGGTTCTACGACCATGAGGAAAAGATACTCGGCGCCGAGCCGGATGAGCCGATGAGCGTGGAAGCCCGGGAGGAGATTCTTCGCCGACGGGATGAGTTGCGATCCAGCCCCCACCTCGCGGTCCCCGTCACGGACGAATGGTTTCGGCAACTGAAGCAAAAACTTTCGAGTGCGCGCGCTCCTAAAGCATCCGCTGCTTGACTGCGATCTGGAAGAGGCGGCGCTCTGGTATCATCGGAGAAACCCAGCGATTGCGGAGCGGCTCATCGACGAGGCGCAACGGATCATGCGGCGGATTGCGGAAGCGCCGGAGCTGTTTCCGATTCGTTTCGAGGATGTGCATCGAGCCAAGTTGCCGGGATTTCCTCACAGTCTTTATTTCACCGTCACGGCGGAGTCCGTCCAGATCCTTGCCCTGATTCATGGGGCTCGCGACCTTCAGGCGATGGTTCTGGGAAGGAGGACGCCTGATGAGAACTGAGGTGGCAGGTCAGTCGTTACGTGTTGGTGTCGACTCGAACGATACCCAATAAAGGCAACGTCTCACCACTCGACGACGGCGGCGCCCCAGGTGAGGCCGGCGCCGAAGACGACCAGGAGAATGAGGTCGCCGCGCTGGACGCGGCCGCCGCGGACGGCTTCGTCCAGGGCGATGGCGACGGAGGCGGCGGAGGTGTTGCCGTATTTGTGGAGGTTGATGAAGACCTGGTCTTCGCGGACACCGAGGCGTTCGCCGACGGCGTCGATAATGCGGCGGTTGGCCTGGTGGGGGATGACGAGGCGGATGCGGCTGATATCGAGTTCGCAGCGGGTGAGGGCGGTCTGGGCGGCGTTGAGCATGGCTCCGACGGCGCTTTTGAAGGTTTCCTTGCCGTCCATGCGGAGGTAATGGAGGCGGGCGCTGACGGAATCGATGGTGGCGGGCATGCGGCTGCCGCCGGCGGGCATGGAGAGGAGGCCGGCTTTGGAGCCATCGGCGCCCATGCAGGCGGTGAGGAGGCCGTGGCTGTTGGGGCGGTTCATGAGAACGGCCGCGCCGGCGCCGTCGCCGAAGAGCACGCAGGTGTTGCGGTCTTTCCAGTCGATGATAGAGGAGAGTTTTTCGGCACCGATGACCAACACCACATTGTAGGTGTGGGACATGATGAATTGCTGGGCGATCTCAAGGCCGTAAATGAAGCCGGAGCAGGCGGCCTCGATATCGAAGGCGGCTGCGCGGGTGGCGCCGATTTTTTGCTGGACCAGACAGGCGGTGGAGGGGAAGAGCATGTCGGGCGTAATGGTCGCGACAATGATGAGATCGACCTGATCACCCTTGAGGCCGGCGTGTTTGAGGGCGTTCTGCGCGGCTTTGGCGGCGAGGTCGGAGGTGAATTCGCCTTCGCGCGCGATGCGGCGTTCCTGAATGCCGGTGCGGCTGACGATCCACTCATTGGTGGTGTCGACCACTTTTTCGAGGTCGGCATTGGTCAGGACGCGTTCGGGCACATAGGAGCCGACGCCGGCGATATGGCAGGTGGTGGGCCCAGTGCCGCTGCGGACACGGGGATTTTTGAGCGGTCGAGGTGCGGTGGCTGTCATGGGGCAGGTGTGGCCAGGAGGCGTTCGGAGTGGGCGATCGCCTCGATGATGGAACGGTTCAACTGGTGCTGGATGGTTTCGGTGGCGACGCGGATGGCGTTCATGATGGCGCGGGCATTGGCGGAGCCGTGGGCCTTGATGACGTTGCCATTCAGGCCGAGGAGCGGCGCGCCGCCGTAGGCATCGGGATCCAGGCGCTGGCGCAGAGCACCGAACGCGCCGCGGGCGAGGAAGGCGCCGAGCTGTCGGAGCGGGTTGGCCATGAGTTCGCGCTTCAGGATGCGGCCGGTGACTTTGGCCAGGCTTTCGGAGGACTTCAGAACGATATTGCCGAGGAAGCCCTCGGTGACGACCACATCCACGGCGCCGGTGAACATGCCAAAGCTTTCAACATAGCCGATGTAATTGACATCAAGCTGGCGGCAGAGCTGGTGGGCCTCGCGCGTGAGTTCGGTGCCTTTAATCTCTTCGGTGCCGTTGCTGAGAATACCGACGCGGGGATTGGGCGTGCCCAAAATCTTCTGGCAATAGAGGCGGCCCATGATGGCGAATTGGGCGAGCTGGATCGGCTTGCACTCGGGCGTGGCGCCGGCATCGAGGAGAACCCAATGGCCGTTCTCGGAGGGCATCACGGTGGCGATGGCCGCGCGCTCGACGCCTTCGAGGGTGCGGAGGCGGATGGTGGAGGCCGCGACGATGCCGCCGGTGTTGCCGGTGGAGATCAAGGCATCGCCCCGCCCTTCCTTGAGGAGATCGACCGCGCGGAGAATGGAGCAGTCCTTCTTGCGGCGAAGGCCCTCGATCGGCTTGTCCTCCATCGTCAGCACCTGGCTGGCGTGGATGGGGCGGATGCGGGCGTCGCTCAGGCGGACTTTGGCAAGGGCCGCTTCGAGCAGGGCCTGGTCGCCGACGAGCAACAGTTCGGTAATGGGCAGGCCGCTGGCGAAGGCGAGCTTGACTCCGTGGACCACCGTGTCCGGTCCGCAGTCGCCCCCCATCGCGTCCACGACGATCCGCATAAAGCAAAGAGCGTGGGGGAGAAGGTTCCGCCCACGCTCCGAAGCGGCTTAACCGACGGCCTGGACGTTAATGACCTGGCGGCCCTTGTAGTAACCGCAGGCGGGGCAGACCCGGTGCGGGACGAACGGCGCGGCGCATTGCGGGCAGGTGGAGAGCTGCGGGAGCGTCAGGACGCTGTTGTAGGCTCGGCGCATCCGCTGACGGCTGCGGGAGGGTTTACGTTTTGGAACACCCATAAATCAATTCAAAACTTCAATTTGTTCAATGCATCCCACGCCGAATTCTGGCTCTGCGCGGAGTCGCCGGATGGCTTGCCGGGGAAAGCGCGCAGGCCACCGCATTCCGCCGAACACACCGGGTGTTGCGGAAAAGCCAAGAGAATATCTTCACGGAGGTACGGCGTCAAGTCCACCATGTCGTTAAGAACGGGCGCCTTCTCCTCCCCTTCGAGCGGGACGTAAGCGGAATACTCGGGAAGTTCGACGGTCAGGGGAAAGCTTTTCAGGCAGCGGACGCACTCGCACTCCATTTGCAGGTTCAGCTTGCCCTGCACCAGGAGGGTCTGGCCGCTGCGCTCGATTTCAAGCTCGTAGCGGAGGGGCGCATTGGGGTGGATGACTTCGTCGAGATCGGCCAGCCCGAGTTCCTGCGCGGAGACTTCGCCTTCCAGCGCGACATTCTTTTTCTCGAGATGCCGAAGATTAACTTTGACTGACATAACTCGAATTCCTCCGAGAATTCCCGTGCGGGCGGGCTTTATCTCTTCCCCGCCCGGCGGGGCTGGCGTTTTTTGCGCAGGGCTTCGGCCACGCCCGGGGGGACAAAGGCCGAAATATCACCCCCCAGCCCGGCAATCTCTTTTACCATGCCGGAGCTGAGAAAGGTATAGGTTTCTTTCGGCATCATGAAAATCGTTTCGACCCGTTCATTCAGCTTGCGGTTCATCAGGGCGAGCTGGAATTCGAACTCGAAGTCGGACACGGCGCGCAGACCGCGGATGACCGCCTCGCCCCCGCAGGCTTCCACGTAGTGGACCAGCAAGCCGGTGAACGTCTCGACTTCGACATTCTTTAAGTGAGCGACCGCCTGCGAGGCGAGTTTCCGGCGCTCGGCCATGGTGAACAACGGCTTTTTGCTTTCGTTGATGGCGATGGCCACGATCACCCGGTCGAAGAGACGCGCCGCCCGCTGGGCGACATCGAGGTGGCCGTTGGTGATGGGATCGAAGCTGCCGGGGTAGATGACCGTGCGCATAGGCTGGGTATGGAAGGGTTGGTCTTGAGTGGGTGTTAAGCGGTTGGGGCAGGGGCAGGCGGCGGCGGTGCGGCGGCGGCCGGGGCCGCCGTGGCGGTTGCGGGTGGGGTGATTTTCCAGGCGACCTCGAGAATGGGAACCGGCTGGCGAAACCCCTTCACGATGGTCGGCGGAAGCAGGGTGCAACGCGCGGCCAGCTCGGGATCGTCCCGCTTGATCTCCTGGTAGGTCGATTCGCTGATAATCACGCGCCCGCGGCCGGAGACCCCTTCGAGGCGGCTGGCGAGATTGACCTCGCGGCCGAAGACGGTGTAATTCGCGATGGTGGCTTCGGAGCCCATCAGGCCGACGACGGCGTAACCGGTATTGATGCCGGTGCCGAGCGTCAGCATGGCGAGCAGCGGCAGGGGGGGCTGGCCCGCGGCTTCGCGGCGGATGTTCTCCTGTTTGCGTGCCTCGTTCTCGGCAAAGCGCTTCTGGTTCAGCTCGAAAATCGCCCGCTGGGCGGCGACGGCCGCCCGGGTGCAATTCGTGGCGTGCCGGGGATCGGGAACGGGCGAGCCCCAGAAGGCCATCACGCAATCGCCGATATATTTGTCGAGCGTGCCGTGGTGCTGCTTGATCACGTCGGCGATGGTGGCGAGGTAGAGGTTGACCGTCTGCAGGGTTTCCGAGGCGAACGCATCGTAGTACCGCTCGGCGGCGTCGCCGGCCAGGCCGGTCTGGCGGACGTGCTCCTCGGCGGCCGCCTGGCGGGCATCGGTGAATTCGGTAAAGCCCCGCACATCGGCGAAGAACACGGTGATCTTGCGGCGGGAGCCGCCGAGGGAGAGCTTCTCGGCGCCGAGCAGTTCCTGCACCACTTCCGGGGCGACAATCCGGCTGAAAATATTGCGGACGCGGCGCTTTTCCTGTTGCTCGAAAATCACGCGATAGCCCAGGACGAACGCGTGCGGCCCCAGCAGGCCGCCGGCCAGCGGAGTGACCAGCGCGAGCCACACGCGGTGGTCGACGTAGAGCCAGAAGGTGAACAGGCTGTAAACGATCATGAGGCCCAGCACCGCGACGGCGGCGACCGGGACGCGGCTGCGCCAGCTCACCCAGGTGGCGAGGACGCCGAGGGCAATGGTCACCGCGGCCTCGATCGGGAAGGAGGTGCGCCGCACGAAGCGGCCCATCAAGAGGGAATTAGCCAGGTTGACATGCGCGGTGAGCAGCGGCGTTTGCGAGCCGAGCGGCGTCCGGCCGATGTCGCTGATATTATTGCCGGAGGCGACGCTGCCGATCAGCACCACCCGGCCGCGATACGGGGCGTCCAGGCTGGTGTCGCCTAATTGGCGGGCGAGGTCGTTGATGAGAAGCTCGGGCAACTGACCCAGGTAAGTGTGGAGGTTGGTCCCGACTAAATCGTTGAAGCGGAGCGACCAGTCGATGCACAGGTTGCCGCGCCCATCGGTGGGAATTTCGCGCGCGAGCCCTTCCGGCCCACGCAACCGAATGGCGTCGGGACGGAATTCGGGGTTTTCCAGATCGAGTTTGAGAACATCCGCCGCGAGGGCGAGGCCGAGATTCCACACGCGGCGAATGCGGAAGGGCGGTTCATTGTCCGGCCCGTTGTCTTCAGGATCATCACCCAGGTCGAGCGCGCCGTCGGCCGTCAGCTTGAGCGTCCCGTTGGCGTTCAGGTGGACGACCAGCGGTTGCGGATCGAGGTCCGCGGGGGTCTTCGCGATGGGGATGACCAGGCGGGTGGCATTGGGAAAGGCGGCGCGGGCGAACTCAAGGCCGAGGGGCTTTTCCAGCGCGCGGATCAAGGGGTGCCACTCCCGCACTTCCTTGAAGGGCTTCACCCAGCGCATCTCGCCATCCTGGCGCTCGATGCTCCCCATGCCGCGCGCATTGGTGCGGACGAGCGGAGCGGGCAGCACCTCGTCCATGCCGAGGTACACATTGCCGGCGCGCGCCAACTGCAACGCGAAAAACTCGTCGGAGGGAACCAGGTTGGTGCCGTCGCGGGCGAGTATGTCGGAGTTGTCGGTTTCGGCGAAGAGAAAGTCGAAGCCGATGGCGGCGGCCCCTTGCGCGGAGATTTCCCGCACCATCTGCCCGTAAATGAAGCGCGACCAGGGCCAGATGGCGCGGAACTTTTTCCGACCCTGTTCATCCTCCACCGAGGCAAAGGTGGCATCGAGAGAGCCGTTGTTCAGCTTCTTGAACACCTCGTTGTCCAGCACCAGAATGGCGAGGAGGGGCGAGACGGAGGCGGGATCGTTCCAGCGCGCGCCGAGGCGCACCCGGGCGTCGTAGGTCAAGCCCTCGATCTGCTCGACCAGGCTGGCCGAGATTTTATCGTCCGCCGTGAACCCGGTGCGGCGCGAAATGCCGTGGAGCAGCAGCGCCCCGCCTACCACCAGCGCGGCGATGCCGAACGGGAGCAGCGTGGCGGGTTTGAACTTCACTCAGCAGCGATCCAAACAAAAAGCCCAGAGCAACACAAGGCTGCTCTGGGCTGGAGATTGTGGAAACCCGTGAGATTTCCAGCGGCCGGAACGCTACTCCCCGCCGGTCGGAGACTCTTGTTGGTTCTTGGCCGGATCGCCGCCTTGCGGAGCGTCGTTGATCGTCACGGGCACGATGGCAACCGTTCCGTCGTCGATAATCTGACGGCCCGGGCCGTCATCCGGCGGGATGTTATTAAGGATTTCCTGAATCGTCGCGGCATCCAGCGTCACGATCACCGGTGGCTGGTTCGGCGAGATCGGTGGGGTCGCCACCTGGCCGGCGTTCACCTGGATCGGGGCGATGGGCACGCCATTGACGACGTAGACGACCGTCACGGTGCCTTCGACGACCGCCACGCGGCCGTTGGCGCTGATGTCGTACTTGGTGCCGCGAATACCGGCGACGCCGCTCGGGGTCTTGACCTCATAGCGGGAGGCCGCGGCCATCTTCTTGACATTGCCGAGGATGCGGCCGTTGGTGAGATTGAGTTCCGTCTCGATAACCTTCTCGGCGCCGAGATCGTCCACGCTCAATTGGTCAAAGCCGAGCTGCGTGTTTTCCGTGACGCGCACGACCGGGCCGTTGTCGCCCAGGAACAAGTCGACGGTCGATCCGGCCGCGGTGCGGACGGTCGAGCCTTTGCCGATCTGAGTGCCGACATTGAGTTTTTTCCAGTTGCCGCCAGCATCCGTGGTATAGCTGGCCGTGCCGCGGACTCCGCGGACCACCGCCTTGTTTTGGACGGGCGCGGCATGAGCGGTAATGGCGATGAGCGCCCCCAACGCCACAGCCATCCCCAACAGTTTAGAAAGGCGTCCACCTTGTATCATAATGTTTTTCGCTCCTGTGTTGTGATTAAATCCATCGCCAGTGTAGGAACTTGCAAGGCTTTGTCAATGGTATTTTCCGAGAGAAATTTTGCTCTCCCGCAGGGTCATCGGTCGAACCCGGCAGACCTTTAGGAGCCCGAAACGGCCGTTCCGGCGCCAAAAACCGCGAGGTCCGCGTCGATGGGGAGGGCGACAAGCGTCTCAAGTAATTGATGTTCAGACAGTTAGGAGACATTTTGATGCGGTCGAAGCACCGACTGACGGCGGTGTCGCGGCATGGAGAGGCCCGGCCGGCGGATCATCGATTGTCCGGAAGGGCGTCGCGCCCGTTGGAAGGGTGGAGTTCGTCCTCGTGATCACGTTTTGGGTTTCTTCCCGGAGGCGGCCAGGTTCTCGGCGGCCCGTTCCTTGACGATCTTCCGCACCAGGGCCGCCGGCAGCGGCTTCTCCGGGGTGAACCGGATGGTGCCTTTGCTGGTCGCGTAGCCGGCGAGCGCTTCCCGGTGGGTTTGGACGGCGGTGCCGTTCATCGGGAAGAAGGCGCAATGCTTGGCCGCCGCCCCGAAGGCGACCAACATGCGCCCGTGCAAGCGAAACGCGGCGAGTTGGTAGCTGATGCACTCCTCAGCCTGCGGGGCCGCCGCGCGAATGGTCTGCCGGAGCTTGGCCAGCGCGGCGCGCTGATCGTCGCGCACCGCGGCCAGATACTCGTCGATGGTTTTGGGTGAGGCGGGCATGTTGCTGAACGATGCCTCCGCGGAGGCGATCCGCAAGCCAGCGTTCGCGCGAGGTCAACGGGAAGCCCCGGCGGCGAGCAACTCGTCCAGCCGGAGGTATCCGGCCGCCATGCCTTGGTCCATGCCGGAAGCGGCCGCGCCATCGCGGGCTTCCTTCGAGGGATAAAGGAGCGTGAGCGACATTTTGGTCTGCCGGCCGTGCTCGGTGAGGATCAGGGTGGCCAGTTGTTCGCCGGCCTGGGGCGCGCAGCCGAATTCGAATCGTTCGGTGCGAACCCCGCGCTCGGGAGGAACGATCTCCCGATTGACCCCGCGCATGGACATCTCCGTGCCGTCCGGTCCGCGCCAGGTCCAGTGGAATTCCCCGCCGGGCCGCGGATCGTCCTCGCACTTGGTAAACGTCCAGCCGGGCGGCCCGGTGAGCCAGCGCTTGAGGAGTTCGGGTTTGGTCATGGCGTCCCACACGAGCGGGCGCGGGGCGTCGAAGGTGCGGGTGATGAGAATCTCGCGGTCCGACGGGAGCGAGACGTTGAAGGAGGCGTTCATGTCGATTTCAGTGTTTCTCTTTTTCCGTTTTGGGTTCGTTCGATTTCAGTTCGTCGAGCAAAGCGTCGAGGCGTTGAAAGTTCGGCTCCCACAGCGCGCGATAGCGTTCCAGCCAGGCCTCGGCGGTGGCGAGGGGCTTCGCCTCCAGGCGGCAGAGATGCATCCGCCCGACCACGCGGCGGCGCACCAGCCGGGCGTGTTCGAGGACGCGGACGTGCTTCGAGGCCGCGGGAAAGGACATGCGGAACGGCGAGGCGAGCTGGCCGAGATTGCGTTCGCCGTCGGCGAGCTGGCGGAGCATGGCGCGCCGGGCGGGATGGGCCAGCGCGTGGAAGACGCGGTCGAGCGTGGGCGACTGATCTTTAACCATATGGTTTAGGATAGGCCGCCGCGAACAATAGTCAACCGTTTGGTTTAATAAATGTCGCGGGGCGCGTGGGGGCGGGTCGGAACGGAGGAAACGGCGGCTATTTCTTGAGGCCGCGCAGATGTTCGTCGAACCAATCGGCGAGGATTTCGAGATCCTCCGGCAGTTCCTTCCAGCCGTGGTCCTTGCCTTCGCGGCGGATGAGCTTGGCGGTGGCCCCGGCGGCAGTGGCCTTGGCGACGAAGATCTCGGCCTGTTGATACGGCACCAGTTTATCGGCATCCCCGTGGATAATGAGGGAGGGAGCCATGTCCTTGGTGATGAAATTGGCGGGCGAGATCTCCTTGCCGAATTCCTGGCGGCTTTCGGGCGTATCGGAGCGGGGGCCGAAGGCGGCTTTGAATCCCTTCAGGATGCCGACGCCGACCGCGTCCTCGCCATCCTTGCCGTAGTTGAGAAAATCGGTGGGCGGGAAGAAACAGGCCGCCGCTTGGATCTGGCTGCTCTGGCGGTCGATCGGGTCCTTCGCATCAGGGCGGCCCGGTCGGCCTTGCGTGGCCATCGTCAGGGAGAGGTGGCCCCCGGCGCTCGCGCCCGCAATGCCGAATTTCATCGGGTCGACGCCATACTTCTCCGCGTGGGCGCGGACGAAACGGACGGCGCGGTGGATATCCTCGGTGATCTCCGGGATGACAAACTTGGGCTGCGAGCCATGGACGATGGCGAAGACGGTGTAGCCGCGATTCAGGAACGGGCGAAAGAAAGCGGCATTGATCGCCTCCTTGCTCGAAAAGAACCCGCCGCTGATCATGAACAGGACGGAGGCTTTGTTCGGCTTCTCGGGGGTGAACACATCGAGCGTGAGCGAGACGCCGTACTTGCGGCCGTAAATGATGTCCTCGGTGCGGGTGAACGATTGTTGAGCCCGGGAGGAGCAGGGGAGCCCGGCCACCAGGGCGAGCGCAAGAATCAGAATGCGAGAATTCATAATTGGCGGAGATGAATGCGCTGAGGCTATCGAACCCCGCGGCCGCAGGCAATCGGCGATTTGGCGGATCCTGGAGTTCGGGCCGGCGCAGACCGGCCGCCGAAACGGCTGGGGTACTTCCCCTGACACGTTCTGAGACGCGAGCATCACGCATTCTACCGGGAGGATGAGTTTATAGTCGCGCAAGGCCTTGAAGTGGATGTTTCCAGCTTTGGCGCCAACCGCTCCATCATCCGCCAGTCCGGACTAGAGCGGTTCAAGAAATACTGGAGCCGTTCGAGGAGCGGTCTTTTTGCGTTCTGGCTTCGTTTTGACTCAGTCACAGGCCACCGTGAGCATGCTCCTTCGCCAAAGCCTCGCCAGAACCCAAAAATCCTCGCTCCGAACGGCTCCAGTATTTCTTGAAACGCTCTAAACCCGCGGGACTCTGGGCTCCGATCTCGTTCTCCCAGGGGGGATGAACCGGGTCGGCCGATGGCTTGTTCGAGCACTCGAAGGCGTTTCGTGCCCGGGTCAGGCGGCGGCGCGGAGTGGGGGTTGGGGTTG
>CAYZKY010000112.1:0-20718 GCA_964478815.1 uncultured Verrucomicrobiota bacterium
CATGCCATCAAAAATCAACGGATTCCAGCTTCCTGAAGTTTTTTGTCATGCGCCCCGCGGCGACGCGGCGCGAATTAGCCAGCGGTCGAGAGGTGCGGTCTCGTTCCCCGCTCCCGCCGGTCCGGGGAGCCGGCCACGAGCAGTACAAAGAAAAGCCCCGGGGCTGCTTCAAACCCAGGGGCTCAAAAATCCGCCAACGCGTTCGGGGCCGGGCCGCGCTTACGCCCGCTCCATATACTTGCCCGTGCGCGTATCGATCTTGATCTTCTCGCCCGTCTTGATGAAGAGCGGGGCCTGGATGGTAATGCCCGTCTCCACCGTGACCGCCTTCTGCACGTTGTTCGCCGAATCCCCGCGAATCCCCTCCGGCGCATCCGACACTTTCAGCACCACGCTCGCCGGCACTTCCACCTGCACCAGCTTCTCGTCCACGAACGTCACGGTCACCGGCGAATTCTCCACCAGATAATTCTTCGCGTCGCCGACGATCGTCGGCGGCACATTCACCGTCTCGTAAGTCTCCGGGTCGCTGAAGACGAAGTCTTCGCCATCCTTGTAGCTGAACTCCATCTTCTTCGTCATCATCGGGATGACGTCCACCTTTTCCGTTGAGCTGAAGCGCACGTCCGCCGTCTTGCCCGTTTTGATGCTGCGCAGCGTCATCTGCACGAAGGCGCGCAGATTCCCCGGCGTCCGGTGCTGCGTATCGAGCACCACCGCCACGTCGCCGTTGTGGCTGATCGCCATCCCCTTCCGAATGTCGTTCGCACTAGCCATAAAAAAATGATCGCAAAAATACCGGCCCGGCTTTCCGCCAAGCGCAAACCTCTACCATAATCACCCCAAAGCCGATTGCAAGCGGAACGAAACAGCGACTTTCGCCCGAGGCGCATCTGGACACCTTGGCAGGGCTCGCGCCGCCGCCAGGTCGATCTCAACATCGTCCCCGCCGCCCAGCGCCCTTCCGGGGGGGGGGGAGCGCACCTGCCCTCCGGTGCCGTGATCTGCGCCCCTGCCGCTCCACTCACCCCGCCGCCCGAGCCGCAAGCGCAGCTTCCCGGGTAGAATGGGCGTCTCGCCCGCTGGCCGGAACCAACGCATCGTGAGTCCGAACCTCCCGGATCGCCTCCGTATCGGCTCGCTGGACAATTCTTGCACAACCTCCGGCAATGGAGGCGTAGCGACGCTGGGCGTTCGGATGGAGAATGTCTCTATGAAATCTCCCATCCGGTTTTTCTACCAAGTGCTCGGGGTTTGTGGCGCGGCCTCGCTCATCGCCGCGGCGGAGCCACCGGCGGGCGGTGGGGCAAACCAGGCTGTCACGGGTGAGGAGGATGCCATTCTGACGCAGGCTCCGCACGTTCCACCACCGATCCGGCGGTCGCATCCGACCCGCATTCGGGTGCAACTGGAGGTTCGCGAGTCGGTTAAGCGGATGGCCGATGGCGTGGATTATTTGTTCTGGACGTTCGGCGGCGATGTGCCCGGCAGCTTTATCCGGGTGCGCGAGGGGGATTTGATCGAGTTTACGCTGGCGAACCATCCTTCCAGCAAGATGCCGCATAATATCGACCTGCATGCCGTGACCGGGCCTGGGGGCGGCGCGGCGTCGTCGTTCACGGCGCCCGGCCATTCCTCGCGGTTTTCCTTCAAGGCGATTAACCCCGGCCTGTATGTCTATCACTGCGCGACCGCGCCCGTCGGGCTGCATGTGGCCAACGGGATGTATGGGTTGATTTTGGTGGAACCGGCGGGCGGGCTGCCTCCCGTGGATCGCGAGTATTATGTGATGCAGGGCGATTTTTACACGACGGGAAAGTTCGGGGAGGAAGGCATGCAGTATTTCGACCAGGAGCGCGCGGTGGACGAGCGCCCGACATACGTCGTGTTCAACGGAGCGGTCGGGTCGCTGGTCGGAGACAAGGCGCTGACGGCGCAGGTCGGGGAAACGGTGCGGCTGTTCGTCGGCAATGGCGGCCCGAATCTGATCTCTTCGTTTCATGTGATCGGGGAAATTTTCGATCAAGTGTATCAGGAGGGCGGAGTGGTGCCGAACCAGCGGCAGGTGCAAACCACGCTCGTTCCGGCGGGCGGTTCCGCCGTGGTCGAATTCAAGCTGGAGGTGCCGGGAACGTATGTGCTGGTGGATCATTCGCTCTTCCGGGCTTTCAACAAGGGCGCGCTCGGGATGCTGAAAGTGAGCGGGCCGGAGAATCTGCTCGTCTACTCGGGCAAGGAAGTGGACGCGGTGTATCTGGGCAAGCAGGCCGTGGAAGGGAGCGACGCGGAGAAGCGTGTCGCGCAACTCCAGGCGCAGGTCGCGGAGGCCATTCGAAGCGATCCGAACATCGCGAGCCTGACCAAGGAGATCCAGATGGAAAAGGGGAAACAGGTCTACATGCAAACCTGTTTCGTTTGCCACCAGCCGGGGGGACAGGGTCTTCCCGGACAAGTTCCGCCACTGACCAAGTCCGACTATTTGATGGCGGACAAGGCCCGGTCGATCCGCACCGTGCTCCAGGGACTGTCCGGAGAAATCACGGTGAATGGCAAAGCGTACAACGGCCAGATGATTCCAATCTCGGGGTTGTCCGACGAGGAAGTCGCCAACGTTCTGACCTATGTGCGGAATAGTTGGGGGAATGAAGGCGATGCCGTGTCGGTGAACGAGGTGCGGCAAATTCGCAGCGAAGCGCCCGCCACCCCTTCGGTTTCGTTCGAGTAAGCCCGGGCGCTCCGTGGTGCAAACGTCCCTCTATCTGAATTTTCGGTTCGCGCTCGCCGCCATGGTTCTGACCATGATCGGACCAGTTTGCGCCGCGGAACCGCCCGCCGGGATGGCGCGCATTCCAGCGGGAACCTGGCAACCGATCTTCCGAACCGGAGGGGATGCGAAAGAGGCCGCCGTTCCGGCTTTCTGGCTGGATATTCTGCCGGTAACCAACGCGGATTATCTCGAATTTGTCCGGGCGAATCCACGCTGGCGGCGCTCGCAGATCAAGCGGCTGTTCGCCGAGCAGGGGTATCTTGCCCGTTGGGCCGGGGATTTGGAATTGGGGCCGCAAGCGCCGCCGCAGGCTCCGGTCGTGCACGTATCCTGGTTTGCCGCCAAGGCCTTCGCGGCTTGGCGAGGCAAACGCCTGCCGACCGAGGCGGAGTGGGAGCGGGCCGCCGCCGTGCCGCCCGCATCGCCCGGCGCGGGGGAAGGAGAGGAAGTGCGGCGGCGAATCGCGGCCTGGTACGCCACTCCGGCCGGGCGCGCGCCCGGCCCGGTGGGCCGAACTCCCGCAAGCCGCGAGGGAGTGCACGATCTGCACGGCCTGATCTGGGAGTGGGTGAGCGATTTCAGCACGACGATGGTGACGGGCGATGCCCGGCGCGATGGCGGGTTGGATGCGCAACTGTTCTGCGCGGCCGGAGCGGCGGGGGCAGCCGCGCCCTCGGACTATCTAGCGTTTATGCGATTCGGCTTCCGCAGCAGCCTGAAGGGAGACTACGTGCTGCCGCAGCTCGGATTCCGTTGCGCCAGCGACTTATGAGAAAAAGAATGATTGCGCTCGCCTTGCTGGCGGCCGGGGCCACGCTCGCGGGGGGTTGTGCCAGCCGCAGGGCCGTAGCGGCATCCCATGCCGCGTGCTGTGCCCCCGGAACGGCACTGGAGGACAAACCGGATGCGGCGCCTTGGCCGGACCGCTCGATTTACCAGCTCGAGTCACGGTGGACGAACGATCTCGGCGAAAGTTTGGAGTTGGGAAGCCTGGCTGGGCGGCCTCAGATCGTGGTGATGTTCTTCGCCAGTTGCACGGCGGCCTGTCCGATCCTGGTGCATGATCTCCAAAGAATTCGCGCGGCGCTGTCGTCCGCGGCGCGGGAACAGACCGGCTTCAACTTGATTACGATCGACGGCGAACGGGACACTCCCGAGGCCCTTCATCAATTCCGGCGCAGTCGCGGGCTGCCGGGAGAACAGTGGACCTTGATGCGAGGCGGCGACGACGACACCCTCGAGCTGGCGATTTTACTAGGGGTAAAGTTCAAGCGAGAGAGCAGCGGGCAATTCGCTCACTCGAATCTGATCACGGTGTTGAGCGCTGAAGGCGAAGTGATCTGCCAGCTCGCGGGCTTGAGGCAGGATATCGAAGCCGCAGTGAAAGCCATAGAAGGCGCTGCGAGTGCCGCCCGCCGGTAGAATTCTGCCGGAGGACTCCAACGATTGACTTTGCCACGGAGCGAACGCACCGACTTCGCGTGGAGACGCACGCAATCCCGGATGGATTCATGGATTCCGGTGCTTGCCAAGGGACGGCGATCGGTCCATCGTGCCGGGGTAGCCACTTATGAAAGCCGTTTCGCCGCCACCGGGCTCTGCGCGGGCCTTTACCTTGATCGAGTTGTTGGTGGTCATCGCCATCATTGCCATCCTGGCGGGGATGCTCCTGCCCGCGCTGGCCCGGACGAAGGAGAAGGGGGCCTCGATCAAATGCCTGAGCAATCAACGGCAGCTCGGGCTTTCGCTCGTGCTTTACGCCGGGGATTACAACGGAGGATTTCCGCCCCGGGTTTCCGCCAATCATTGGCCCACTCAGCTCCGGAAGTATTACGGCACGTTCAACGTGTTGCAGTGCCCGACCGAGTTGCGCCAAAGGGACCGCACCACCCGGAAATCCAATGCGCCGAACGTGACGCCCGATGGCGCGATCCGCGCCTTCATTATCAATGGCTGGAACGATTATTTCGCGTCGAGCGCCAGCCGGTTCAATGCGGACGCGATGGTCAACAAGCAAGTGCCGGAGAGCGCGGTGCGTTATCCTTCGGACACGGTCGTCTTCGGCGAAAAACGCACCGGCAGCGAAAACTACTACCTGGACATTTTCGAAGGCGCGAACGGGAATACCGCCCGCAACGGCAATCACGAAACGGAACTCGAACGGAGCCGCCATTCGAGCCAGAAGCGCCGCCAGGACGTAAAGACCGCCGATGGCGGATCGAACTACATCTTCGCCGACGGCAGCGCCCGCATGATTAAATACCGCGGCGCTCTGTTTCCGTTGAATCTTTGGTGCGTCACCGATTCGCTGCGCACGAATGCGGTGCTGAGCAACTGAGTGGAGCGGTTGTTTGTTTTTGCGCGCGCGCCGCGGGAGGGCCAGGTGAAGACCCGGCTGGCGGCGAAGATCGGCGCTCCGGCCGCCTTGGAGGCATATCGCACATTGCTGCGGGCGTTGTTCCTCAGCCTTGAAACGCTCAAAGGCGTCGAGGTTCATGTCGCACCGGCCGATGGCCGGCGGGATGAGTTCCCTTTGCCGCCGCCCACCTGGCGGTTCTGTCCGCAGTCGGAAGGCACTTTGGGGGTGCGGCTGGCTGCGGCTTTTGCAGATGCGTTCGCCAGGCAGGCTGGGCCGGTGGCGATCATCGGCGCCGATTGTCCGGACGTCACCGTGGAACACATTCGCGAAGCCTGGCGAGTATTGCGCGAGAAGGATGTGGTGCTCGGCCCGGCCGCGGACGGCGGATACTGGCTGATCGGCCTGCGGCAGCCGGAACCGCGCCTGTTCGAAGAAATCGCCTGGGGCACCGATCAGGTCTTCGTCCAGACCATCGCCCGCGCCAAGGAGCGCAAGCTCGCGATCGGCTTGCTGGAAATCCTTGAGGATATCGACTCGAAGGAAGAGTGGGACCGGTTCAAGGCGCGAAAGAAACGGTGAAGGCCCGGAACCGGCGGCGCTCCCGGGGAAGATCCTTCCCTTCAACTCCGCTGATTTTCAGGTTGCCGTCATCGCTGAGCGCGAGCAATTCGCGACCGCCGTTGGGCCCAGGAATTTCGACGAGCACCTCGATGTTCAAATCAGGCCGGCTGGACTTCCAGAGACGGTCGAGGCGGCCCTCCTGCCAGCGCCAGAGCGCGGAGTCGCCTGAGGAGGTCGGATCACCGGCGGCGATGAGCAGCCCTTCGGCGGTCCAGAGCAGATCGCGGATGCCAGCCCCCGCCAGATCGAGTTCGATGGGCTGGCCGAAGCGGGGCGCGGCGGGCGTGGCAGCGGTCAGCTCGGCCGGGTTCAGCAGCGGCACCAGCAGGGCGCGGCGTTTCGGCACGGGATTGCGTATGCCAAGGAGGAGCGAGCCATCCGGCCGGGCGGCGAGCCCCTCCAGATTCAAGCCTCCCTTCTGATCTCCGGATCGCCGGGCCGCTTCCGCGAATGGATACGCCCGAAGGGAGGGCGCCTCAATCATTGCGGCCACCAGATCGGTGAACGGCGCGCCGACGGGTTCGAGCGTCCCGGCGGAAGCGACGCGCGTGGCAAAGAAGCGGTGCTTGAGGCTTTTGGCGCCGCGGCCGGACGGACGCTCGTGCGAGGTGACCCAATAGATCCGATCGCCGACGCGCGCCGCGCCTTCAATGTCGGTCTCGGCATTTTTGCCTTTGCCGCCGAGGAAGGCGGAGAGATCGACGGAGGCGGTGGGCGGGCCGGGACGAGAGGCCGAATAGACCCGCAAGACGCTATTTTCGTCATCGGCCACGACGAACGAATCGCCGGCAGTCCAGGCGGCGGCGGAGGCGTCGCACATCAAGGTGTAGACGCGCTCATTCCGCAACTCGGCCCGCGAGGCAGCGGACGCCCCGGAACCCACGGCGGCGTACCCAATGGCAATGGCGGCCCAAAGCGGCATCGCGATCATTGGCGCACCCGGAAGAAGCCGGTGGCGCCAGAGAGCGGAAGCGTGAATTCACTCCCCTTGGCCACTCCCGCGGCGTCGGCCCAGGCCGGAGCGGAAAGCGTGGCCTTCGTTTCAAGCGTGTAGCTTCCCGCCGGGGTGGCCCGGATAATGACGGTGTTCCCCGCGCCCACGACAATGGAAAGAGTGACACCGTCTCCGGGGCCAGGGTCGATCGGCCCGCCGGGAATGCCCGAGGCCGTTACGAAGGTGCCGAGGCCGCGGACCTGGTCGGCATCCAGCAGGCCGGCGCGGAACTGGATGCTATTGACGTAGCCCGGCTGGGTTTCTCCATCGTTGTCGGTAAAGAGAAGCGCGGAAGGGCCGAGCGACCAGCGGCCGTCCACCCCCTGGCCCAGAAGCTGGGCATTCTCGAGGACGCCATCGACGTACTTGTTCAGGGAATTCTGCGTCAGATCGAACACGAGCGCGATCCGATGCCAGGAATCCGGGTAAAGGTCGCCGTGGTACTGGCCGTCGATGCCGATGGCGTTCAACGGGTTGAGGAAAATGTCGGCATCGTTGGAGTTATCGATCGAGGTCTGGATCAACCCACGGTAATCGGCGTCCTGTTCGGAGGAAAACATCAGATCCATCAGAATGGTGTACTGATTGACCTTGGTGCCGCCGCCATTGGCCGCGGCTCCGTGTTCCATCAGGAACCAGGTGGTGGGGTTGGCGGCGGGGAACTTGAGGACGGTTCCGGTGACCCCGTTGATGCTCATGGTGACGAACTCCGGCGACGCCGCCGGGTTGGCCACGAATTGGAGCGGCTGCCCGATGGAGGCGTTGAGATTGCCATTGAGTTCCCATTGTCCGGTGATGGGGGGAAGTTCCGGCGCCGGCTCGGCGATGATCGATCGAACGGCCAAAATGGCACACGCCATCCCTGGGGCGCCAAACACGAATCCTTTTTTCATTCTCTACTCCCTATTTTGGTTCAACGTGCCACAGGGCCGCGCAAGATGAAACTAGCTTTTGCGGCGCGCGGGTTCACGGGAGTCGCGGTTCCCGCAGGAGCCGCCGCCGCAGGGGGGGGCATTATTTGGGGCGGGCCCTGGAGGCGACGTTGCGGGGGCAACCCCCCCCCTGTTTTTTTGAGCGAGGCGGCGGACGAGGACTTGGGGATGGCTCTGGGTACCGCGCCAGACGGGGAGGGTCTGGCGCTGAAAATGTAGACTTCCGGGGAGGGCAACGATGGCGAAGGACGGGTCATTTTGGGCGCAGGAAGTCCTATTTACGCGGGTTTCGTGAGGGTAGGCGCGAGGGTCTGGTGGTGGCAGGATGGGGAGTGCCGGGAGGGGGACGCTGAGTTTAACACAGAGATCACCGAGGACACTGAGAACACCGAGAGGAGGCAGGACGGGAAGCGATGGGTTTGGGCACTCTGGGGTTTCCCAGAGGAATGTAGACTTCCGGGGTGACGGGAGAGGGGTAAGCGTGGTGAAGGGCGGGTCATTTTGCGCGCAGGAAGTCCTATTTACGCGGGTTTCGTGGGGGTGGGCGGTGTTTGACAAGGCTCTCGAGTTTCGGGGGCGAGGAAGATCACCACGGAGCACGGAGAGAGCAAAGAGCGAAGAGCAGATTGGGACGATCCGCGCGGTGAGGGGATGGGGCAACCCTCCGGGCTTCTTCCCGGAGGAAAGGACACGGCGGTTCGGCGGGGTCGCGCGGCGGAGAATCGGAACAGGAGGGGCGAAGGTGTCGCGCCTGTTGTTCGGAATCGATCCGGGCGACCGCGAGTGTGGGGTCGCGATCATGGGGTATGGATACCGCCGGGGAGGCGGAGGCGCAAGCGGAGGTTCGGGTTTTGGCCGAGCACTTGGGAGAGGGCCAGACGACCGCCCGAATCGCACCCGCCGCCGGGCGCGGTTTTGACACGCCACGGAGCGGCCCCTAGGTTGCGCCTCCATGTTCGAACTGGTTTCGCCATACGCCCCCGCCGGAGATCAGCCGCAGGCGATCGCGAAGTTGACGGAGGGGGTGCTGGGTGGGGCGAAACATCAGGTGTTGCTGGGAGTGACCGGCTCGGGCAAGACCTTCACCGTCGCAAACGTGATCCGGCACGCGAACAAGCCGGTGCTGGTCATATCGCACAACAAGACCCTGGCGGCCCAGCTTTTCTCGGAGTTCAAACAGTTCTTCCCGCACAACGCGGTGGAGTATTTCGTCAGCTATTTCGATTATTACCAGCCGGAAGCCTACATCCCGCGGACGGACACGTTTATCGAGAAGGATTCGAGCATCAATCAGGAGATCGAGCGGCTGCGGCTCTCGACGATGAGTTCGCTCTTCGCGCGGAAGGACGTGATCGTGGTAGCGAGCGTTTCCTGCATTTACGGCATTGGGAGCAAGGAGGATTACGCGGCGATGATCGTCCCGCTGCGGGTGGGGCAGGAGGTGTCGCGCGACCAGTTTCTGAGCCAGGCGGTGGGGCTGCAGTACGAGCGGAACGACATCGCCTTCGAGCGGGGGCGGTTCCGCGTGCGCGGCGATACGGTCGAGCTCTGGCCGGCGGCGCGGGAGGACGCGACGCGCATCGAATTTTTCGGGGATCAGGTGGACCGGCTGACACGGTTCGAGCCTTTGACAGGCGAGACGCTGGCCACGCTGGAATCGACGACGTTCTACCCGGCCAAGCAATTCTCGACGCCGGCGGAGAAGATGAAACGCTCGACGCTGAGCATCCGCGAAGAACTGACCGACCGGATCGCGTGGTTCGAGAAACACGGCAAACTGCTGGAGGCGCAGCGGATCAAGATGCGGACGGAGTACGATCTGGAAATGATGCTGGAGATGGGCTTCTGCTCCGGGATCGAGAATTACTCGAGGCACATCACCGGCCGGCCGCCCGGTTCCCGGCCCTACACGCTGTTCGATTTTTTTCCGAAAGATTACCTGCTGGTGATCGACGAGAGCCACGCCACGGTGCCGCAGATCGGCGGGATGTACGCCGGGGATCGCGCGCGCAAAACGGTGCTGGTGGAGCATGGGTTCCGCCTGCCCAGCGCGCTGGACAACCGGCCGCTGAATTTCGATGAGTTTCAGGCGACGCAGGGGCAGACCATTTACGTCAGCGCCACGCCGGCGTCCGAAGAATTGGGCTGGTCGGGCGGCAACGTGGCCGAGCAGATCGTGCGGCCGACGGGCCTGGTCGATCCGCCGGTGTCGGTGCGGCCGTTGAAGGGGCAGATCGACGATTTGATCAATGAAGTCCGGCTGCGCGCCGACCGGAAAGAGCGCACCCTGGTGACGACGCTGACCAAACGCACCGCGGAAGAATTGACGGATTACCTGCGCGACATCGGGATCAATGTGCGGTACCTGCACAGCGATATCGACGCGATCGAACGAGTCGAAATTCTGCGCGCGCTGCGGAAGGGGGATTTCGACGTGCTGGTGGGGATCAACCTGTTGCGCGAAGGGCTCGATCTGCCGGAAGTGTCGCTGGTGGGGATTCTCGACGCGGACAAGGAAGGGTTCCTGCGGTCGACGACGAGCCTGATTCAAACCGCCGGGCGCGCGGCGCGGCATATCAATGGCCAAGTGCTGCTCTACGCGGACACGATGACGCGAAGCATTCAGCAGTTCCTGGCCGCGTCCGAATACCGCCGGAACAAGCAGCTCGCCTACAACCAGGAGCACAACATCACGCCGCGCGGCGTCATGCGCGCGCTCGAAGACAGCCTCTCGACCCATGTGGACGAGGAGAAAGCCATCTCGGTGGTGCGGGACGCCGGCCGGGATTTCGACGTCACCGAAACCATTCGCGAGCTGGAGGAGGAAATGGTGCAGGCCTCGAACAACCTCGAATTCGAAAAAGCCGCGCTGCTGCGGGATCAGGTGCGCGAGCTGAAACGGAGCGCGGAAGGCGGCGGCGAACCGAGCCGCGCCGAGTACGGACGGCCCGGCGGGAAGGGCCGGTCGATGAAAGGATCGAAACGCTCCCGCAAAGCGGCGCTGGGCCTGGCGGCGCCGAACGATGCCGCGCCCGCATGAGCAAACCGCCCTACACCGCCCGCCAGGGCCAGTATCTGGCCTTTATCTTTCAATATACCTTGCTGCACGGCTGCGCTCCCGCCGAGGCGGACATGCAGCGCTTCTTTCAAGTCTCGCCGCCGAGCGTTCACACCATGGTGCTGACGCTCGAAAAACGAGGGCTGATCTCGCGCGTTCCCGGAGCGGCGCGCAGCATCGAACTCAAGATCGACCCGAAGGAATTGCCGGCGCTGGAACGCGCCCAACCGCGGCGCTGATCGAACGATCCGCCCGGAGAAGCGCTCAGTCCACGAAGTCGAGATTCATCTCGCGCGTAAAGTAGAGAATGCGGCCGCAGTTCGGGCAGTTGACGATGTCCTGATCGCCCTTGCAGGAGACCACGATCTGGATCGGCAGCTTCATGTGGCAGCCGCCGCAGACGCTGTGCTCGATGCCGACCACCGTGGTGGCTCCCTTGAGCTTGCGCAGGCGCACATACCGATCGCGCACGTCTTCGTCGACATCGGATTGCAGCCGGTCGTAGTCAGCCCTCAAGTCGGCGAGTTCCTTCTTCAGCCGCACTTCCTTGCCGGCCAGCCCGACCTTGGCCGCCTCGAAATCCTTGACATGGGTGGTCGTGGCTTTGGTGATTTCGGCCAGCTCCTTCGCGGCGACGTCGGCCCGTTCCATCAGTTCCAGCTCCTGATCCTCGATCCCGGCAATCGCCTTCCGGCAATTCTCGATTTCGTTCGCCAGCGCGCGATACTCATCGTTCTTCTTGGTCTGGAGCTGTTGATTGGAATACTTCGCGATTTGTGCTTCTTTCGCTTCGACATCCAGTTCGAGCTTCTTGCGGTCGCTCTCGATCTGCCGCGCTTTCAATTTGGCGCTTTCGAGGTGGCTTTGGGCCTGCTTGATTTTCGACTCCAAGGCCGCGAGCTCCGGTCCCACGCTGGCCAGTTCGGCCTCGGCGCGGAGGAGCTTGCGGTCGCGATCTTGAAGAATCAGCAGCTTTTCGATGACGGCGAGCATGGACGCGCAAAGTATCGAGCGGTGTCCGGCAAGTCAATGCCACCCCGGCAGGCGACGCGATGAGGGATGGAGCGGACGGGGTGTGCCCGAGGCGCAAACCGGAGCACGCGCGCCTCCGGGCGCGACGGCGGCGACGGAGCGCCGGAACCTGGCCGCGACGGAATTGTTTGAACGTTTTCCGCCGCCGCGGCATCCAAGTCCACACAGCGGTCGAGCGAGCCCGGCTTTCTCGAGGAGAGTGGCGAATTCAGCCTCCCCGCTGCTCCGAGAGAGCGCCAGTTGTGCATAACAACTGGCGCATTTCCGGTCTTTCGACAAGCGCAATTTGGCCGGCGGCGGCGGGCGCTGCTCCCGAGCTTCCGGCGTTCCTCCAGGTGGCTTGGGGAATCGTTCCGGTCCGGCGTGGATTCGCCCATTCGAACTCCGCGATTGCCGGGGGGCCGGCCGGCTTCTATGTTCGCGCCACTTTTTATGGCGACATTGAAACCATTTCGCGCCTTGCGGCCACGCCCGGAATTAGCGGCGCGCATCTGCGAGCTGCCGTACGACGTGATGTCTTCGGAGGAGGCGCGGGCGTTGGCGGCGGGCAATCCGCTGAGCTTTTTGCACGTCAGCAAGCCGGAGATCGACCTGCCCGCAGGGACGGATCTTTACTCGGCCGCGGTGTATGCCAAGGGCAAGGAGAATTTCCAGCGGCTGATGGCCGAGGGGGCGCTCCGGCAGGACGCGGAGCCTTGCTTCTACCTGTACCGGCAGATCATGGGGGCGCACACGCAGATCGGCCTCGTGAGCGCGGCGAGCTGCGCCGAGTACGTGTCGGGCATGATCAAGAAGCATGAACTGACCCGCCCGGACAAGGAAGACGACCGGGTGCGGCATATCGAAACGCTCGATTCGCAAACGGGGCCGGTGTTTCTCACGTATCCCGCCGACCCAGAATTGGACCGGCGGTTCGCCGAAATCGCCGCCCAGCCGCCGGAGATCGATTTCACCGCGCCGGATGGGGTGCGCCATTCCTCGTGGACCATTCGCGACGCCGCGACCGTTCGATTTGTGGAAACGAAGTTCGCGGCCATTCCTGCTTTGTATATCGCCGATGGGCATCACCGGAGCGCGGCGGCGGCGCGAGTGTTCGCGGCGCGGCAGGGAGCCGGAGAGAGCGCGGGTTTCCTGGCGGTGTCCTTCCCGCACGATCAGATGCGGATTCTCCCGTACAACCGGGTGCTGCGCGACTTCCACGGCCACACCCGGGAGTCGCTCTTTCGGCAATTGGAGGCGGTGTTCATCCTGAAACAGCCCGGGGTTCCTCAGCCCGAGCGGAAGCATCAGCTCGGCTTTTTCCTCGCGGGGCAGTGGCATACGCTGCATTTCCGGCCGCAATTCGCCGCGACGAACGACCCGATCGAGAAGCTGGATGTGACCCTGTTGCAGAAGTACGTGCTGGATCCGATCTTTGGGATCGACGACCCGCGCACAAGCAAGCGCATTCATTTCGTGGGAGGAATCCGGGGCACGGCGGAACTGGAGAAGCTGGTGAATTCGGGAGAATATGCCTGTGCCTTCTCCATGTTTCCCACGGGGATCGAGGACCTGATGACGATCGCCGATGCGGGAGGCATCATGCCGCCAAAGAGCACCTGGTTCGAGCCGAAGCTGCGCGATGCGATGTTTTGCCATATGATCTGACCCAGCCGAACGCACTGCGAGTCCGCCGCCATGAAAGTCCTGATCGTTCCCGACAAATTCAAAGGCACGCTTTCCGCGGCGGAAGCGGCGGCGGCCATCGCGGAGGGCTGGCAGCGCGCCCGGCCGCACGACGAGCTGGTGCAGGCGCCGATGAGCGATGGGGGCGATGGCTTCGGCGAGGTGCTCGGCGGCATCCTTGAAGCACAGCCGGTGACGACACCGACCGTGGACGCAGCGCACCGCCCGGTCGAGGCCACCTGGTGGTGGTCGGACAAGGAACGAACCGCCATCATCGAAACCGCGGGGGTCATCGGACTGGCGATGTTGCCGAAGGGACGGTTCCACCCATTCGATCTCGATACGTTCGGCCTGGGCGCCGTCTTGCACGCCGCCCAGGAGCGCGGGGCCCGGCGCTGCCTGGCGGGGATCGGCGGCAGCGCCACGAACGACGGCGGCTTCGGCATGGCGCGCAGATTGGGCTATCGGTTCTGGCGCGAAGATCGCACCGAGATCACCCAATGGACGGATCTCGGCCTCCTGGCGGGTATCGAACCGCCGCCCCGTCCGGCACGCTTCGAGGAAACGATCATCGCCTCCGATGTCCTGAACGAATTGCTCGGACCGAACGGCGCCAGCCGGATTTACGGTCCGCAAAAGGGCCTGCGCGCATCGGATTTTCCTCTGGCCGAACAATCTTTGGCGAAGCTGGCGGAAGTGGCGAAGCGCGATCTCGGCCGCGACTGTGCGCGTGAAGCCGGCACCGGCGCGGCGGGCGGCCTGGGCTACGGCCTGCGGGTGTTTCTCCAGGGGCGCTTCGAGAGCGGCTTCGCCATCTTCGCGCGGCTGGCTCGTTTGGAGGAGAAGATCGATCGGGCCGATTTGCTCGTGACGGGGGAAGGACGCCTGGACCGCTCGACCTGGATGGGGAAAGGTCCGGGAGCCGTCGCAGAACTCGCGAGGGCACGCGGCAAGCGCTGCCTCGGCCTGGGCGGCAGTGTCCTCGAGATGCCGGCGGGCCGCGAATCCGCGCTGTTCGAGCGCACCGCCGGGATTTGTCCGGATTTCGCGCCGTTTGAAGAAGCGGCCCGGCGGCCGGGCTACTGGCTCGCCCAGCTCGCCGAGTCAGTGGCGCGAAGCCTGTAGCGCCAAGCCCGCGTTCGGTTGGAACGACTACAATATTTCCAAAATGCTCTATCGAGCCGGCGGCTCGGCGAACATCCGGTCGACCGCTTCGAGGAGCTGGCGGCCGGTGAACGGTTTGGCGAGAAACCCTTCGCTCGCCACATGCTCGCGGCGGGCCTGATTCGGGTCGTAGCCGGTCATGATGACCGTCTTCAACGCGGGCTTGGCCGCCCGGCTGCGGGCCGCCAGGTCGCGCCCGCTCCCATCGCCGAGGAAAACATCCGCCAGGATCAGGTCGACGCGGTCCTGATTTTGTTCGAACACGCGGAGGCTTTCCTCGAAACTCGCGGCGACCAACACTTCATATCCGGCATCGGCCAGGTCTCGCTGCACCAGCCCGCGCACATCGGCGCAATCTTCCGCGACGAGAATGCACTTCGAGGATCGGGCGGGCGCAAACAGTGGCTGCGGCGGGCGCAGGGCCGCGAAATGAACCGTAAAACGTGTGCCCACTCCCAACTCGCTCGCCACTTCGATCTTCGCGTTGTGCTGATTGACGATGCCGTGAACCGTCGCCAGCCGGAGCGGAATCTCGGGGCCGGCGCTGGTCTGAAAGAAAGGCTCGAAGATGCGCTCGAGATCGGCGGCGGGGATGCCTCGCCCGGTATCGAGCACGGAGAGGGAGACCGTGCCGTGCGCGGTGCCGTTGCCCGGATGATCGCCCGGGGGCGTGCAACGGGTCGAAATCGTCAGATGACCGCCCGGCTTCATGCCGTCGCGGGCGGTCATGGCGAGGTTGAGGATCAATTGTTCGAGCGAATCGCGATCCGCCAGGATCGAGGTCGAACTGTGGGCCAGGTCCAGATGCAGCGCGATCCGGTGCCCGAGCACCCGTTCCATCATGCCGGCCGTGCGGCGGACCGCGTCGTTCACATCCATTTCCGTAAAATTCAGCGACTGCCGGCGGCTCAAGGCGAGCAACTGCCGGGTCAGTTCCGAGGCTTGGGCGCTGGCCCGCCCGATGCCTTCCACCGCCGTGCGGACATTGGAAACGCCGCGTTCGAGCCGGCTGAGATGACTTTGCACGATGGTGAGCAAGTTGGCGAAATCGTGGGCCACCCCGCCGGCCAGCCGGCCGATCGATTCCATCTTTTGCGCCTGCGCCAGTTGCTTCTCCAGCACCCGCTGCTCGGAGATATCGCTCGCAAAGGCGAGCCACCCGCTTTCGCCGGCGACTTCGACACGGGCCAGCTCGATCAAACAAGGGAATTCACGCTCGCCACTGCGCAGCCCGCGCACCTCCAGCACCATCCGGTTTTCGCTGCCTGCGTTGCTCCCGTTCATGAGCCGCTCCAAATCCCGCCGATTCGCCGGCGCGAGATCTTCCAGAATCGACCGGCCCTCCAGCTCTTCCTGAGAATTCAGCCCGAACATCCGGCGGTAGGCCCGGTTGGCGTAGGTCAGGCGGGACTTCTGCACGAGAGCGATGCCCACCGGCGCGGCCTCGAAGAGCGTTCGAAATCGATCTTCGCTGGCGCGGAGCGAGCGCTCCATCAGCACGCGTTCGCTGACTTCGAGCGCCAGCCCGCCGACACACGTTCCGCCGGCCGGATCGGCAAAGGGAAACTTGCAGACGAACCATTGCCGGTCCGGCCCCCGGTGGCCGCCGCGTTGCAGACGCAACGGTTGACGCCCCTCGCGCACCGATTCGTCTTCGCGCAGATGCTCTTCAGCGGCCGGTCCGGCGAACAACTCGAGATCTGTCTTCCCCGAGATCGATGCGGCTTCGGCTCCCAGAAACTCCCCCGCCGCCGTGTTCGCGAAGATGTACCGCCCGGCCTCGTCCTTGATCCACGCCGCGCTCGGCGAGTGCTCCATGAAGGCTTCGAACCGCGCCTGGCTGGCCGCCAGCGCCTCGATCGCGCGAAGCCGGGCGAAGGTCGCCGCGCAATGCCCGGCCAGCACTTCGAGCAGCTTCAGGTCGGAGCGGGTGTAGGCATTGATCCGATAGCTCTGGATCGAGACCAGCCCGACCGGCTTCCCCGCTTCGATCACCGGGACGATCAGCAGCGAGGCCGACGCCCGCTTCGCATCGCCAAAGGGCCGCAAGCCCTCCTCGAAATCGTTCCCTTTCCGCAAGATGCGCCGGGGCCCCGTCCGCAGCACCATCTCCGCCACCGGGCTGGGTGGGTGCCGTCTGCCGCCCGGCTGTTCCAGCCGGGCGCCGCCGGATTCGTCCACTTCCAGGATCGGCTCCACCAGGCCCGTCTGCGGGTCCCAAAGGTCGAGCGAAAACGCATCCCACCCGCAGAGTTTGTCCGCGGCTTCCGCCACGATTCGGGCGGCGTCCGATTTGCTCGTGGCGCCGCTCAACCGCGTGCCCAGCGACGCCAGCACCTCGAACTTCAGTTCCCCTTCCCGCCGGGCGCCGATGTCGCGGGCGATGGCCACCACGCGCGGGCCCTGCCCCGTCTCGAAATGACGGAAAGAGCAGTCGAACCAGTTCCAGTGCCCGTCCGCGTGCTGCAATCGCAGCAGCGCCGCGCCGCCCGGCTGCTGCAATCCCCGCCTCGCTTTGTCGCGATCCTGCGGATGAACGAAGTCGACCAGGGAAGCTCCCACCAGGGCTGAAGGCGCCAAGCCGACGGAATTGAAGTGGCTCGGGTTCGCGTAAACGTAGCGGCCGTCCGCATCCAGTTCGGCGACCAGATCGTAACTATTCTCGACGAGCAGCCGATACAAATCCGCTCCGGCATGCGACGAAGAGAGTCCTCCCTCCGCCGCGGGGGGGGACGCGTCGTGCCGGTTCGGATCCAAATTACTCACGGACTGTGGCTGGCTAGTGCAACGATCTTCAAAGTGCCCCACTCGTGGAAACCGCGCAACCGCAACCGTCCACAATTCCCGCCTGTCGATTGCCAAAGCGCGCCACCCGCCCGGCAAAACCGGTTGAACCGTTCCATTCGGCCCTATGACCGGCGGTGGGCACGTCTTGAGGCGGGCTTGCCACCAGCTCCTTTCGCACGCAACACTCGCCCATGGAGCGAGAGAACGCGCGCATCGTGGTGCTGGGTGCGGGATTTGGCGGACTCACCTTTTGCCAGAAATTTCGCCACCCGCGGGCGGCCGTAACGCTGGTCGACCGCCAGAATCATCATCTGTTCCAGCCGCTCCTGTACCAAGTCGCCACCGCCGGGCTCTCCGCGCCGGAGATCGCCCAGCCCATCCGTTCCATCCTCAGAGAGGCTCCACGGCTGAACGTCCTCATGGAGACCGTGCGCGAGATCCGCTTGCGGGAGCGGCAGGTCGTTCTGGCCAGCCAGTCCATTCCCTACGATTTTCTCGTTTTGGCGCTTGGCGGCGTCACCAGCTACTTCGGCCATCCGGAGTGGGAGCCTTTCGCGCCCGGCCTCAAATCGCTCGACGATGCCATGCGCATTCGGCGGAACGTCCTCTCCGCGTTCGAACGGGCCGAGACCTGCCTCCGGCCGGAGGAGATCGAGCGGCTCCTGACGATTGTGGTCGTGGGGGGCGGGCCGACCGGCGTGGAATTGGCCGGCGCATTTGCCGAGCTGGCGCGGCACGTCCTGGCCCGCGACTTCGACCGGATCGACCCGCGGAAGGCCAGGGTGGTGCTGATCGAGGCTTCGCCCCGCGTTCTTTCGCATCTGCCCCCGGAACTCTCGCTGAGCGCCCAGGCGCAGCTCGAACAGCTCGGCGTGGAGGTTCGCACGTCCACCCGGGTGCTCGATCTCCAAGCGCATCGGGTCGAAACGAGCGGCGGGACCATCCATGCCGCGAACATCATCTGGGCCGCGGGTGTTGGCGGAAACCCCCTCGCCCGCACGCTCGGGGTGGATTTGGACCGGGCCGGGCGCATCAAAGTCCTCCCGGACTTGAGCATCCCTGGATTTCCGGAAGCCTTCGCCATCGGTGATCTGGCCTTTCTCGTCGATCGTCATGGCGTCTCCGTGCCGGGCGTTTCGCCCGCCGCGATGCAGGAGGCCGCTCATGTCGCCGGGATCATCGCCGACGAACTCGATGCTGAGCCGTGCCCGCCGCCCGCCCGTCCGGCCTACGGGTATCTCGACAAGGGAACGATGGCCACCATCGGACGTTCCTCCGCCGTGGCCAAGCTCGGCCCTTTGGAACTCAGCGGCTTCAGCGCCTGGCTGGCCTGGCTGGGGGTCCACCTGCTTTTTCTCATCGGCTTCCGCAACAAGATCGCGGTGCTCTTCCAGTGGGCTTACTCGTACTTTTCCTACCAGCGCGGCGCGCGCATCATCACCGGCGCCGCCAGCGATGCAGCAAACTCGGAGACGCCGCCCGCGCGAACCGCGTAGCCCGCGCTCACCCCGGCTTGCGGCGGCCCTCCGGCGCGCTGCCCCGCAATGAGAAAATACGCTCGTGTTCCTTGATCACATAGAGATCGGTCATGCCCGCGATGTAGTCGCAGATGCTGCGTTCGAGGCCGAGCTTGCGGATGCGGTGGCGTGCCCGATCCCCCAACCGCCGGGGATGCTTTAAATAGTAGGAGAAGAGCTCTTCCATCCAGGCCACGGCCTGCGCGTTCGGCCGGAGGACCTCCGGATGTCCGTAGAAGTGTTTATAGAGATACTTGCGTAGTTGGAGGTTGGCCCGCTTGCGGCCGGCGCTGTAGCGAATCAACGGGCCGGCGTGGGCGCGCGCGCCATCGGACGAGCGAATCCCCGCGCGTTCGATCAGGTCTTGCGAAGTCTGCACCACATCCTTGACCTGCGAATCGATGATGCAACGGATGGTGTAGTACCGGCGGCATTCGTCCGGCAACGCTCCATGCTCGGCCCGGACGCTGCGGGCCGCCTGCTGCCAGAGGTCGACCTCCGCCACCAGATGCTCCTCCTGGATCAGGCCCGCTTCCAGCGAATCGTCCAGGTCGTGGCTGTAATAGGCGATCTCGTCGCACACGTTGGCCACTTGGGCTTCCAGACTCGGCTGCCGCGCGACGAAGCCGGGGTCCGGCCCGGGCAAATCGTAAACGGTGCTGTGCTTGAGCAATCCTTCGCGCGTTTCCCAGGTCAGATTCAGCCCGGCGAAATCGGGATACTTCCGCTCGATTTCCTCCACGATCCGCAGGCTGTGCCGGTTGTGCTCGAACCCGCCGTGCTGCCGCATGAGTCGATTGAGCACCGCCTCCCCCTTGTGGCCGAACGGCGAGTGCCCCAAATCGTGCGCCAGCGCGATGGTCTCCGCCAGGTCTTCGTTCAAGCCGAGCGCGCGCGCCACGTTCCGGCTGATCGCGGCCACTTCGATGGTGTGGGTGAGCCGCGTGCGATAATGATCGCCGCTGCCGTTCAGGAATACCTGAGTCTTGTACTCCAGCCGCCGAAACGCGCGGGAATGGATCACCCTGTCGCGATCTCGCTGGAAATGGGTGCGGAACTCCGGCGGGGCTTCGCGATGCTGGCGGCCCCGCGTGGCGCCGCTGAACTGCGCGTAGGGAGCCAGCGTAGCCTGCTCCCGCGCTTCCAAATCCTGGCGAAGGACGGGCATGAACCCAGGGCTGCTTACTGGCGAAGCAGATCCTGCACGGCGACACCCTTCAACTCGAACAACCGGCGGATGACATCCTCGATCAGGTTGTTCGGGCACGAGGCCCCGGCCGTCACGCCCACTCTGAGGGTGCGCGCCGGAAACCAGCCGCGCGACTCCACCTCCTGCTGCTGGTGCAAATCGTAGTGATGGATGACGTCCGAAGAGACGATCTTGGCCGCGTTTTTGATGAAGTAGGTGGGCAATTTCGCCTCGCCCATCTCCGCCAGATGGGAGGTGTTCGAGGAATTATAGCCGCCGATCACGAGCAAGAGATCGAGCGGCTCGGACAGCAGCTTCTCCAGCGCATCCTGGCGATCCTGCGTGGCCCCGCAGATCGTATCGAAAAAGCGGAAATGCTGGTTGATGTTCGCCACGCCGAACTTCGTTTCCATCGCGCGTTTGAGCCGCCGCTGGACCTCTTCGGTCTCCCCGCGCAGCATCGTCGTCTGGTTGGCCACGCCGATCGCGCCCAAGTGAATGTCGGGATCGAATCCGGCGGAGTAGGCCCCTTTGAATTTCTCGAGAAATTCATCCCGCTTTCCGCCGTTGACGATGTAGTCGCACACGTAGTCGGTCTCGGCCAGGCTGAACACCACCAGATAATGCCCGTCG
>CAYZKY010000113.1:0-20688 GCA_964478815.1 uncultured Verrucomicrobiota bacterium
ACTTCTGGTGTGGCAGTTGTTCCGTCAGGGGCATCGCTGCGTAGCCATGTGCGGACGAGATAAGCGCTGAAAGCATCTAAGCGCCAAGCTCCTCCCAAGATACGGTTTCCCGGTCGCAAGACCCTCAAGGCCCCCGGCAGACCACCGGGTTGATAGGTTGGGCGTGCACGCCGAGCAATCGGTTCAGCGGACCAATACTAATCGGCCGTGCGGCTTGATCGCTTTTTCTTTCCCCACTCCAGGCACTCCGGTGCCCGGCCCAGGGAAAGGCAGGCGATTTTTAAAACGAAGCGGGTTGTCAACCCCTCATCCCACCCTGTGTGTAGTTTCCAAAGAACACCCCCCAACCAGGGTGGCTCTTTCATAATTTAAAACACTTTTTGGTGGCCATAAAGCGGTGGCCCGACCCGATCCCATCCCGAACTCGGCCGTCAAACACCGCCTTGCCGATGGTAGTGGTTCTATAGGTTCCGCGAGAGTAGGTCGCCGCCAGTCTTTACCTCAATCCCCAGGCCGTTGCCCCACCCAGCAACGGCCTGGTTCGTGTACACCACGCTCATCAAACCCCACAAAAACCAGCACGCCGCCCAATCCGGATCGCCGACTCAAGCTCCACCCCGGTCCCTTCCCACCCCGGTCCGTCACCCATTCCATCAAAATAGCCGAACCCGCGCATAGCGGTACGACACCGCTCCCACAGATTGGCCGAAGGCTGGCCCATGCCGGGAAACATCATGATTTGTGCGTGAATTGATGCTGTTTGCTGATTTGGGCGAGCCGCTTTTCCCAATCGCCCTTGTGCGCCAGCGGGTCGGCATCCGTGCCCCATAACTTTTTCACCATTTCGCGCTGCGGCACAAAGGGGCACTTGGCCTTGGGGTTCTTGTGCGTGTCGTCGAGCTGGCGCAAGGCCAGTTGCGCCCCGGTCATCAAGGCTGGTTTCCCTGCGCGCGGAAATTGCGCATTCAGCCGGTGCATCGCCTCATCCAGCGCGCCCCAACGCTCGGCGTCGGTCGTGCCCCACAGCGTCGGTTGCAGGTCCAGTCGCGACAAGTTTTGAAAGGCGATGCGGATTTGTCGCACCGGTTTGCCCGCGCCACCCATCAAGTCGCGGAACATCGCTTCCACGCTGGCATTGATGATGGAATTCCTGAATTGCGGATGCTGAAAACGATGGCCGCCCCCCACCTCGGTGAAATCGTTGAATCGAATGGCCAGGCTCACTTCCCGTGGCTGCAACTGCTCCCGGCGTAATTGGCCGATCAGCCGCGTGGCCTCGCTCAAGGTGAAAGTCAAGGCCGCTTCATAATCCGGCTCGTCGTACGGCAAGGTAGTATTGCTCGAAATGCTCTTTCGGTCCTGCACTTCCAGCAGCAGCGGCTCGTTCCATTGGCCGTTGGCGAACAACCAAAGCTGCTGCCCCCAAATGCCGAACCGTTGCTTGAGCAGCATGGAGGGCAGCTTCGCCACGTCGCCAAAGGTGCGCGCGTCCAGGGCCGCCAAGGCGCGTTCGCGGTTCTTGGCCACGCCGGAGAGTTCGCGCACGGGGCGGTCTTGCAAAAAGTCCTTTTCCCCGCCAGCGGGAATTTCGATGAACCCCGGCTTGGCCGCGTCAGTCGCCAATTTCGCCAGCCGCGACGAACTGGCCAGCCCTCCGGACACCGGCAGGCCGATCTCTTGGCGAATCCGTTCGCCGATTTCCTTGACGTAATGCGCCGGCGTGGTGTGGCGCCAGATATGCGCGTCCATCGTGGTGAAATCGAGAAAGCCTTCGTCGATCGAGATGGGAACGAGCGTCGGCGAGTATTCCTCCAGAATGCGGAACATTTCGTGCGAGAGCCGCCGGTACTCGTCATAATGCGGACGGCACAGAACGCCTTGGGGACAAAGCCGCTTCGCCTCGAAACACGCCATCCCGGTTTTGACGCCGTACTTTTTGGCCGCGCGATTGGCCGCAATGACGATGCCATCGCCGCGCCGCCCGCCCCCCACCCACACCTCGCGCCCTTGCAATTCAGGATTCAACGCCATCTCGCAACTGGCAAAGAAGCTGTCGGCGTCCACATGGAGAATGCGAGGGTGGCGGCTCATGCGCGTTCCTCAATGTAGCGCGGCCCGGGCTTTCGCCAAGAACCTAAACGCAACGACATAAACCAGAGCCGAGTTTGCCACTCGAACGCGACCGCCGTCCTGGGTATCTTCCGGCGGCTCTCCCACGCCTTCAAACACGTCCGGGTGATCGGCCAAGCGGAAGTGCGGCCGCCGAAGGCCCAACCTGCGGTTCATCGAGCCCAACCTGCCCGCCGCTGGTGTTAACGACGATGCCGATCAAACCCGGCTTGCGCCCGCCTGCCGCTGCGAGGAACTCTATTGCGCACGCGGGGAGATGGAAAATCCGCTCGAGCAACAAGTGCTGGAATGGCGAGCCGATCAGTTAAGCACGCCCTATCGGGCGAGCGAACCCAACTCCGCCGCCCGGCCTGGTTCCTGGAGAATCATGATTTTTCGGACGCGCGGCTCAGATCAGGTGCAGCCGGGTGTCCTCCTGGAGGCGCTTGGTGAGGGAGGGCCAGGCGGCGTCGTTCATGACGTTGAAGGAGCCGAGGTAGACGGCGACTTTTTCGCGCGAGTATTTGGCGAGGAGCTTTTCGATGGCCTCGCCGAGTTTGGCGTCGTCGACTTCCTTGGGAAAGGATTCCACGGCGCCCTTTTTGTGCGGGATGCCGAGGGTGTCGAGAAAGTCGGTCAGCATGTCGGCCTCGGACTTCAGCAGCCAGCCGCGGAGGAGCGTGGCGGCGGTGCCCAGCATCCGGGGGCGGGTCAGCATGTCGAGGATGACCTTGTCGCGCTCGACGCGGGCTTTGCGCTCGAAAAAGATGGGGCGGAGCTTGAGCGCGGCGGCGACCTCGGCGCTGATCGCGCGGTACAGGGGTTTGTCGTCCGCGAAGACGTCGTCCATGATTTCGGCGGCCAACGGGGCGGGCATAAACCCGATAATCTCATTCAACGTCATCATACAAATTTCTCGAAAATCATTCGAGCAGAGCGCGGGGAGCCGTGGAGGCCCCGGGGCGCAAAAGGGAGAATCTCTGCCACAGGTTGGGCCGTCGCGCCAGCGGGATTACTCCTCGGATTCGAGGGCGCGGCGGGGGCGGTACTTCTTGGCGAGGGCCAGGCAGGCCTCGAGGCCGCGCATCCCTTCGGTGCAGGTGGGGTGGGAGAGGGAGGCGGCGGCGGCGCAGACCCCGGTGAGGAGGCTGCGGGGGATTTCCCAGCCTTCGTGCAAACCGTAGAGGACCCCGGCGCAAAAGGCGTCGCCCGCGCCGGCGGTGCCGGCGATGTATTTCGGGGGGAGGTTGAGAGAGCTCTGCCAAAAATCCTCGCCGCGCCGGGTGCGCGCGAAGGCCCCTTCGGGAAAGTGGATGACGACCATTTCCTTGACCCCGATCTGCAGGAGCGCCCCGGCGGCATGGCGGAGGCTGACCGTATCGAGCTTGCCGTCGGCGCTGCGAATCTTGAATCCGGCGGTCTTGCCGGCTTCGATCTCGTTCAGGATGCAGTAATCGACGTGCTTGAGCGCGGGAGAAACGATCTGGGCGAAGCGGTCGCTATCCTCGCTGACGACGTCGACGCTGGTTTTAAGGCCAGCCTCGCGAGCCTCGGCCAGGAGACGGGCCGCGCGCGTGCCGTGGATGCGGTCGGGCGCGTCGAGGGCATCCAGGAGCAGCAGGTAGCCGAGGTGGAAGATGCGGGCTTTGGACTTGGAGAAATCGAGGTTCTCGCCGTCCCAGAGGGCATTCGCGCCGCGGTTGTGGAAGAAGGTGCGGCGGCCGTTGCCGAGCTCGGTCATGACATCGGTGTACGAGGTGGGGGCCTCCTTGGTTTGGGCGATGCCCCGGGTATCGATCTTGAGCGATTCGCAGATGCGGAGGACTTCCGCGCCGAGAGCATCGTCGCCCACCAGCCCAGCCCCGGCCAGGGGGAAAGGAGCCCCCATCTTGGCCAGATCGACGGCCACATTGAAGGGCGCGCCACCCGTCCCTTGGGACTGGCTGCGGATATTCGCCAACTGTTCGCGCTGGGGGTAGACATCGATCATCTTGACCTGGTCGATGATCCAATTACCGCCCACAAGCAAACCGGTTCGCGATGAGGGATTGATCTTTTTCTTCATCGAAAAGTTACCGAACGACTAAACGAGCGCCGCGAAGCCATGCCTCCCAACGCTCGAAAACCGGGGTATTATTAGCCAACCGGAGTCCCTCCCGGCAAGGAGAATCGGGCTTCGCGAATCGGGCTTCCCGTCGTCGGGCGGTTTCGAGGATGCTCCTGCCGATGGCTGCGGACCTCCCATGGCGGGTGGGCATGGAAAGCGAGGATGGAGATCGAAGGTTTGGCTGAGCGGATGGGGGGGAAGGATGCGCCACGTTGGCCGGAGCGAGCGGGGCTTGAACCGCCTCACCGAAGTTAACCCTCAGAGCCGGAGTATCTTCAATCGGCCTAGGGAACGATAGTATAGATCCTCAGCCGGACGGCGCTCGGCTCCATGTTAGGGGCAAACGCTTGAGCCCGGATGGGAGTGCGGCCGGTGGTGGTTATTGTGAATGGTCCGGTATACTTGATGCTCGGCGGACCTTGCCTGGGGAACACCGTCCCGATCGAATACCAGATTTCCGCGCCGGGTGTGGGACAGGCCATCGTCACGGTGAGGGGCCGTTGGTACGTCCCATCCCCCGGGCTGATGGTCGGCGTGGCCGTGCCAGGCAAATGCATCGAGTAGGTGGCGGTCGTCGTCGCGCTCGGATGATAGAGAGGCGAAAACGCCTTGGCTTTGAGCGTGACGGAACTTCCGCCTGAGCCAGTGACGGTCACTGGCCCTGTATAGCGAAGGCTGGGTGCGCCCTGAACCGGTTCGGCTCCGTTCGTGGTATACCAAATATCCGCACCGGATGTCGCCGAAGTGATCGTGACCGCCAGGGGCGAGACCTGGTAGCCGCCGGCCGCGGAAAATTGGGGCGCGGCGGCGTTGACTGGCGGCAGCGCGTACGTGGCCGAGTTGATCGCGCTGGGCTCCATATCCGCAGCGAACCCACGCGCTTTGACGGTCACGATCCCGACCGATCCCAATTCGAACGGGCTGGTGTAAAGAGTGCTGGGCGCGCCGTCCACCGGCTCCGTCCCGTCCAGGGTGTAGTAGATTTCCGCACCGGGTGTGCGCATGGTCATACTCACCGTGATGGGGGGCTCGTGAGGGCCGGACGCCGGAGAAATGAGCGGCGTCGAAACGCCGGTCGCCGCTGCAAATAGGTCGATCACACTCGCGGTGGGATTGTTCCCGGGCAGTTCCCAGCCGACGGGCAAAAATCGGATGAACCGGCTGGATTGCGGGGGCCAATCCACCACCTTTTGAGTTTCGCCAGCAGCCCAGGTCCATTGGCCTTCCACGATGGGCGGGTCCCAGTTCACGCCGTCGTCCGACAGAGCGATGCGGTACGAGATGACAGCCGCGATACGATTGCCTTGGGCATCGAAGAGCGGGCTGTAAACCAGGCGGCCGGGATTCAGGGCAATCCCGCCGCCAAAATCGAACACGAACCCATTGCCCGAGTACGGCAGCGTGGGCATGCGTGTGAATTGATGGGGATTGATCTGGGCCATGGTTCCCAAAGGCGGAATCAACAATTCGAGCGAGGACGCCGAGGTGAGGCTGGGAGAAAAACCCGGAGCGAATGTCTTGGCCTTAACGTCGACGGTTCCTTCTCCTTCGATAATGAACCGTTCGGTATAAACCATGCTCGGGCTGCCCTGCACCGGTTCGCTGCCATCCAGCGTATACCACGTTTCTGCATCGAGAACGTCCGACTCGATCCTCATGGCGACCGGGCTGAGGTACGCGCCATCCGGCAAAGAGAGTTGCGGTGATGTGGCCGGGGGAAAGCTGGACGACTGCGTTTCGTAAATCGTCACTTCGGCCAGGCCGGCGAGAGGCCCAACCACCGGCTCGCATTGTAAAATGATGAAGCGCCCGGTCCGTGGTGTAAATTCAATCGGATCGTCCAGCTCATCGAAAAATAAATTCGCGGCGGGACTGCCCCACGCACCGGGATCGGTCGAAGGATCGCTGGTGATGTAGATGCTGTAATTCCAGCTCAAACCCACCCAATAGAGGGGGCTTTTTTGAAAAAGAATCTTTCCAATTGTCCGTTCTATCCCCGCGCCGAAGTCGAGCCGCACCCACTCGCCATGGCCTGCATTTTGATAGGACAACCAATGCGTTCCGAGTTGTCCGTCGATGGTCTGGCTGGGATGATAGGCTGGGTGGCTGAAAAACGAAGCATCGGCGGTCATCTGCCGTTTGTTGAGCGCGAGGTACTCTCCTGGGGCCGGCTCTACAATGGTATAGGGAATATTCATGACCAGGCTGGGTCTGTGCGCTGGATGGAACGCGGTGGCTTTCAACGTCACCGCCCCGGCGGAAGTGAGCATCACCCCTCCCGAATAAAGCTGGCTGGGCGCGCCCTGAACCGGATCGGTGCCGTCCGTCGTATACCAGATTTCCGCCCCGGCCGTTACGGTGCTCAGTTGCAGTTGGAAGGGGAGGGAATAAGTTCCCGACGGTTGAGTGGCGATGGGTCGTTGCGCCGCCGGCATCGCATCCGGGGCCGCCACGAACACTGAGAACTCGCTGATCGCGACGATGCTCAATGCGGCTGACGTGTCCGGATTGCGGCGCTTTGCCGAGACGGCCTCAAAAATGACAAAACGGCCTGTTGTCGTCGGAAATTCCGCGATTCCCGCATCCTCTGAACTCCACTCGCTTTCAAGGACGGGCGCACCCCAGTCCGTTGGGTGGCTGACGGAAGGGTTAGACGTCACGTAGACGCGGTATTTGGCAAAGTAGAAATCTTGATAGCCGGGCGTGTAGGCTATTTTGCCAATAGAGCGCTCGAAGCCAAGATCAACCCGAAGAAACGCGGGATTTCCGCCTAGTTGCGCCATAGTCGACATGTTCGCATCGATGAAGACATTGGCGGTAGCCGTCATCTGATAGACGTTTTTCGGCACTTCTACATACCCGCCGGGCGGAGGATTGACGAGGGTGTAGTTTCCGATCTTGGTCAGGCTTGGCTCGTAGTCGGGAGCAAACGACTTGAGCTTGACCGTTTTGGCTCCCAAACCGGCCAATTGGAAAGGACCTGTGTATAGGATGCTGGGTGCGCCTTGAGTGGGTTCGGAGCCGTTCGTGGTGTACCAAAGCTGGGCGCCAGCCGTGGTGGTCGACATGGTGATCAGCCCGGGATTCACCAGGGTGCCGCTGATCGGAAAGATTCGGGGCGTCGGCGCTCGTTCGGCGAGAACCGCCGGCAGCCCGGCCCAACCGAGCAGTGCCAGCAGAACGAAGAGCCAACCGTGAGAGGGCAACTTAACGCGGGTGACGCGGAGGGATAAATCGAAGCAAATCGTATTCATACGGGGGGCAGTTTCAATCCAGCATTAGTCGTTCGCTTTGGCGTTCCGAGCTTAGCAAGAAGCCTTTGCAAATCAATCAGTAAAGTTCGGAATACGGGTCTGCGCCAGAGACTTCGTTCTCTAGGCACCATCGCCCTCCTCCTCATGGCTCTCGGTGCTCTGCTCCTGCAGGACCGTGCTTGGCAAACGTACGTCTCCATTCCTCCCGATTGGATCGTCGCCCTCGAACGCTTCTATCAGATGCCCAGCCAACTTCCTTCGCAACAGTAAAGCAGAGCAATTCGGCTCGGTTCCTCTTCCATCTCTGCCCGCCATCTCCCCCACACCTTTCGCCTCCCCCTCGCTCGACCCACCTCCAAGCCCGATTTTGCCTCACCCACCTCTACTTTCCCTCAGCCTCCGCGATTCTCGCAAAAATTTATCTCCCTGATTTTCCGCTACTTACACCGAAAAGTCTACATTTAATTTTTATATTATTTGCGCTTTTTCAAAAACAAGCACATTTTGATCGGCATGTATCTATGTAGTCTCAAGCCGATGCCCGCCGCCAATCTCGGATCACCGGGATTTCGCCGGGCCGAACGCCCCTCCACGGCGTCCCCAGCCTTCATGCCCGAAGGCCAAGTCTACATTTCAAACCCCTATCCCCGCCGCGCTTCGCGGCTTGCCACCCGTCCTCAAGTGCTCCACCGCTCATGGACCCCGCCCGCCCAGGATTTGCACGGCATTGACACCCATTTACACAGATTTACACACTCCTTACACGCATTTACACACCTATTTACACAGATTTACACGCCATTTACACACTATTTACACACCTGAAAACGAACCAAATATGAACTCAAACCATTCACCATCAACCACTTGTGATGCCATGAACCCGTCCGCGCCCATGCCACCCCCCTCCCCCCAGGCCCAACCCCCCGCCCCCTCCGCCGCCCGTGGAATCAACCGTATTTCGGGATTCGCAACCCCTCATCCACACGCCTCCTGGCCAAAGGCCTGTCACAAGCCAGCCCAGCCCAGAGCCTGGCGGCATCGTCAGCAAGGGAGGCTGCTGCAGAATCAGAGCGGCACCGTCCTGCGCGCCCTGGCCTCACACCTGGAACCGGGAGGAACAGGAAGAGGCGCCGGTGCGTGACGCGCACCGCTACCTCCGCAACTGCCGGGATACATTTGGAGCCGCAAAGCCTTGGGTCGGTCCGTTCAATCGATGCATGCCCTTGTGGGCGCTCTCGAAAACTAAGCCGTTCGGGGCACTGTCGCGCTGTTTGGCGAAGCGATATGCCGGCCGATGCCTCGTCCCGGGCGCCGCATCAAAAAACTCCTCCAGTTGTTTGCTTTGATCTTGGAAGTCGAAGGCCATTGGTCGAGACTCGCGCCGGCGCGGAGACGGAACGGGAAACTGCCGCCAATCTCAGCATCCGATGAATCGCTGGATTTCGATTATCCTCGGCCCCGAGTCGTACTGGATTGCTTGGTTCCTGGTCGTCCGCTGGATCGCGGCGCGCAACGTCCCGCCCACCGCCGCGGGCAACACCGCTCTCAACTGGGCCGTTTGGCTGGCCGCCACGCTGGGGGTGCTGCTGGCTTTCGCCGTCTTCTCGATTCCCGGAGTTAACAAGTGGCCCATGCTCGTGCGTCTTGCCGTCGCGGGCTTCATCGGACTCAATGCCTGCGCCATCGCCGCCTGCGGTGCGATCAAATATCCGGAATTGGGCCGGGATTCCGGTCTCATGGCGCTGTGGTTTCTCGCCGTCGGCGTCGGGGCCATTATCTGGGTGGCCGGAGCGATCGTGGCCCTGCTCATTCTGCGCAGCCGCGGCAAGGCCTAGTTCCTTCCGTTACCATACCCGCGATGTCCCAACTATTTCGAACCAATCCTGGCCTAATCATCTGGGTCGTCCTCTTCGGCGGCTGTGCCTTGGTCTGCCTCATCGTTGGACATCTGACGCGCCGCCTCGGTGCGTCGCTTCGGCCCGTGTATTGGTTTGCCGGCTTCTTCGCTTTGATCGGTGTCCCTCAATTTTTGGCCCACTTCCACTTTGCCGTTTCCGCGCTAAACCAGGAGCGCCCGCGACTCATCGCGCTCCAAAACCTTGGCGCCGATTCCTCCGTGGAAATTCGCCAGGAATCCGCGCGAATGCTGTTCGGATCCGATGCGCAGAGCGATCTCATTATCGATGCCCGCCCAGCCTTTGGCGACGCGCTCGCCGCGGCCGAGATCGCTCGGTTCGCCTCGCTGCCGGGCGGAGAGAGCGTTCTGTTGGCGCGCTTTCCCGGTTATTCAGCCGCGGAACGGGCGTGGGTTGATTATCTCAGATTCACCGGCCTGAATACACTTGGTGGAAAAGGATCTTCCCAAAGCGGCTATGCGGTGACGCGTCCGGGCGGAGATCGTGCCTACGCCCTGCACATGGATAACATGCTTGGAGTCTGGACCGGCTCTGATGATGGCGCGATCCGCGCGCGCATGATTGCCGGTGGCTTCAAAATCCCTCGCAACGCCCCGCTCGACGCGTTGTCTCCTTCCAATGCAGCAATCAACGAACCTCGTGCTTCACCGAGTCGGGACGGATCGCTCACTTCCATTTCCACTCCCTACATCGTCGCCGGAATTGCAGCGTATTTAATTGTCGTGGTGCTTTATTTCTTCAGGGGAGCAGCCTGGGCGAGCGGGTCCTCTCCGCGAGGGAACGCGCGTCCACTTTCCGCCACCGAACTTGCAGCTCAGCTCGAGGCCCTCAATGCGCTGGATATTCCGTTTCGCATCGAGCGGGGCACGCGGGATCATGAACTCACGGCCACCTGGCGCTATGCGGATGCGAAATGGATCGATCTCGCTCGCGCCCGCGGATTGCGCCGGCTTCACCGGATCGATCTCCGCCTGGATCCCTCGGATCACACGGTGCGCGCCACCGATTCGTTTGCGCGCTTCGATTGGTCCGCCGGCCGCGATGGCGCCCAGGTCGAATGGAAAACAGCCACTGGGATCACCTTCGTCCATTATGAGCATTCCCGTGTTTTCGGTCTGCAATTCGATGCTCAAGGCAAATTGACGCCCAGCCTCTCCTATGCCTACACGTTCAACCTTCCAGAAATGAAAACTCCGCTTATCGAGCTGGTCACTCGCTCCGGCTGGACCTGGCGCCCGGTCCTGTGGCAGGACCCCCGATGGACGCGGTGGCTGACCGGCTGACCGCATATAAGCTGCATTCGCGTCATTACTGAACCGTGCCTCCCTGCCTCTGGCCGGCAGGGCGTATGACTGGCCCGGCCTGCTTTTCCCGTGCGCGATGTTCTTCCTTGAGTAGACTTTCTTGCGTGCCTATTCCGAATTTTGACGAACAAGGGTTTTTGCCTTCTGGCATTCACGTTTGCTCGTTGGATGAGGTGAAGGCGAGGTTCGGTTCATTCCAAGGAAGCTCACGACGTCCGGCTCTCTTCGCTCGACTTGAAGCTTTTCTGATGGAAGCCAAGGCTTCGCGCATTGTCGCCGCCGTGATCATCGACGGCAGTTTTGCCACCGGCAAACCGCAGCCCAACGATGTGGACCTGATCGTTGAATTGGCCGCTCAGCATGATTCTTCCTCCGATTTGAGCCCATCCCAATATAGCGTCGTTTCAAAGAGGTCTGTCCATCGCCGTTTCGGGTTCGACGTGTTGGTTGCGCGGGCGGCATCGGTAGAATATGCACAGTGGACGGAGTTTTTTCAGCAAGTGCGGCTTGAACCTGGCCGGCGGAAAGGCATATTGAAATTGCAGCTATGATCCGCAGCGATGCCCAATTGCGGCAAGCAATCGAACAAATCGAGCGGCTTTATCGAGGTTTGGATGCGCTTCGCGCGGACATCCTGCCGAAAAATCCGCGTAACTTCGCCCTCTTCGCCGAAGGTCCTCTTGATGAAATCTGCAAGCTGCAGGCGGAGATTTCGGAATACGTGGCCAGTTTGGAACAAGTCGCGGCTGCGTGAGGCTCTTCGGTCGATCGCTCATCATCGCCCAGTTTCGGGCGGCACGGCACCGATCCGCGCCCCGATCGTGGCCAGTTCGGACAACCGGTCGACGGGTTGATGCGCCGCCCAACTGATGCCGCGGAGCAACATCAGGCGAAAGACTGGGTCATCGAAAGTCCAGGTGTAGTGACCGAGAATCGACACGAAGACCCGCCCCACGCCGTTTTCGCGCGTCCACATCAGGGGCTGGGCCACTTCGTCTTCTACCCCCGTCGCCAGGACGGAAATCGAGCGCGCATCGCCTTCGAGTTTCCAGTAGCTCTCGTCGTAGAATTGCGCTTTGGAAAAGCCGCGCATGATCGGATGCGCGGAATCGAGCGCGAGATCGAGCGGCCCGTGGCGGAATTTGGAACTGCCGGAGCGCCACGCCAGGCCGATCCGTTCTCCCAATTCGCGCACGGCTTGATGCCCATCGACCGCGAAATGCACGTAGACCAGCCCGCCGCCCCGCTTTTGAAACGCTTCCAGTTCGGCGGCCTTCGCCGCCGACCAGCCGGGATTGTTCGAGTAAAACACCGCCACGTCCGCGTCCTGCAGAGCCTCCCGCGAGGGGAAGCTCGGGGCTGTCGACACCACGACATTGTGCGCAAGCGCAAGCAGCTTTGACCAGCGTTGCTGCCAGAGCGGGTAATCATGCTCGTCCGGCCCATGATCCTTCGGCCCCGCGACCAGCAGAATGCGAAGCCGCTTGCTGGAATCCACCGGGCCGAGGGTCGGCAACTCGGCGCTCGCCCGGGCAAACGGCGCTTCGGTCCGCAAGGTGGCCGGCTCGATCGGCGATGTCAGCAGGAACTTCATGAGCTGGTTGAGCCCTTGCTCGCCGATGGCCTCCAGCAAGCCTTCTGGCATCAAGGAAAGCGAAGACGCGGACATAGAGGCGATCTCCTGGCGGGGTATCTTGAGGGTCTTGCCGCCCGCCTGCGCCAGCGTGATCATTCGGGGTGTTTCTCGCTGCAGCACGCCGGAAACGCTTTCGCCATTCTTCAGCTCCACCTCGTAGCCCACATGATCGGGATTGATCGTGGCGTTCGGCGAAACCACATCCTTCAGCACCGAGCGAAAATCCCGATGGATCAAGTTCGAGAGATCTGGACCGACGAGATGCCCCTCGCCGCGCATGCGGTGGCAGGTCGAGCAGGCGGCCTTTTCTCCAAAGAAGATTCGCCGTCCTTCCATCCAGTCCGCCTTCGCCACCTCGGGCGGAAGCGGCGCAGCCGTGTCGGCCGGCCGAGTCGTGTCGGGCGTGGCCCAAGGCAGAATCATGCGATGGAGCGGCAGCGGCCGTGGGCGTGTGTCCTCGGCGGTGTGCCACGAAACCTGCGTCGCCAGCGACGCGCCACCCGTTTTCAGCGTCAGCTCGATCGGCAACCATTCGGTCCGGGACGTGGATTTGACGCTCGCCGCGAAGGTGCCGTCCGCATTCCGCGTGGCCGTGGCGACACCCGCGGGCGTCTTGAGCGAGAATTCGCTGGCTGAACCGAAGGTCAGGGTCACTTCTTCCGGAGGCAGTTCATAGTCGATCTTTGACCCTGGTTGCACCGCCGAACGAAACATTTGCCACAGATTGAGCTGGCTGCGCAGCGCGAGGGAACCCGGCTTGGCCAGTGCATTCCATAAACCCGAATACTCCGCGCTCCCCGCCGTCAACGCGCGCGCCACCTCCAGATCGAAGTGCGGCAACCACCCGGCCCACGTTTCGTTGGCCCCGGTCCAGGTGGCTTCCACGCCATCCAGCGAATAGGCGAGGTCGATTTTTTGATGCTGCGTGATCACCTGCGACGATCTGGCCGCCGCAAAGGAACCGAGAGTCACGGCATAAGTGATCGCCTGGCTGCGCCGCGCGGTTTCCAGCAACAACACCCTGCGATTTGTGGTCAGTTGCGCGCTGAGCACGGGCAACGCGAAGCGCTCGGCGGCGAGTTGATCCTGCACCACCTGGTATCCCGGTCGAAGCGACTCGAACCGTTCGCCGGCCACGATATACTTTCCGCCAACTACAGCCGCCTCTTGCACGACCTGCCGCGCCTGCTCGGCCGAAAGTGGTCGATCGAACTCGATGCGCGTCTCGGTGGGGCTCGTCGCCCAGGCTCGCAGCGGTTGCGGAGCCTCCGGTTCGGAGTAGCGAATCTGAAAGAGCTTGCCCGCTCCCGTGGGGCCGCTTCCCCAGTCCGGCTGCCCGCTATGCGTCGCCACGATCAGATCGCCCCGTGGCGAAACGCACGCATCGACGGCCAGCATGTTCAAGGCCGCGAAGAGCTGGCTCTCGGCGACGTAGCCCAACGATGTCTTCACTAGTTTCGTCCGGTAAAGTTTGCCGCGCGAATAGCCCGCGATCAGCGCATCTCCCGCCCACGCTCTTGGACCGAATGGCTTCGTGCCCTCCCCGGTTGGATTGAAATTCAATCCGCACAGAGACTGGTGCTGAGGGAAGTAATCGAACGTGCTCGGCTCATCGATGACACTGGGCAGGTATTTTGGATGCCGCGGCGGAAACCCATAGTGGCGGTTCGGCACGATGTGCAACAACTCGTCCAACGGGTTGCCGTTGGGCAGCCATGTCGCGCCTTCCTGGTCCGTGCCAAACAAATCGCCCTTTGCATTGAACGCCAGCGCCACGGGAAATCGAATGCCCGTGCAAACGACTTCGCGCGATCGCAGATCGGGCGCAATCTTCAAAATCGTCCCACGCTCCCCCTTCAAATCGAAGCGCGACTGGCCCGTGGCTTGATCCACCAGATAGGGATTGGTAAAGTTCGCCACACCTAATCCAAAATACACCGCGCCTTCCGCGTCGACCGCAACCCCCAGCGCATCGACTCCGTGCGACAGTTCCTTCCACCCCTCCGCGATGATCATCTCCTTGTCCGCACGATCATCCCCATTCGTGTCGACGATGAGCGATACCTTCCCTTTCGCGGCGACAAACACCCCTTGCCCATGCGCATACCCTGGGGGCGTCAGCGCCATGCCGATCGGCGCACGCAAGGAGTTTGTCTCCCAAAACGGCTCCACCTTGTCCTCAACGCCGTCGCCGTCCGTATCGGACAGCAGATGGATATGCCCGTTGTAGCCGAGAGCCACCAGCTTGCCATCCGGTCGATACTTGACCCCATTGATGTTGGACAGCTTGACCGGCAGCTCCCGGCTCGTGAACCCCGGCAGGAAAACCTGCACTGCCGGCGGTTCCATCACCGGCGTCAGCGGATCGAACGCTCCCTCCGCCACCTGGCTCGTGGTGAATAGCGGCCCATACTTGGTGGTCAGATAACTCTCCACCTGCTGGCGCTCCGATTCCGAAAGCACCCGCCCATACACAAGGAACTCCGCAATATCGCCTCCGAAAAAACCACTCGCATGGGGCGGCTCCGCGGAATTCGAATAGAGTCGCGCCCCCAGCAGAAAGCTATCCGCGTGGATCACCGAATTCCCCCGGTCCCGCGCCCCCTGGAACTTCCCCTGCGCGAAGAGCTTCACCCCGTCCTTGCCCTGCCCCGAAACCAGCGTTAACACCCGGTACATCCCCAACCGGGTTCGTTCCTGCATCAAGTTCACGATCCCACCCGCGCCCGCTCCCTCCACGTTCAGCGCGCTAAACGTCACTCCCGGCCCGGGCCCCAGATCGACGTTGATTCCCGAAGTGTAATCGTTCTGTCCCGCTTTGGCTGCCGCGAAGAAACAGCGAAACACGCCCGAATTCGTTCGCGGCGTGCCGACCATGAACACCGTCAGGTTCGTGAAGCGCAACCCCGCTTCGCTCAACGCCAGAAAATCGTCCTTGCCATCCAGTCGCATCCACGCCAAGGAACCGCGCGCGCCATACTGCGGCATTGCTTCCCGCACATGCTGGACGAAATCTCGCCGGTGTCCCGACCCATCGGCGACCATCGGCATCGGCGCTGCCTCCATCACCGGTCGCAACCCGCGTTCGCGCACCGCCTCCCGCTGCCGGGACGCATCCAGCCAGATCTCCAGGCCATCCTTGACCGGCAATTGCGGATCGCTCCAGGTTTCTGCTCCCCGCGCCGCCCAAAGGCACGAAAACGCGAGGACGATGATCGGCCAATGTCGCACCATGAGTTTTATGAGAGCTTAGGATGCGGATTGAGGTCCCGCACCATTTTCCTGCGCCAGTCTCAGCCCGCAGAATCCGCGCACTTCACTGGTGATCGCGATTTCTGTCGGCAGGCGCTCCATCGAGCTCGCGCCGTAGAAACCATCGAGGTTCCGGCAACGTTCCAACATGAACTGCGCCTGCTTCGGCGTCGCAATCGGCCCGCCGTGGCAGAGCACCAGCACTTCGGGCCGAAGCGATTTGCTGAGATCGACAATCGCTTGCACTTCCTTCACGCACTGCTCAAGCGTCTTCGCCGTGTGCGCTCCGATCGTCCCGCTCGTCGTCAGCCCCATGTGCGCCACCACAATGTCCGCCCCCGCCTGCGTCATCCGCCGCGCCTCGTCGGTATTGAACACATACGGCGAAGTCAGCAGATCCAATTCCCGCGCCGCCGCAATACACTCCACCTCCAATTCGTAGCTCATCCCTGTTTCTTCGAGATTCGCCCGGAACGTCCCGTCGATCAGCCCCACCGTCGGAAAATTCTGAATGCCCGCGAAGCCCAGCTCTTTCAGCTCCCGCAGGAACAAATCCCGAATCATGAACGGATCGGTGCCGCACACGCCGGCAAGCACGGGAGTATGTTTCACGGCGGTCAGAACCTCGTGCGCCATCTCCTTGACGAGCTCGTTCGCGCTCCCATATGGCATCAATCCGGCCAGCGATCCCCGACCCGCCATGCGGTACCGGCCCGAATTGTAGATCACGATCAGGTCGATACCCCCGGCCTCCTCGCATTTTGCCGAAAGGCCCGTCCCGGCACCCCCGCCGATGACCGGATGCCCTTTCGCAATTTTCTTCCGGAGCCGTTGCAGGATCTCCGTGCGCGTCTGTGACTCTTTCATGCCCTTACCAAAACCAATGTGGCGACCCGGCCACGTAATAGCGCCGGGCCATTTTCGAAAAAGGACGAAAGTCCACATGCCCATCCCCGAACAGCAAATTGCCCCCGGCCGGAGTCTTTGCGCTCATGTGGCTGGTGGACCACGGCCCCGTGCCGTTGGGCGCGAGGATTTTCGTGTATTTGTTGGTGTTGGCGGGGTCGGCGATCACCACATCCGCCACCGTCACGATCTCGGTGAAGGATTGGTTCGTCGCCCACGTCGGCGGCACCGTCAACGATTTCACCGCGTATTTGTCCGGCACCGCTCCCAAATCTCCCGCGAACAGCCACAGATACCCCGTCAAATGATACCCGGGCGACCAGTTCCAATTCCGATCCTTGTTTTGCTCCAGGGCTCCTGGGCAATAGATGACATTGCGTTGCATCCCGTGCCGCACCAGCTCGGTATGCACCGGCGTGTTCAGATCCCACGGCCACCACACCGTATTATTCACCGGCAGCCGGTCCCGGTTGTCCCCCGCGTACGAAGCGAGGGCGATGCCGATCTGCCGCAGGTTGCTGGCGCACTTGATCCGCGTGGCCTTCGACTTCGCCTTGCTCAAGGCCGGCAGGAGCATCCCGGCCAGGATTGCGATGATCGCGATCACCACCAGCAGCTCGATCAAAGTGAATGCGTTTCTCCGCCGCAAAGTCATAAGCCTGATCGGTTCAATTCCGCAGGCGGTAGAACCGGGCGTTCTCCGAGGCCTGCACCGTCACTTCATTCCGCCCGTTCGCGACCACCGGGGCCGTGCCCACCGCGCCCCAGCTCGCCCCCGTTCCCACCGACGCGCTCGATTCCAGCGTGAAGGCCACACCACCCGTCGGCCACGAAATGACGAGCTGGTTATTCGCTCCTGCCGCCACGCCGAGCCTGCGTGACGCCGTGTCCGCCGGCAATGCATCCGGCCCGGCCTCAAAACGCGCCGCGACATCCGCATCCAGGAATGTTCCCGTATAAATCCGGAACTCCGCGATGGAACCCCGGAAATCGGCGTCCTGAATATACTGGCTGTGCCCCAGCCAGTTGTTCATCGTCGGCCCCAGTCCCGCCAGCGTGTAGGTCATTGCCGTGTTGCTCCCCACCTCCACGCCGTCGACGAACAATCGGGCCGTTTTGACCGCCGCGGCATACGTCCACACCACATGGTGCCGTGCATCGACGCTCAACGCCGGCCCCCGCACCACTTGCTGGTTCCCAATGCCCGTCGGAAAGATGCTCAGCACCATCCCGCCGCCATTGTTCGGCGTCAGGAAAATCGATTGGCTCAATGTGGCGTCTCCCTGCAGATCCTCGGCGGGCTGATTGTTATTGCCGAAGTCCCAGATCCGCTGCCAAGGCCCGCCCCCGCGCCACGTCACCCAAATCTCGAATGTTACATCGGTCAGGCTGGTGAACAGATCGTTCGGCAGGTTCACATAGCTCGGCTTCGTGCCCGTCAACACCACCTCGCCATTCACGATGCTCGCGTCGCCCACCAATTCCCCGGACGCTCCGCCCACCGAATCGGCCGCGTCCGCCGTAAAGCTGTAGCGATTCCGCAACACCGGCGCCACCGGTGCTACCACCTGAAACGTCTGCGTCGCCGATTTCCCCTGGAAACGCACCGTCACATCGGCGCTCCCCGTGGACGCGCTCGCCGTCAGCAGCCCGCCGGCCGTGATCGAGAACACGGCGGGATTGCTTAGCTCGAACGTCAATCCCGGATCGCTGGTCACGTTCACCCCGGCCACGTTTTCGAAATCCGCCTCCACGCGCAATTGCTGGCTCAGGCCCGGCAACGTCGTCGGTTGCCCGATCAAATGCAGCGTAACCAAATTCCCTCGGCCCGAAGGATCGGGCCCCGCCACCGAATTGGCCGCCACTTGCTGGGCTGTTAGCGCGCCGTTGTAAATGCGGAACTCCAGGATCGACCCGTTGAAATCCGAGTCTTGGACATACTGGCTGTGCCCCAGCCAATTGTTCGCGGTCGATCCGAGCCCCGCCAGCGTGTAGGTCATATTCGTATTGATGCCGATCTGCACGCCATCCAGATACACCCGGCCTTCCCCGGCCAGCGAATCGAACGTGAACGCGATGTGCCGCAACTGATTCGGCCCGATCGGAGGCGCTCCGATGGCCTGCTGCCCGCCGATTCCTTCTGGAAAAATGCTCAGCCAGATCGAGCCGCCATTGTCCGGCGTGAAGAAAAACGATTGCGTCGCTGCGCCTTGGGTATCCTCCCCGGCGGAGCTGTTGCCGAAGTCCCACAGCCGCTGCCACGCCCCGCCGCCCCGCCAGTTGGCCCAGGTTTCGATCGTCACATCCGTCAACGACGTGAACAGATCGTTCGGCAGGTTCACATAACTCGGCTTTTGCCCGCTGAGCACCACCGCGCCGCGATCGATCTGCGCGCCGCCCACCAATTCTCCATGCGCGGTGCCCACCGAGTCCGACGCATTGCTGTCGAACGTGTAGCGATGCAGCATCACGGCAGGCGGAGCCGGCGTCACTTTGATGCTTTCGCTTGCCGTCTTGCCTTGCAGCCGCGCCGTGATGGTCGCGTTCCCATTCGCGCTCGCTCCCGCCGTCACGATGCCTCCCGCCGCCGTCGTCAGGATGGCCGCATCCCCCGACTCCAGCACCACGCCCGCGTCCGCCGTCACATCGATTCCGGGCACGTTCTGATAATCCGCGATCACCTGGACCCGCTGGCTCGAGCCCGGACGCATCTCCGGCCGCACCGCCAGCCGGATGCCCACCAGCTCGCCCCGCCCGCTCGGGTCCGGCCCCACCGAGAAGTGCGCCGCCACGTCCGCCGCGCTCAGCGCCCCGTCATAAATCCGGAACTCCGCGATCGACCCATTGAAATCGAAATCCGGATACTGGCTGTGCCCGAGCCAGTTGTTCACTGTCGAACCCAGCCCCGCCAGCGTGTGCGTCATGGTCGCGTCCGAATCCACCTCCGCGCCGTCCACGTAGAGCCGCCCCGTCGTGCTCGGCGCATCATACGTCCAGACGATCTGGTGCAGCCCGCCCACCGGCAGCGCCGGCCCGGTGAGCACTTGCTGGCTGCCGATGCCGGTCGGGAAGATGCTCAGCACCATCCCGCCTCCGTTGTTCGGCGTCAGGAAGATCGATTGCACGCCGGTCCCTTGCAGGTCTTCGGAATTATCGTTATTCCCGAAATCCCAAATCCGCTGCCACACCGCGCCGCCCCGCCACGTCACCCACACCTCGAAGCTCGCGCTGGTCAGCGTCGTCACCAGATCGTTCGGCAAATTCACATAGCTCGGCTTCGTCCCGGAGAGCAGCGCGCTGCGATCCGTGATCGACGCATCGCCCACCAACTCCCCGTGGGCCTCGCCCGCCAGATCGTTGGCGTTTTCGTCGAAGCTATAGCGGTGGATCAGATTCTGGGCCGCCGCCTCGAAACGGAGGCCGGCCAGCAGCAGGACAATAAAGAATACGGCTTTCGATAGTGTTCTCATGGTGTAGGACACGATTAAACGGGATAGCCCCTACACCATCAATTTCCGTGCCAAATCTTTCGCCTCCTCCAAGTGAAGTCATAAGACATTGATTGTCAGCACTTTGAGACCTCACCGCCTTGCTCCAAAGAAATGTCACTCGCTGTTACTAAACCTTGAGAACGAAACAGTGGGTAACACTCTCTCCAGCCCGCCCCGGTTCCGCCGGGGCGGCTCCCCCGAACAACTTCGGTCCCCAATCGCCTCCGCTGCGGAGGAAGGGCCAGCGGCCAAGTGCGATTTCGTGCGGTCGAGTCCGCGCCGCAGAAGTTACCCTTCGGCCTCGGAAGCCGGCGGGCGAAGGCACCCGCCGAGTCTTGGCAGACGGCCACCTCGGCAGTCGGCCACCTCGGCAGACGGCCAAGCGGCATGTTCTACCCGGCAAGCTGCGCTTGCGGCTCGGGCAGCGGCGCGGCGGGATCGGAGGAGGCTGAGAGCAGGACGGGGGTGGTGTGGCCGAGTTGGGCGGTGGGGGCGGCGATCATGGGAGCGGAGGGCGGGGGCGCTCCCCCGGAAGCGCGGGGCGGCAGGGGGAGGATGTTGAGATCGACCTTGTGGTGGCGGGTGGGGCCGGCGGCGGGGACGCGGGCGCGATCCTGGCGGGCGTGTTCCAACCAGGCTTGCCGCACGCCGAGGTCCTGGCGGCGAAAGTCGAGGTTGAGGATTTTGGCGATGGCATCGACGAGTTTGGG
>CAYZKY010000114.1:0-20637 GCA_964478815.1 uncultured Verrucomicrobiota bacterium
AGCACCACAATGGCATTGTGGGGGTCAGGGGTTCGAATCCCCTCGGCTCCACCATCCTTCGAGCACGGAGAAAAAAAGCGCGAGACCCCTGCGGGTCCCGCACTTTGAATGGCCGCGTTCGAAGCAGGGCATTCAACCCCGCCGCGCGGAGCGCGTGTTGACGGCTTTCACTGGGTCGAGTTGTAGAGTTCGCCGCCGTTGATGGCGGGGGCTTTCTTGCTGTGCGGCACAGTCACCGTGACGACGCCCGAGGCGCTGCCCTCGACGTCCGACGCCGTGAAATGGATGTGATAAACACGTCCGTTGCCGTTGCCCGAACGCTCGGCGCGCAGGAGCACTGTGCCGTCGGCGTTGATGAGGGCGTCCATCGCCGTGTCGCCGTCGCCCGTCCCGTCGGTCGGCTCGTCTTGGGTCACGCGGTCAATGGTGATCGTTGTGTTGTCGTCCGTGTCGCTCACTCCGGCGATGCCGATGGAAACCAGGTTGTGGTTCGGCGGCCAGAGCGACCCGATCGTCGGCACCGCGGCGGTGACGAGCGGCGGGTCGTTGGCGTTCTGCACATGCACAATTACGGTGTCGGTCGCGATGTCGCCATAGCCGTCGTCCACCGTGAGTTGAAAGGTAACGTCCGTGCCACCGGGGCTGACGAAGGGAACGATGAAGCTCGGCGTCCCGGTGGTGTCGTCCTGGAGATCGAGCACGGCGGGGCCGCCGGTCTGCAACCAGGCATAGGTCAACGTGTCGCTGTCCGGGTCACTGCTGCCCGTGCCGTTCAGCGTCACGCCGCTGAACTCGTCCACGGTCTGATCCGGCCCGGCATTGGCAGTCGGGTCATTGTTCACGTTGGAGATTTCGACCGTCACGCTGTCCATGACGTTCTCGAAGCCGTAACCGGGAGCCGGAGCATCCTGCGGGAATCCGTCGTTGACCGTCAACTCGAAGACGAGCGTGGCCACGACACCGGGGGCACCGTCGCTGTCAACGATTGGGGCCGTGAAAGTTGGATTGGCGCTATCCGCGCCGATGATCGTCACGGTGGGACTGCCACTCACCTGCACCCAGGCGTAGGTGAAGACATCGTTGTCAATGTCGAAGCTGTCCTCGCCATGCAGGGTCACCGGAGAGCCCTCGGCGATGGACTGGTCGAGGCCAGCCTCGGCCACCGGCGTATGGTTCACGTTCACCACCGTGATGTCCACAGTGGACGTGTCGCTTACACCGTTGGCGGTGACAGTCAACTCGAAGGTTAGCGTCTCGCCGCCGAGAGCCACGGTGGGTGCGGTAAAGGTCGGTTGGTGCGCGGCGGGGTCCGAGAGCGTCACGAGCGTGCCGCTGATCTGCGTCCAGGCATAAGTCAACGGGTCGTTGTCGGGATCGCTGCTCCCGCTGCCGTCGAGCGCCACGGACGCCTGCCCTTCGTTCACGCTGAAGTCGGCGCCGGCGTTGGCGGTGGGCGGGGCGTTGAGAGCGCCGGCGTTTGCCGGGCCGAAGGCGAGGCCTGTGGTAACCTGCAGAAAAAAATAGTTGGGATAACCGGGGCTGAAGACCGAGCCGACACCGGCCGGCGTAAATTTCAAGACACTGTAGTCCCAGCCCCCCGGTGTTCCCCAGGGGTTGGCGCCTCCCGCGAAAAGATCCCCCGCGCTGTCAAAGGCCAAGCCATAGGGGCGGAGCGAGCCGGTGCTGGCGAAGATGGAGCCGACACCAGCCGGCGTGAACTTGATGATCCGGGAATTGTTAAGGTTCGCCACAAACAGATTGCCCGCGTTGTCAAAGGCCAGACCCGTGGGATGGCTCAAGAGGGTGTTGGCGAAGATGGAGCCGACACCGCCGGGCGTGAACTTTACAATTGTGCCATTGAGATTTGCGACAAAAAGGTTGCCTACGGCATCAAAGGCCAGCCCCGTGGGACCGCCCAACAAACCTCCAGTGGCGAAGACCGAACCGACACCGCCGGGCGTGAATTTCTGAATCACGCTGCCAATGTAATTTGCCGAGTAGAGGTTGCCCGCGCTGTCAAACGCCAGACCGCTGGGGTAGTTTGCGGCGTTCAGGGTGTTGGCGAAGACCGTAGTAACGCCGGCTGGAGTGACCTTTTGAATTTTGTTGCCGGTAATGCTCATCACAAAGAGGTTGCCCGTGCTGTCGAAGGCGATACCGCTTGGCGTGTCCACCCTGTTGCCTAAGCCGCCGCTGGTGAATGCGGAGCCGACCCCAGCCGGCGTGAATTTCTGAATCTGGCTGTTGTTGTAACTCGCGACGTAGAGGTGGTTGGCGCTGGGGGCGGCGGTGGCAGGATACAGGAGTCCGGCGTGAGTAGTGAGAGTTCCGGCTGCCAACAAGAGCAGCCCCGATAGAAGCCCGCAAAGGGCGTATTTGGTTTGAGTTCTTATTTTCATTCTGTTTTTCCTTCTGTGGTCCGCGGCTCACGCGCCAAGCGCGCGGTTGGGAACCCGCTGAATTTTGGTTTCTGGACTGGTTTTCATGTGCGCAAAATGTCCCTTCAACTAATAAGCAGGGAATCCGCGGACGGTCTTTACCAGGAAACTTGAAATAGTTTTTGGGAGACTCAGCATGCGCGGCGAACCGAAGAGGGATCCGTCTTGTGTCGGGTCGCGTCGAAAGAGGCGGAACGGTTATTCCGGCGTTCCACCCGGTTTTACTTCCACATCGGTTTCCCAAATCTGGAGCGTGCCGCCGGGAACGCTGTGAAGGAGTGCGCGATCATGCCCTTTCGTGTCGCGGGCGAACTGAATCCAGTTGGCGGGCTGGTCCAAATGAAAAGTGAGCCGTTCGCGTCCATAGAGTTCGCCCGGTTCCGGTTGGATGGAAAACAACTTCAGCGTTTGGTCACCGCTGGTGGCGATGAGCGAGCCATCGTTGGAAATAGCGATGGCGGTAACGGCGCTGAGGTGCGCCGGCCAGCCCAGCTCGGGTCGTTGCCGCCAGGCGTCCGTGTCCCACACCCGAATTCGTCCATCCTCGTTGCCGGTGAAAAGCCAGCGGCCGTCGCGGGAAAAGGCCACCGAGGTGTCGTAGTCCCGGGCTTCACCCGCCAGTGTCGTGACGATCTTTTGCGGTTCCGTGAAGCGATGAATGGTGACCCGCGGGCCGAAGTCCGAGCTGGCGATCCATTCTCCATCGGGCGAAAGGGCGTGGCCGGGGTACGGGGTGACTCCGAGCCCAAGATAGGCGCTGGTTTTTATTCCCAGATCGCCGCTCCAGTTCAAAGCACCCAACGCCCAATTTGCGGTAAAGAGCCTGCCCTCGTAGGCTCCGACCAGGCGCTGTTCATCCCGCGACAGCGCAGCGCCACGGGTCCGGCCCGTGCCGGTATTGGGAGCAACACTGGTTCCAGCCAGGCGTTTTTCCTCATGCCATGAAGCTCCCTGGCGAGCCCAAACAACGACTTCTCCTGTGGAGCGGTCCTGCGTTACCACTCGGTCGTCCCTCAACACCGCGAGCGGGGCATGCAAAGCAGCCACCGCCACCGTCACGTTCCCGTCCGCTGTCCGCGAAAGCGGAACGTCGCACAGGCGGGTTTCCCCATCTCGCATGTAGAGGAGTTGCAGGCCGTCAGCGGAAGCGGCGGGATGGTATAATGGATAAGTCGTTTCGAGACCTCCAATCCGAACGGCGGGGCGGGCAGGCTTTTCGGGCCAGCGACGCACAGTGCCGTCCTCGCTGGCCGTAATCAAAGCTCCGGTCGGGTCGAAAACGAGGTCCGAGACCTGTTTCTCGTGCCCAAAATAGAACCGGGCGCGTCCATCCTGGGCGGTCCGCGTGACGAGGTTTCGGGGAGGAGCATGCGCGCCTTGCCCATCCACCGGCTGGCGGCGAGATGAGTCCACGTCATCGTCGTAGGTGTTGTCCATGGCTCCCGCCGGTTCGCCTCTCGTGAAATCGTAGAGCCTCACGACACTGTCGCCGCCCACCACACCCAGGTTATTTTCCCGCGGATCGATCGCGAGGGCGTGGATGGGGAATCGAAACGTGTTTTCCAGCAGCAGCCGGCCGCTGGCAATTTCCAGCATCCGCACGGTCCTTCGCAGTGACGCTCCCGCGGAAAAAGCAAGGCGCCTGCCCGCCGCCGAAAACCTCAGGAGGCCTGGGTACTCCAATCCCGGCAGGGTGTAGAGCGCCGGAGGGATTTTGGCAAAGTCGTCGTCCGCGCGGTAAACATGCAGTGTGCGTTCCCAGGAACCAGGAACGGCAATGACACGCTGCAGGACGAAGGACTGGCGATCCGGGGCAACAGCGAGCGGCGCACACATCTCCGGAAAGGCGGTGCGGATGATGTCGCCGCCGGCTTGAATGTCTCGAAAGTTCAGAATCCAGGCGCCGGGTTTGGGCCAGGGAGGATGGGAAACACTGCCATTGAACCCATAAAGGAGGCGGTCGTTGTCCAACCATCCACATTGAGGCAAACGGCTAACCTCCTCGTAGAGGACGGTCAATGATTGAGCGTCGAGCGCCTGAAGCGCGTCGCCGCAGGCATAGGCCAGCCGTTTTCCATCGTGGGAAAAGGTCAATCCGCGGTAGTGGCGCACCTCCCCGGCGCCTTTCGGCAACGGCGGCAATTCGCGCGGCGGTTCTGTTTGGTTCCCGTCCAGGTCACGAAAGTGCAGGCGACCGTCCGCCGAGAGGATGGCAAGGCGATTTCGATCCGGCAGCAGCGTGAGACTCTGCGGTTCGGTTCCAGGGGCTTGGCCGAACCGCCAGGAAGTTAGATCGTCGCCGCGGCAAAGACCATGAAGCAATCTCCAGTCGAACGCCCTCAACTCCGGAGCGATGCCGTTCAGCAGACGACGGGCCTGACCAAAATCGTGGCGCTCGCGGGCTGCGAGCGCCTGTGCCAGCGTGGCTGAATAGCTGATGCGCCGTTCGGCGGCGGCGCTGGCCAGCGCGCTCCGCTCATTGGCCGCCGCGCGCCGCCATTGCCAGGTGATGGCGGCTCCGGCACCGAGAACGACCATCGCAAACGTACCCAGGGCGACGGCGCGGTACGGGTGTCGGCGTGTCCATTTGCCGATTCGTTCGCGGATGGTGATGCGCCGGGCCAGGATGGGCTCGCCGTCCAGCCAGCGTTTCAGTTCGTCAGCAAGCTCCCCGGCACTGGCCAGCCGGCGGGCGGGATCTTTTTCAAGACAACGCAGGCACAAGGTATCGAGGTCGCGATCGAGGCGGGGGATGACGGTCCTGGGAGTGAGCGGTTCGCGTTCCGTGACGTGTCGAAGAATTTCCTGGTGGCCCTCGCCTGAAAACGGCAGGCGTCCTGTAAACATCTGGTAAAGCATGACGCCCAGAGCCCAAACATCCGTGGCGGTCCATATCTCGCTCCTGCGGCCAGCCGCCTGCTCGGGCGACATGTAATCCGGTGTTCCGATGAGGGACTGCGTGAGCGTCAGGGCAGAGTCGGCGTCAAGCCACTTCGCAACGCCGAAGTCGGTGAGCCAGGGTTCGCCCTGTTCATCCAGAAGAACGTTGCCCGGCTTCAGATCGCGATGAATGACGCCTCGCTGATGAGCATGCTGGACTGCCCTGGCGATTTTCTGCATCAGCGCGGCGGAGTCGCGGGGGCTGACAGCTCCGGCCTCCAGGCGCTGGGCGAGGCTGGAGCCGTGGATGTACTTCATCGTGAAATACGGCTGTCCTTCATGGACGCCAACTTCGTGAATGGGAACGATGTTCGGGTGATCGAGCCGCGAAGCCAGTTCAGCCTCATTTTGGAAACGCAGTCGCTCGACCTCCGTGGCAAAGAAGACCTGCCGCAACATCTTCAACGCCACACGCCGGCCAAGTTGTGGGTCCCAAGCTTCATACACCATCCCCATGCCCCCGGCGGCGATCTCCCGCTCCACAAGGTAGTGGCGGAAGTTCGAGGGGAGATCGAGCGGTGAAAAGCGCGGCGGCGGCGGCCGCTCGTTAAATCCGAGCGTGGCGAAGGCCCCCGCGAGAGCGCACCCTGGGCATGGCCCGTCCCCGGCAACCGGCGCGCCGCAAGTTGAACAGTTACGGGAGAGCGGAGTGTTCATGGCTTTCGAAATGTAAGCAGGGAATATTGTCGCTAATCTTACGGTAATCTTTTACGACTGCATCAGCCGCATCAGATAGCGCAGTTCGTCCTTCACGTCTTCATCCCGGGCCACCGTGTCCCGGATTTCCCGCCGGATCTGTTCCGCGAATTGCTGACGGAGATCGTGCGCGGCTTTGCCGACCGCGCCTTCGCTCATGCCCAGACGAGAGGCGATGGCGGCATACTTCTCCACATTCCCCGGGCTCTCGACCATCAATCGCAGCGTGCCAAACAACTCGGCGCGGTTCGCCCAGCGCGGCTCCAGAGCCTTCAGGGATCGGGCGACCAGGGCTTCGGCCCATGAGCGATCAAAAGCTTCCTCCGGCGAAGCGGCTGTCGAGTGGAAATTCGTTGCATCCAGATCGTCCCACAACTGCAATTCCACTTCAGCCCGCCGCTTTACGTTAATTGCCCGATGGCGTTCATCCTTCATCCAGCGGCGCAAGCAGACCAGGAGGAAATTACGAAAGCGTCCGCCTTCCGGTTGAATGTTGCGCAAGAATTCGCGGCTCAGCAGAAAGGCGAAGAAACCCTGCACATCGTCCCGGGCCTCGTCATGCGAGCGTCCTCGGCCGCGAAGCCAGGTATAGATCGGCTGCCAGTAGGCAAGCGCGAGGCCCTCCATGGCCTTGGCTGAGGCCTCGGCCTCGCCGGTCTTGGCCGAAAGGACTGCCGTCCACCGAGTTTGCGGAAAGGTAATGGGGTGATACTGCATTCCATTAGGAATTGCTTAGATACAATCGGAAATGGTCCGCTTTTGGAAGCGTTGATTTTGGGGATCGGCCTGATTTGACTGATTCAAAGCGGCGAATCACCCGATCACCGCGACAAGAACCAACGCCTCCACAAAGCACAAGGGCAAGCCATCGCGGCTGAATTCGAAGTGGCTGCAAAAAATGGGAAATTGGGGGGACCAAGGGATTATTGCATTTTTGATCTTGGGGCGCTTGGCGTCCCTTTTTTGTTGAAGCGCGTACTTGGATGATGCACTTCCAAACCGATTTGAGCAAATGACTGGTGTCCTATTGAAAATGTCGAGGATCACCGCGCGTCAAATTGATTGGCTTAAATCGGGTTCAGCCCTTGCTTTTCGCTACAAAAAGTGAATGGCATTTTCTAACGTTTTCCAACAGCCAAAAGAACTTGACATAGATGTGGGAGCCAAAGGAGTCCCATCGAATTTGCGCAACTATCAGAGAGTCAACGTCTTGGCCCCTTTCGGACCAAATGGGTCCGATGAGCCGATGACGATGGCATTGTGGGGGTCAGGGGTTCGAATCCCCTCGGCTCCACCATCCGACAGGGATGCCCTCAGTGCGTCATCGCGTAGAAGATGATGTTGATGCCGAGAGGGTAGTTCTTGTTCTCGGAGAATTCGTGGAAGAACCAGGGGTCGGACGCTTCCTCCTCCCAGCCGTCCCCGTTGTCCGTGTTGTGGCAGATCAGCACCATGATGCGCTGATCGTCGTCCAGGATGGCGCGGAAATTCACCTGGCGGGCATCGGGCCGTTCCCAGGTGATGCCCGTGTCGCGGTTGCGGGAGGCGAAGCCGATGTTGGGCGTCTGCAAGGGGCGATCATCCGGGATGTCGTAGACGCAGTGAAAGAGAGGATGGCTGCGAGGCAGGTCGACCGGCTCGCGCTCGGGAAAGACCTGTTTCATCGCTCCATAAAAGGTCACCCATTCGTCCTCGCCCCAGAAATCGTCCACCATGATAAAACCGCCCCCGAGTAAATACTTCCGGAGCGCTTGCGCTTCCTGATCGTCGAGGGAAATCGCTCCGACCCCGCTCATGAAAAACCACGGATACTCGGCGATCTGAGGATCGGTGACGTGCAGCGCTTTGGGCTCCGGCTCGACCAGCATGGCCGTCAACTCATGGAGCCGCCAGGAGAGATTCAAGTCGGCGTCCGCGTAGTCCGTGTACCAGGCCCGGCTCTGCCGCTCGTTGACCGATGGGTACATCAGCCGCGCAAAGGTGAACAGATCGTTCGGGTGCTTTTCGTGAACGGGCCATTCGGGAATCCCGCCCCGATCCAGCTTTTCCCCCGTAAACCGCCCGATGCGCCGTCCCCGGCTTTGGGCAAAGCTGGCCACCACCATCGCGGCCAGCAGCACGGCGAAACAGAAAAGGGCAAATCTACTTCGCAGCATCGGCAGTGACTTTCAGCAAATAGGCGCGGCGCTGATTCGCGAAGCTTTTCAAGCTGGGAGGACGCCGGCCGAAGCCACTCCCGCCCGACACCTCTCCCGTTAAGCTCTGCTCGAAGTCTTCCGTGCTGTCGAGCTTCCGTGTATCGAGGCGGACTTCCGCGGCGATCAGGTCGTGATACTTCCGGGCGATGGGCCCCAGTTTCTCCCAATCCAGCCAGTTTTGCGCGATGTCCCGCACGTATCCCAGATACTTGGCGCGAAGCGCAGGCACGGCAAGCAACTTCGAGATGAGCGGTTTTTCGGCATCGTTCGCCGCGATGAGCGGATCGAGATCGCCCCCGCTGCCCCCTCCACCCGGTCCGCCCGGACCAGGTCCGGCGTTCGGCGGCGCGCCTTCCGGACGGTCTCCGGGCCGAGGGCCCCCTTCCGGACCGCCATCCGGAGGCCCATTTCGCCGCGGCCCGCCCGGGCCACGCCCAAAACCGGGCCCGCCGGGCCGAGTGAACGTTTCGTTCGTATCGTGCGGAAGAAAGTGGAACTTGCCCTGCTGATCCTGGACCATGAGGTAATCGCTGGTGCGCACCCAATAGCCGTCGTTGTTGATCAGGGCATTTTCCAAGGCCAGAAACTTCAAGGTGCCATCGATATCGAGGATCGGTTCCAGCTCGGCCACCAACTTTTCCGCCGGCGTCTCATTGAGCACGCGGCAAAGCCGGATCAGGCTGGCCCAGGATCGCGGATCATCCTTGGATTTTAGTTCGTAAGTCTTTTCGTACGCCGACTTGTCTTCGCCGAGGTAGGCCAGCGTCGCCCGGCCGCGGGGGCTGCCGGGAGTTTTCCAGCGCACGACCTTGTCTGAGCCGAATCGATCCAGGACATAGTCCTTGTTGAATTGCTCGACATTGACGAACACGCCCCAGCTTTCGCCGTTGACGACCACTTTCGCGAGATTCGATTTGGGCGCAGGCAGATAGGCGCGCGCGGCCTCGAGGCAGAGGATGGTCCGCAGAAAACTCGGATCGCCGTGGGAATTCAGCAAATTAATCGTTCGGTAGCCTCCGAGACGCTGTTGCTTGTTGATGAAGTCCAGCGAGAGATTGAACGAACGCTTGCGCCCTTCGCTGACCATCCCAAACGAAGAGGCGCCCCGAAAATGGACGCCCACTCCGGTGTAGGTTTTGCCGTCGACGACCAGCTTGGCCGGGACCTCCACGTCGGTATTCTTGAAGTCCGCCAGCTCGGCCTCCCACTCCGGATTCTCGAATTCCAGGAAGAACGTTCGCACCGTCATCGGATCGTAGAGCGGCTGGTCCGGGTAGGTTTTGACCTCGGCGGGGGAGACTTTTGGCCCCGGTTCCCCCGGTTCCTGCCTCGGGCCGCGCGGCCCCGGTCCGCGCCGCCCGCCGCGGCCTTCGGCTCGTTCCTTCTTGATGAATTCGCGGGCGGCCTGCCGTTCCTCGGCGTTGAGCACCTGGTCTTTGTCCTTGTCGAACTGCTCGACCAGCCTGGTCTCCTCCTGGTTGAAGCCGGGCGGGCCGCCGAATCCGGGTCCGCCGGGCCCTGGCGGCCGGTCGGGGGCTGGCTCGGATTCGCGGCGCTGGGCGTATACCATCAGGGCGGCGCCGAGGGCGAGCATCAGGAAAAGTGCCGCCACACCGAAGCGCCTGGTGCCGCGGGTGATTCCAACCGGCAAGAATGTAGAACGGCTCATCGGAGGATGATGACCGGTCCGCTCGGCCCAAGTTACGGTTTGGTGACGGCCGGCGCGGCCGGCGCGGCCGGTTTTTCGAAGAGAATCAGGTGCTGTCGGGGCAGATCGCGGATGGTCTCCAGCCACTTTAGTCCCACGATCTCGGCCTCTTTCTTCACCTGCGCCTCGCTCATTTTGTGAACGCGCTTGATCGGCACGGCGGGATCCTCGGCTCGATACTCGACGAAGGCCACGCGGCCGCCCGGTTTCACGCCGCGCAGGATGCCCTGCATCATTTCGTACGGGTGCGAGAATTCGTGGTAGACATCGACCATCAGAACGAGATCGACGGCGGCGGGCGGGAGCTTCGGATCGGTAATCTCGCCGAGGACGGAGACGACATTGGTTACGCCCCGGGTTTTGACATTCTGCTGAAGCAGGTCGAGCATTTCCTGCTGGATATCCACGGCATAGACCACGCCGCCGGAGCCAACTTTCCTAGCCATCCGCCAGCTCATGTAGCCCGTGCCGGCGCCGATATCGGCCACGCGCTGGCCCGGTTTCAAGCGCAGCAGGTCGATCAGCAATTCCGTCTTTTCCTCCAGATCGCGCTCGGGCCGCTCCAGCCATTCCGCGCCCTGGTGGCCCATCACATGGGCGATCTCGCGGCCGAGATAGAATTTGCCGATGCCGTTCGGATCGTGCTGCGCGCGCGTCTCGTAATGGGGGGCTTCCTGCGCCAGAGCGAAGAGCACCAGGCCCAGCGCCGCCCATCCAACCAACCACCGCTGTGCGACGCCGAATTTCATAAGGCACTCAGTCGTTCTTGCCGCAGCACTGCTTGTACTTTTTGCCGGAGCCGCAGGGGCAGGGGTCGTTCCGTCCGACCTTCGGGCCGGAGCGGACGGGCTTGGCCTTGCTGAGAGCTTCCGTGGCCTGCGTGACCATTTCGCTGCCGGCCTGGCCGGCCCCGGGCGCGCCTTCCGCGGCAGGCGCCGCGCCGAACGCGCTCGCCTCCTGATGCGTGGTTTTCTGCGGCAGCTTCCGAATGAAATTCTCGAAGGCCATCAGGCTCGAGGCGCTCAGGAAGATGTTGCGGCAAATCTCGGAATGGATGTTGCCCCGCAACTCTTCGAACATCTTGAAAGCTTCGGCTTTGTACTCGATCAACGGATCCCGCTGGCCGTAGGCGCGCAGCCCGATGCTGTTGCGCAGGCTGTCCATGTTGTACAAATGTTCCTGCCACAGCTTGTCGATGGCGCTGAGAATGGTGTAGCGCTCGACGGATTTCAGCGCTTCCGGGTTCTCGAAGCTGATCTTCAGCTTGTAGGCCTCGCGCACGGCCTGGGACACAAAGAGGCACACCGCGAATTGCGCCGGGGTGAGCCCGTCGTAGATCGAACCGGAAACCGGCATGTCCGTGCCGGCGTTCGCGGCCTTGAGAATCTCCTCCTCCGGCATGCCGAGCGGGAAGGTCAGGTTCACCCAGTCGGCCAGGGCCCGCATGTTCCAATCTTCCGGCGACTCGTCGTTGGTGAATTGCGCGACCTTCTGGATGACGACCTCCTCCATGACGTCCATGAGGCGGTCCTGCACATCGTCCGAATTGATGATCTCGTTGCGGAAACCGTAGATGACTTCGCGATGCTTGTTCATCACGTCGTCGTACTCGAGCGTCCGCTTGCGGATCTGGAAGTTGTGCGCTTCGACCTTTTTCTGGGCCGATTCGATCGAACGATTCAGGAAGGGATGTTCGAGTTCCTGTCCTTCCTCGAGCCCGACGCGCTCCATGACCTTCACCAGGCGGTCCGAACCGAAGAGCCGCATCAAGTCGTCTTCGAGGCCGATGAAAAAGTGCGAGGAACCGGGGTCCCCTTGCCGCGCGCAACGGCCGCGCAACTGGCGGTCGATCCGGCGCGCTTCATGGCGCTCCGTGCCGATCACATGCAACCCGCCCAAGCCCGCCACACCCTCGCCGAGTTTGATGTCGGTGCCGCGGCCGGCCATGTTCGTGGCGATGGTCACCGAGCCGCGCTGGCCCGCGCGCGCCACGATTTCGGCCTCCTGCTGGTGATACTTGGCATTCAGCACCGCGTGCGGAATCGCCATTTTCTTGAGCATGCGGGAGAGCAATTCGCTCACCTCCACGGAAATCGTGCCGACGAGAATAGGGCGCCCTTCCGCGTGGATGCGCTGGATTTCCTTCACCGCCGCCTCGTACTTTTCGCGCTTGGTCTTATAGACCGTGTCGTGGGAATCCTTGCGCGCGACGGGGCGGTTCGTCGGAATCACGAGCACGCCCAGCTTGTAAATATCGAAAAACTCACCGGCTTCCGTCTCGGCCGTGCCGGTCATGCCGGCCAGCTTTTTGTAGAGGCGGAAATAATTCTGGATCGTGATCGTCGCGTACGTCTGCGTTTCGCGCTCGATCTCCACCCCTTCCTTCGCCTCCACGGCCTGGTGCAACCCGTCGCTCCACCGCCGGCCGGTCATCAAGCGGCCGGTGTTTTCGTCGACGATGATGACCTTGTTGTCCTGCACCACGTACTGCACATCCTTCTGGTACAACACGTACGCCTTCAGGAGCTGCGAAATGGTGTGGATGGTTTGCGCGCGGTTTTCGAACTGGGACTGCAACTGCGCTTTCTTCTGCAACCGCACTTTCAGCTCTTCCGGGAGTTGGTCGATTTCATGAAACCCGGTGATCAAGTCCGGCATCATGAAGGCGTCCGGGTCGTCCGGGCTCAGGAGTTGGCGGCCCTTTTCGGTCAGATCCGCCTCGTGGCTCTTCTCCTCCATCGCGAAGAAGAGCATCTCCTTTTGTGCGTAGAGTTGCTTCTTCGACTGATCGGCGTGGCAGCTCAACTCCGCCTGGTTCATCCGGCGCAAATTCTCGGGATTCTCCAGAATCCGCATCAAACCCTCCGAGCGCGGATGGCCCGTCTTCACCCGGAAGAGCAGCATCCCGATCTCCTCTTCGAGCGCCGATTTCCCCTTTTCTCCCTCGGTCTCCAGCTTCTTGGTCAGTTCCTCCGCCTCGCTCAAAAGCCGGTTGCAGAGCTTCACCTGCGCCTGCACCAATCCCTCGACGGCCGGCTTGAACTGATCGTACCGGTTGTCGATGTTCACCACCGCCGGACCGCTGATGATCAAAGGCGTCCGCGCCTCGTCGATCAAGATCGAGTCGACTTCGTCGACGATCGCATAGTAATGCCCCCGCTGAACCTGCTCTTCCTTGCGGGTGGCCATGCCGTTGTCGCGCAAATAATCGAACCCGAACTCCGCGTTCGTGCCGTAGGTGATGTCGCAGGCGTACATCTGCCGGCGGACGTTCGGCGGCTGATCGTGCAAAATGCAGCCGACGGTCAGTCCGAGGAACCGGTAGACCGCCCCCATCCACTCGCTGTCGCGCGCCGCCAGATAGTCGTTCACCGTCACCACATGCACCCCGCGCCCCGTCAGGGCGTTCAGGTACACGGGAAAAGTCGCCACGAGGGTCTTGCCTTCGCCCGTCGCCATTTCGGCGATCTTCCCATTGTGCAGCGCCATGCCGCCGATCAACTGCACGTCGTAGGGGATCATTTCCCACTTGAGCGGATGCCCCCGCACCGTCACATCCTTGCCGTGCAACCGCCGGCACGCGTTCTTCACCACCGCGAAGGCCTCCGGCAGGATCTCCGTCAGCGCGGCTTTGAGTTCCTCATCGTCCTGGATCTTCGCGAGGCGCGCCTTCCAATCGGCCGTCCGCTGCCGCAGCACCTCCTCAGGCTCGCGCTGCAAGGCTTCCTCGACCTCGTTAATTTTATGGACCAACGGCCGCAGGCGTCTAACTTCCCGCTCGTTTTTGGACCCGATGATTTTTTTAATGATGTAACCGATCATCTGCGCGAATCGAGAGAATGACGCTAAGGGATGCCTCCCCGCACGTCAAGACAACCCCCGGTGAAGAACACGGGACACGGGGCAGGACGCGGGAGCGCAGTTTCGAATCCTTGAGGTTCCGGGGTTACAGAAGCGCGACAGCGTACCGGCCCATGACGGGGTCGCTGGAGGCGAGCCGCATCCCGAGTTCCTGCGCCTGGCAGAGCAGCATGCGGTCGAAGGGATCGCGGTGGATCAGCGGCAAGGCCGCCAGCCGCATCACGGTGGGTTCGTCCAGATTGAGATTCCGAATCCCGTGAAGTTCCCGTTGTTGGGGAATGAATTCGATGGCGGGTTCGTCGAATTCCAATTTGCCGAGGGCGTTCTTGACCAGAATCTCCCAAAACGAAACGACACTGAGGAACACCTCATTTTCGCCGCTTTTTACCGCTTGCCGAGTCTTGGCCGGCAAGGCTTTGTCATCCGTGATCAGCCAGAGGAAGTCGCAGGTATCCAGGAGAATTCTCATCTCCCTTCGAAATCGCGCAGAATCTCTTCAGGCAGCGGATTGTTAAAATCGTCCGGGACGACAAACTTTCCTTTCGCGAGGCCGATTGGCCGGTCGGGTTTCTTCCCGGATGATTCCGCGTGAAGAATCGTCAGCAAAGCCGATCCCTTTTCGGGCAATTTATCCGGTTCCTTCGCCACGATTCGCCCGTGGTCGATTTCCACTTCGACGGTCAGATAGCTCATGCGGCGAACTTAACAGTCGGCGGACGTTCTGGCGAAAGGAAAAGGGGAATGAGACGATAGGGCTGCTCAGAGTAGACTGGTGAATTCTTCCGCGCTCAAACCCGACTGGCGGAGAATTGCGCGCAATGTACCTCGGTCGATCTGCCGGTGGTTTGGCACCACGGTTTGTGCAAAAGGGTCGTCGCGGCGCATGATAATGTGGCTGCCGTGCTGCCGCCTGACGGAGAAGCCAATCTTCTCCAGTGGCGAACGATTTCGGTGCCTGAAACCTGAGGCAACCGGTTCATACCGCCACGAGGAGAGCCTCGAAGCGCTCCGCGGGGATGGGCAGCTTGTCGTCCTGGAGCGCGAGGATGTATCCCTTGATGGCTTCGCGAATATTCACGATGGCCGATTCACGGGTCTCACTCTGCGAAACGCATCCAGGCAAGCTCGGGCATTCTGCCACCCAAAACCCGTCTTCACCCGGATACACGATGACCTGTCGCATGCCAAAAGACTACTCCGAGTTCCTCACCGGTCAAACGGAGCTCCGTGAGCCAAGTGCGAGAATTCGTGACACTGATTACTCTGCCGTCGTGGCCGTTCCGTGAGGAACTTGTTTTTCCCGCTCGCGTTCCTTAATATCGGAACATGACGTTTCCGTTGGCCGCCTATATCGAAGCCGCGCTCGGGGAGGCGTGCTACGACAAGCTGGAGGATGGCTCGTTCGCGGGGGAGATTCCCACGTTGAAGGGTGTGGCCGCGTTTGGGAAGTCGTTGCGCGAATGCGACGCCGAGCTGCGCTCGACGCTGGAGGACTGGATACTGGTGGGCTTGAAGCTGGGACATCCGTTGCCCGTGCTGGCTGGACTCGATCTTAATAAGGTCCGCAGCGGCCGCGTGGCATGCGCTTAAGCGATGGGAGTTGATGAAACGTTCAGCGAGCATCTCGTCTTCGTGGACGAGAGCGGGGATCACGGGCTAGTAACGGTGAATCAGGATTTCCCGCTATTCGCGCTGGCGTTCTGTGTTTTCCGGAAGACGACTTACGTGGATGAAGCGACGCCCGCTCTCCGGCGGTTGAAAGTGGCTACGTTTGGGCATGACCTGGTGGTATTGCATGAGCATGACATTCGCAAAAAGGATGGTTCGTTTGCGAGGATGGGCCGAGAAGCCCGGGAAGCCTTTCTGCGAGAGTTGGGTGGCGTCATCGAGTCCATCCCCTTCACGCTCGTAGCGGTAGTAATCGACAAGCGAGAGTTGCGAGTCGAAGACACCCGGCCATCCAATCCGTATCACCTGGCGTTGCAATTCGGTCTGGAGCGTGTCTTTCGCCTGTTGGCGGAGCAAGGGCAGACGGAACCGATCACTCATTTTATCGTGGAGGCACGCGGCAAACGGGAAGACAACGAGCTGGAATTGGAGTTTCGCCGGATTTGCGAAGGTAATAATGGCCTGGGCGAGTCGTTGCCTTTTCGCCTTGTGATCGCGGACAAGCGAACCAATTCGGAAGGTCTGCAAATCGCGGACATGGTGGCCCGTCCAGTCGCCTTGTCGGTGCTGCGGCCCGGCCAACCGAATCGAGCGATGGCGATTTTGGAAAGCAAGTTCTGGCGAGGTCCGGATGGCAGGGCAACTGAACACGGACTGAAGCGGTTTCCCGAACAAAACGAAGGGCCACCGGGTAGTCCCAGTAGCCCTCCGCCGAACGGGTAGTCCCATTCCAAGTGCCATGAGGGTACGGCCTGGGGAGCGGATTTGCAAATAGTTACCAACGTGCGGAATTTGTGGTGACCCTAAATAGTGGATGATTCCTTGGGGCGACACACCCAAGGCTATCAAGTGGCGGGCCTTGAGGATTAGGCCAAAAGACAGCCGCGGAAAAGGTGACCTTCGGGCGCTGGTTTTTCCCTCCCGTGCAATTCCATGAGTATTGCGCCGATGCCACCAGAAAACGTCATCACGCACAACGATTACTCTTTATCCCAATACCAGAAGTACCCGCTTATCTGGCACGATTCATGGCGCACGGGTTTACCGCATCACGCGCCTAGCCAACCTCAGGCTGCTCCTTCCCCAACTCAATTCGAGGGTGGATTTAAGTAAAATTTAATGTACCATGCAGAAAACTGCAACATCCCGAGCATCAAGACCAATGATGGAGGAATGAGTAGTCGTGTTTTTTGGGGAAGGCCGTTAGTTTTCACCAACGCCAAATATCCAGAAATTAAGGTGGTGATCGGGGGGAGCACACTGGAAACGATGGGTTCGCTACTTGCGCCCATAAACATGCCAATTGTTACTCCAAATGAGGAAAATGTGATAAATATTGATAGCGAATATATAACGCGAGTGCGAAGCATTCGTTTGTATATATAAGAGCAGATTATCGAGCTCAAAGTTCCAAAAGCAAAAAGTGGGAGCAGGACTGCAAATGCGTTGAACGCCGAATCTACGTTCTTAATTACGTGATCAACAAAGTTGTACATAATTAACTAGAATCGCAATTGCTGCCGTTCCTTTCGCGTAATTTCCTGAATGACCCAGTTAGCTCGCCTCTGGTAACGCGCGAGGAACAACTTGTAAACCATTAGATAATCGCCATCCGGTCGCAGTTTTGTAAGTTCTTCCTGTATCCTGACGTGAGATTTGCCATATGCATCTTTGGCGATCCGGCCCATTCGTCGGTTTTGTTCTAACTGCTTGGATGCTGTGTCAAGCTTTAATGCATAATCCTTAAGTCCGCGATTGTAACCTTCCAGTACGGACTCTCGGAAGAACTCCAAATCTTGACGATGACGGCGCAAATCGGACAGGTCTGTTGATTTAGGTTCCGGGAATTGGCTTTCGAGAATTGTTGCCGCAAAGGATGGCAACTCAAAAGTTGTGTTGATCTGAGCTGCGGATACCGCGGCGACGAGAGCGGTCCAACAGATCCACAGAGCGACGTATTTGGTCAATTCACGGTGTTCGCGCATCTTGGTAAATCCCTTTCAGAATTCTTGTAATCAGCGAATCAAAGTGTCAACCAAGTTTTCAATTCTGATTATCCCTTGGAATCCAGCTTGACAGTGCCGCGAAGCAAGCCAGTTCAGGGCGTCGCTCGCGGCCGCCATTGATCTTGAATTTTCGAGTCGTAGGGCTTCAGGGCTGGGAATGGATCACCGAGTAGTGCTAAATCACCCCCACAACTGGCGGTCGAGGGAGCGGTATTGCACGGCTTCCGAGACGTGCTCTTCGCTCAGGGTGTCTGAGCCGGCGAGGTCGGCGATGGTGCGGGCGACTTTGAGGATGCGGTCGTAGGCGCGGGCGCTGAGGTTTTGGTCCTGCATGGCGAAGCGGAGCAGTTCGAGGGTGGAGGGGCTGAGGGCACAGAAGTCCTGGAGGTCGCGGGTCGCCATCCGCGCGTTGCACGACACCCGGCCGCGGCCCTGGTAGCGCGCTTGCTGGCGGCGGCGGGCGGCGATCACCCGTTCCCGAATCGCCGTCGAGCCTTCGCCGGTGCGGCGGGCGCTCATCTCGCGGAATTTCACGGCGGGGACTTCGATGTGGAGGTCGATGCGGTCGAGGAGCGGGCCGGAGATGCGGCCCAGGTAATTCTGGATTTCGCGGGGTGAGCTGCGGCTCTCGGCGGGCATTTTGCCGTCTGGGGTTGGATTCATCGCGGCGACGAGCATGAATTCGGAGGGGAAGGTCATGCTGCCGGCGGCGCGGGAAATCGTCACGCGCCCTTCCTCGACCGGTTGCCGCAGCGTCTCCAGGACGTTGCGCTTGAACTCCGGCAGTTCGTCCAGAAAGAGCACGCCGTGATGGGCGAGCGAAATCTCGCCGGGTGTGGGATTGATGTTACCGCCCAGCAAGCCGGCATCGCTCACCGTGTGATGCGGCGAGCGGAAGGGGCGGCGCGTGACGAGCGCCTGCCCGGGGGCGAGCTGGCCGACGATGGAGTGAATCTGGGTCGTTTCGAGTGCTTCCTCAAGGGTGAGGGGCGGCAGGATGCTGGGGAGGCGCTTGGCCAGCATCGATTTTCCCGTGCCTGGAGGCCCCACGAGGATGACGTTATGCCCGCCCGCGGCGGCGATCTCGAGGGCGCGCTTCACGGATTCCTGGCCTTTGACATCGGCGAAATCGAGGCCGTCCGCGGGCGGGACATCGAAGATTTGGGCGAGATCGACCTTGACCGGTTGCAACTTGACGTCGCCTTCGAGAAAGCTGACGGCTTCGCGCAGATTGCGGATCGGGAACACCCGCAGCCCCTCGACCACCGCGCCTTCGGCCGCGTTTTCCGGGGGCACGAGCAGCCCCGCCTTGCCTTCCCGCCGTGCTTGCAAGGCAATCGGCAGCACGCCCTTCACCGCCCGCACCACGCCCGTGAGCCCCAGCTCTCCCACCATCGCGAAGTTCTCCACCTGGTCGGAGGCGAACTGCTCGCTCGCCGCCAGCATCCCGATTGCAATGGGCAGGTCGAAGCTCGGCCCCTCTTTCTTCACGTCGGCGGGCGCGAGATTGATCGTGGTCTTGCCCAGCGGAAATTTGAACCCGGAATTCGTGATCGCCGTGGTCACGCGGTCCCGCGATTCCTTTACCGCCGTATCCGGCAAGCCGACGATGACGATGCCGGTATCGCCCCAGCCGGAATCGACCTCGACTTCGACGGGGTACGCTTCAATCCCGTTGACCGCGGCTGAGCAAACCTTCGCAAGCATCGGGAATCATGTTCTGAGGCCATCGGCAAACACAAGGCGATTGAAGGTTCCGGACAGTTCAGCGGGTGCGGACACGGGGAGTGAAGCGGCAGGAAGCAAGTGGGAGAGGGTGAGGGGGCCGGAAGAGCGGGTCGAGGTCTGGAAAAAAGGCTGGTCGGAGGCCATAAACGTGAAACGAGTTGATGGTGAATGGTTTAGGGATAAATGTAGACTGAAAACGACTGTGTAAATGCAACATTTTGCTGTGTAAATGCTGTGTAAGCGCTGTGTAAATGGGCCGGCTTCCGAAGGGCAATGGATTCGGGGAGGCACCGCAGGGGAGATCGACCGAGGGGATCCGGTCGATTGACTCGACGCTGGATGGAACGCGGGAGGACGACGGTCGGGCGAGGCGCCCGACCGGGACAGACGAGGCGTCTGCCCTACCCAATCGGGGGTGAAAGGCGTGAAGGTGGGATGCGCTCGCCCTGCTGGGGGAGGCGATCCGGCCGCCCCCGAGCGGTGGGGCAACGGTGCCCACCGGGGGCGATGGAGGGGTGGTTTTCATGGGTGGCGTTTCAGCGTTTTGAAAATTTTCGCGTTTCAAGAGTTCAGTTTTTGTAAGTCGTTGATAAATCGAGGTCGGGCTTGAAATTTCGTTGAAACGTTTCAGGGTTTCTACATTTATTTCAGGGTCGTTTCAACGCGTTTCAAGCTCGTTTCAGGGGTCGTTTCAAGCCCGGGGGCCTCGGAGGACCGATGGCCGAGACCGAGGAGCAGGGAGGGAGCGAAAGCAGGGGCGATCCGGGATAAGGTGAGGAGAGTGTCCGGCAAAGGGCGAAGATGATGGAGCGGACTTTCGGCTAGAGGATGGCTCAGGCATCCGCGGAAGGAGGAACGCACAGGAGCCAAGGGTGGGTGGAAATCCAACGGCGCGGGCATCGGTGGCGTGTTCATGGCGGTTAGTCTACATTTTGTTCTGGCCTAGATCCTATCACTCAATTTTGATTTACGCAAATTCTATTCGATTAAAATGTAGACTAATGTGTGCAAGTCACGGAAAATCAAGCCGATAGAGAAGCAAGAAAATTTCGAGGGGATTGAGATTTTGGGGAGAGCAGGCGCGAGCCGCGGGCATGGAGGGCGCTGACTGGCCGTTTGAATCTCATCCCGAATTGACAGGGCAAACGCATCTAAATATTTCGAGTCTTCTGAGCGGTCCGGTCCGGACATTTTTCTCTGGTCCGATTTTATAAAGTGTTTATATACAACCGGATGCAAAACTTGCATCCGAAACTGAGCCTGGTCGAACATTTCCAAAACCTGCCCGATCCGCGCGTCCGGCGCACGCGGCACCACGAGTTGATCGATATTTTGATCGTCGCCGTCTGCACCCTGTTGTGCGGCGGCAGTTCCTTCAACGACATGGCGGCCTT